>JAUSCY010000025.1 GCA_030650995.1 Sheuella sp. | reverse complement strand
GACAACCAGCAAGATCACAGTAACGTGATTGAAGTTTTAAAAACCCGTATATATATTTTCTTTGCGTTGAATTGCGCAATAGCTTCCTGTATAGCTGATCCTGCGGGTCTTGATAGACAATCCTCTTTTGCCTTAATGTCGCCACAGACTCAGGCAATGCAAAATGATCCTGCGCAAAACCCTGCGACTTTCTGGGTGCTTGATGGTCAGACCCTCTGGCAAACACCCGCTGGTAAAAAAAATAAGTCTTGTGCGCAATGCCATGGAGACGCGGAGCTCTCAATGAAGGGGGTATCTGCAAGTTACCCAAAGCTTGTCAGCGATAAGTTGTTAAATATCGAAGGCCGTATCAATCAATGCAGGGTAGAGCATCAGCAAGCACAACCCTTCGCACATGAGAGTAAAGAAGCGCTGTCGATCGCTGCTTACGTTGGTACGCAGTCAAAGGGTATGCCAATCACGATTGATGAGAGCCCCGCCATAGATATACACCTTCGGGCAGGTCAGAAAATTTTTGAACAGCGCATGGGGCAGCTAAACTTATCCTGTGCACAGTGCCATGCTGAACGTTCAGGATTGAAACTTGCAGGAAATGTCATACCTCAGGCTCACCCGACCGGATATCCAATATACAGGCTTGAGTGGCAGACTGTTGGCTCACTCGAGAGGCGATTACGTAATTGCATGTCAGGTGTACGAGCAGAACCCTTTGCTTTTGATTCGCAGGAGATTGTGGATCTCGAACTATATTTAATGTGGCGGGCTCGGGGAATGCCCTTGGAGACTCCCGCGGTTCGCCCTTAATGCGGAGTAAAGAAAATGATTTATTTCAGGCGAACTTTTGTACAACTATTCGTTGCTGTATCGATAATGAGCGCTGGATCTTTCGAGGCGATTGCGCAAGGTGATGAGGCAAAAGTACTTTATCAGCGATCCCTTGCAGCCACATGTGCCAGTTGTCACGGCACTGATGGGAAAGGAGTTGAAAACGGTGGGATGCCATTGATCCATCAACTTTCACAATCAAACATGCTTGCGCAACTGATGGCATTTAAGTCAGGCGCGCGGTCCGGTACGATCATGCCTCAGTTAGCCAAAGGCTACACCGATGAGCAATTAGAAATCATCGCTCGCGTACTGGGTCAAAAGTGACAGGAGTACGAAGATGAACCGTCGTCTATTTCTTGGGCAAAGCACAGCCTTAATGAGTTTGATGCTGGGTATGCAGGGTACTGCACGTGCTGTTGATCTCAAGTCAGCAGAGATTATTGTTGTGGGGGCAGGTTACGGTGGTGCAACCACTGCTAAATATATTCGTCTGCTGTCAAACAATACTGCTCGCGTCACTTTAATTGAGCCTGATCCTTTATTCATCTCTTGCCCTTTGTCTAATCTGGTTGTGGGAGGATCGCGCACACTTCAGGAGATTTCTGTTTCCTTTGATACGTTGCGTTCTAATCATGGCATCAATATGATCAAGGATTTTGTTAAGAAAATCGATCCTGACAAAAAAACTGTCACGCTTTCTTCAGGTAAAACACTGCGTTTCGATAAACTGGTTTTGTCTCCGGGTATCAGTCTGATGACAGATACTATCGAAGGGTTAGCTCAGGCGAATTCAATGGGTGCCACCCTGCAGGCCTGGAAAGCCGGACCTGAAACGCTCGCATTGCGCCAGCAGTTGAACGCGATGCAAGATGGAGGCGTATTTGCTATCACTATCCCTGAGCAGCCTTACCGCTGTCCGCCCGGACCTTATGAGCGAGCATGTCAAGTCGCAGATTATTTTAAAAAGAATAAGCCTAAATCCAAGGTGTTAATTTTTGATGCGAATCAGGATGTCGTATCTAAAGGCGCATTATTCAAAAAGGCCTGGGCTGAGCTCTATCCGGGAATGATTGAATATCGCCCCTCACATAGTGTCATGCGTGTCGAAGGAAGTTCGAAGACACTTAAGTTCGACATACAAGAAGATGTTCGTGCTGATGTGTTGAATGTGTTGCCTCCGATGCGAGCAGGCGAGTTGATTATCAATGCAGGGCTAGCAAATTCCAACAAACGTTGGGCGCAGGTTGATTTCTTGAATTTTGAATCAACAGCGGCTAAAGATATTCACGTGATTGGGGATTCTGCGCAGAACGCAGCTTTTATGCCCAAGTCCGCGCATATGGCGAATCAGCATGCAAAAGTTGCTGCAGCTGCAATTGTTGCCGAGCTGAGCGGGTGGGATGTTAATCCATCGCCTGTCTTGACCAATACCTGCTATAGCTTTGTCGATGACAAACAAGTCGTCCATGTAGCGAGCGTCCATCAATACAGCGCAGCTGAGAAAACTTATAAAACGGTTGCAGGATCTGGTGGTGTATCGACCGAACCCAGTGATTTGGAAGGAACCTACGCGTGGGGATGGGCCAGAAATATCTGGGCTGATAGTCTGGGTTAATTGATCTGCTCACAATCTATTTAGTCAAAGCTGGCCATGGCATCAAAAATTTGCTTGACACTGTTCACGACAGAGGTCCACAATCAATTCTCAGTATACGAACAATCCAGTTGCGCTGATATCCGGAGATCGATTTGCTCCCAACCAAGCAGGCAGAGACGAGTGCAAGCGCTGATGCCGGCCTGACGGATGCTGCGCCGCAATATTCCGATCATGTGATCTGGGATCGTCCTGGATATCTTGTCAGAAGACTGCACCAGCTGCATGTTGCTTTATTTATGGGGCAAGTCGCTAAAGGCGAAGTCACTCCCATTCAATTTGGATTGTTGAGTATTTTGGTCAATCGACCAAATATCGATCAGTCGATGCTTGGTGAGGAATTGGGACTTGATCCAGCCAACATCGCAGAAATCCTTAAGCGTCTTGAAGCACGTCAACTCGTTTCGCGCAAAATCGATGCGGGTAATCGGCGCAGAAAGCTTTGCAGGGCGACGCGCGAGGGTGAGTTATTCGTCGCACGCTATCAAAAAGATATGCAGCACTCTCAGCAACAGCTACTCAGTCCGCTTGAACCTGAGGAACGAGACTTGTTCATGGATCTATTGATGCGCTTGGTACAAGGCAATGATGAGAACCGCAAGTCCACCTTGAGAAAAGGTGCCGAAGTTCTGTCGTCGCATTGAGTCATTTAGTTTTGTTAATCGCAATAAGTTAATTAATTTTTTTAAGAATGGTATTCGTAAATAAATAGTTCGTATACGAAGAATATAAATATTTTGTATCGAATCACTCTTATCGGAGATCTTACGTGGCTGACTTATCCCTAGATTTTTGCGGTGTGCATTTTAAAAACCCAGTGGTCGTTGCGTCCATTGAAACAACGAACAGTCCGGAAGTCATTCGGGAATGTGTGGATGCTGGTGCAGGCGGGATGATCATTAAAACGCTCACCGACATAGAGGATATGGCGCGGTTGACGCAAAATTCAAAATACGCAATTTTGAATGAAAAAAATGAATTAATTCGCGGCAAAGTTAATAAAAACTTTGTTTTTTACAGTCGTTCAGGTTACTCGAGCACACCAATCAAGGAGTGGGTACCTCATCTGACTGAGTTACAAAAATACGCTCAGGATCAGGGTTCGCATCTGATCGGGAGTGCGGGTGGGAAAACGGTACAAAGCTGGGTCGATATTTGTCGAACGATCGAGGATTGTGGCCTGCCGATGGTTGAGTTGAACTTTGGGTGTCCGCATCCTGCGATGATGCCTGGAGTGCATGGTGGCTCGATGATTGGACAAGAACCAGAAATCGCGCGTGAAGTAACCAGACGCGTATGTGAGGCAGTCAAGATACCTGTCATCGTCAAGCTGACACCCGATCAGTCACGTGTCCTGGATGTTGCGCGCGCTGTGAAAGAAGCGGGTGCTTCAGGGGTCACAGCCACCAATCGATACACAGGATTTTCCGTAGATATTGAAACAGGACTGCCTCGAATAGGCGGACCCGCTGGTATCGGTGGTGTATGGGCAAAGGCATTATCTTTGCGGTGGGTAAACCGGATATATACCGAACTCGGTATGCCGATTACAGGCTCGAATGGTATTTATGATCATAAGGATGTTGTTGAGTTCATCATGACAGGAGCTCCATTGGTACAAGTAGGCTCTGTACTGATGCTCAAGGGAATCAAATACTTGCCAAATATTATTACAGGCCTGGAGAGTTTCATGGATAGCCATGGTTATCCGGATATGGCATCCATGACAGGCATCGCATCGAAGCAGACTGTAAAAGATTATGGAGAGCAATTCAAAAAACCGCGCATGCATAGCGAAATTGCATCAGAAGCCTGTAAAAATCCAAGTTGCACGATCTGCATCCAGACCTGTTTTTATGATGCCCTCGCTCAGGGTGATGGCAGTGTTGAGTCGATTCACGCGAATTGCATCGGGTGTGAAATGTGTACACAGACATGCCCGTTTGATGCCACATCCATGCATACAACCACTGATGAGCAGCGCGCTTTAAAAGAATTCTTCCAGATAAAAGCCGATGTTTTTGAAAATAAAAAATTCGAAAAAGGATTTGAACGAGGCATCAAATTATCAAAGGTGAAGGGTTGACATGACATATCGTTTCGCATTTGATATCGGTGGAACGTTCACCGACCTGGTGCTGCTTTCTAGTAATGGTGATGTTAAAACAGCAAAGGTACTGACTGGCGCCCAGGACGTTGTGGCGCCAATCTGCAAGGGTTTACTGAGTATGCTTAAAGAGCATGGAATCAGTATGCACGAGGTCAATGAAGTAGTGGTCGGAGCAACCACCGCGGTTACGAATCTTGTGATTGAGAAAAAAGGCGCAAAAACAGCAATCATCACAACAGCCGGTTTTCGCGATGTGATTGAAATAGCGCGTGACTTACGTTATGACTTGTATGACCTGACTACGCTCGGGCCCGATCCGATTGTTCCCAGAGAACTGCGTTTTGAGATCAATGAGCGTGTCGATGCTGCAGGTCTTGTTGTTCAACCTGTCAGTGACGCGGAAATCGAATCTGTTATTCGCAAGGTGATGCGTGAAGGCGTGCGCGCGATAGCCGTATGTTTTTTGCACAGCTTTACAAATCCCGCGCATGAAGATCGTGTAAAAGAGATTGCCAACAAAATCGCTCCTGAACTTTATGTGTCGCTCTCCTACCAAGTGCTCGGCGAGATTCGCGAATATGAAAGAACCGTGGCCACAGCACTTAATGCCTGTGTCATGCCAATGGTTGGAAATTATCTCTCTGCCATAGAGAAGGGTTTGCAAGATATTGGATTGCAAGCCACGCTACAGATCATGCAGTCAAATGGTGGTGTTATTTCACGTGAGATTGGTGAACGTATGCCGATTCGGATGCTTGAATCGGGTCCGGCTGCAGGTGCACTGGGGGCTGCACACAGTGCCCGTCAGGCAAGCACGCCAGATGTGATGGCTTTTGATATGGGCGGGACAACGGCAAAAGCCTGTCTGGTAACGCATGGCAAACCATCGATTACGACTGAGTTCGAAGCTGCGCGACAACAAAGATTTAAAAAGGGCAGTGGTCTGCCTGTCAGGTTACCAACAATTGATCTGATTGAGATCGGCGCAGGCGGCGGCAGTATCGCCCATGTTGATACGACAGGGTTGCTCAAAGTGGGGCCGCATAGTGCAGGTTCGAGTCCCGGTCCAGCTTGTTACGGCCTAGGTGGTACACGTCCGACCGTGACAGATGCTGCGTTGCTACTCGGATATCTGGATCCTGAGGGTACGCTCAGCGGTGCTGTCAAACTTCAACCGGAACTAGCGGCAAGAGCGATCGAGGAACATATTGCCAAGCCGCTTGGCATGACAGTCATCGAGGCTGCTAACGGTATTCATCGCATCGTATGCGAGCACATGGCTGTCGCGGCAAAAATCCACGCAGTGGAAAATGGCCGTGATATCAGACGCTATACCTTACTCGCATTTGGTGGAGCAGGTCCCATCCATGCGCGTGAAGTTGCAAGACGTAGTGGTTGCGTTGAGATACTTGTGCCCGCTAACGCGGGTGTTTTTTCAGCCTTCGGGTTGCTTGTTGCGCCAATGAAAATGGACATGGTGCGTACCCGATACGTGCGTCTGTCAGAAATGGATTGGGATGCTGTCGAGTCTTTACTCAAGTCAATGGAAAATTCTCTGCAAAATGAAATGGCCAGTGCTGGCATTTCTGCGGATCAGATTCATTTCCGCCGCAGTGCGGATATGCGCTATGTTGGACAGGGTTTTGAAGTCGAGACAGAGTTGCCCGAAATAATTAAAAAATCCGAACTCAGCGCAATTGAAAAGAGTTTTCAACAAGCCTATGAAGTGCGCTTCGGTACACAGTTGATCGGACAGCAAACCGAAGCCGTGAACTGGCGCGTGCAAGCCTCTAGCGCTACGCCGATAAGCATGACTCATCGCTCGACAGAAAATGTATCGTCTGGTCGTGAAAAATCATTACGTATGCGAGAGAGTTTTTTCCCTGATATCAATGCATTTGTACAAACACCGGTTCTCAATGTGGATGACTTGGTACAGGGTGAGCGTCATTCTGGCCCCGCCTTGATTGAACAACCTGGTTCTACCGTGGTAATTGGGCCCGGCGATCATTATTCGCTGGATGCCTTTGACAATATTCGAATATCGCTAGGCGCCAAGTCTGGCAACAATGCTTGAGCACAGGAATCATTGAATCATGAGCCCGATTGACCTTGAGATTTACTGGAATCGATTAATTGCAATTGCTGACGAAGCGGGAGCAACGCTCAAGCGGACTTCGTTTTCGACTGTTGTGCGCGAATCGAACGATTTCGCATGTGTCTTACTTGATACCGAGGCCAGGTTAGTTGCCCAGTCATCACTTAGTATCCCCGGTTTTATTGGTACTGCGCCCCTGTCGCTCAAAGCGATGCTTAAAGTGTTTCCCAGGGAAACGCTCAAGCAAGGGGATATTTTATTTACGAATGATCCCTGGATTGGAACAGGTCATCTGCCAGATGCAACGATGGCTGCTCCCATATTCGTACATGACAAACTGGTAGCCTTTGCAATTGCTGTAGCCCATCTTTCTGATATTGGTGGGCGTCAGTGGTCAGCAGATGCTGGCGAGGTGTATGAGGAAGGTATTCGTTTTCCCGTTGTCAAGCTAGCAGAAAATGGGGTGTTTAATCCCTGGGTGATGCAGATGCTTGAGGCGAATGTCCGTCAGCCTCAGCAGGTGCGGGGTGATATCGAGGCACAGGTTGGAGCGTTGCGTGTCGCGGATCGTCGGCTTGTAGAAATGCTCGCTGAGTACGGCCTGGACAACATGGACGAAATCGCGAGTGAAATTTTCCGTGCCTCTGAGCAGGCTGCACTGCGTGAACTAAAAAATATTCCTGAAGGGGTTTATTACGGTGCCGTCGAGTCTGATGGCTGGGATGAAAAAATTCGGGTTCAGGCCAAAATAACTGTCACGCATGAGTCAGTCGTGATTGATTACAGTGGCAGTAGCCCACAGGTGCGTTTTGGTGTGAACGAAACATTCCATCACGCGTATGCCTACACAATATATCCGTTCAAGTGTTTGCTTTCTCCAGCTATTCCAAATAATGACGGATTTACGCGTTTGTTTACGATGATTGCACCTGAAGGTACGATCGTGAATGCTAAGCCACCGGCAGCTGTGGGTGCGCGGCACTTAATCGGCCATCAACTGCAGGCAGCTGTATTTGAAGCGTTAGCCAAGGTGCTCCCTGATCGCGTGCAGGCAGATAGCGGCACGCCGCTATGGTCTGTGCTGATGCGCGGAGTGAATCCGGAAAAGGGCACATCATTTTCAAGCATTTTGTTTTTTAATGGTGGCATGGGGGCGATGCGTGATCGTGATGGCCCGCCAGCAGCTGGCTTTCCCGCCAACATTTCAAATACACCGATCGAAGTCGCTGAAATGCTGTCACCCGTTCTTTTCCATAAAAAGTGTCTCATTGATGGATCGGGAGGTGAGGGACTGCATCGCGGTGGCATGGGTCAGATGGTTTCCTTTGAGTCCCGCTGGCCAGGAAGGCTGCGTGTCTCTCTGTTAACTGACCGCACGCGCGTCCCTGCTAAAGGAATTGAGGGGGGCGCTCCCGGTCGTGTTGGTCATGTGAAGCTCAATGCAGAGCATGTGACGCATCCGAAAGGTGTTGTGGATATGATCGAGGGCGATACGCTTGAGCTTGCTTTGCCTGGTGGCGGGGGCTATGGCGTGAAGGGCTGATATTCCGATTTATCTCTATTGATATTTAGAAATTCAATCAGTATGCTGAGTCATAGTTTTGCAGCATAACGGTGCGATTGAAGTAGTCGTGGTGCGTTTGTAACGGGTTTAAAAACGGGTTTAAAAAGTAAATACTTTAGTTAGTCGAAATTTGCTGGTTTTTATTCATCCATCATTAGTTGTTGAAATTCCTAACCTTAGGAGCTCTATATGCAACGTCGTCGCTTTCTTACCAAAACCGCAACAGTCGCTGGCGCAGGCTTGGCCGCAATGGCTGCACCTGTTGTTGCACAGTCAAATCCTCAGATCAAATGGCGTATGGCTACAAGCTGGCCTAAAAGTCTGGACACCATGTATGGTTCTGCAGAAGAACTCTGCAAACGCGTAGGTGAAATAACAGAGGGAAAATTTGATATTCGTATATTCGCTGGCGGAGAAATTGTCCCTGCCACGCAAGTGATGGATGCGGTGGGAAGTGGCACCGTTGAGTGTAATCACACACTGAGCACTTATTTCATAGGTAAGAACAGTGCGTTGGCGTTTGACGCTGGTTTGTCCTACGGTATGAACGCCAGACAGCAAGCCTCATGGCTGCTGTATGGCGGTGGTTTACAAAAACTGCGCGAAGTCTATAAGAAATACAACATAGTTAACTTTACGTGCGGCAACGTTGGTGTGCAGATGGGGGGGTGGTATCGCAAGGAAATCAAATCCGTTGCTGATATCAAAGGCTTGAAAATGCGTATCGGCGGAATTGGTGGAATGGTGTTGTCCAAGCTCGGCGCGATTCCACAGCAAATTCCCGCGAGCGAAATTTATTCCGCACTTGAAAAAGGTACGATTGATGCAGCGGAATGGATCGGTCCTCACGATGATGAAAAATTAGGACTGAATAAGGTCGCACCTTATTATTACGCGCCTGGTTGGTTTGAAGGCAGCGGATCGATTACAACCATGGTCAATGACAAGGCCTTCGAAGCTTTACCGCCAGTCTACAAGGCCGCGTTTGAGGTGGCTTGTAATGAGCAGACTCTTAAGATGATGGCGCATTACGACCAACTCAATCCGATCGCTTTGCGTAAGCTCATTGCAGGTGGCGCCAAAGTTGTCATCTTCCCAAGAGATGTCATGGATGCGACCTATCAGGCTTCACAGGAACTTTGGAAAGAGTTGTCGGAAAAAAATCCGGATTTTGCCGCGATTTATCCAGAGTGGTCGAAATTCCAGCAAAGTGAGGCAAGCTGGTTCCGCGTTGCCGAGGCGACTCTGGATAACTACACCTTCTCTGCACTGGGTCGTCGTTAAGCGATCGAAGTGTATTGTTTTGCACAATCAGTTTGAAGATGAAGGCCTAGGCGATGGGACATTCAAATCATGCGGGTTCAGTCAAGCCTCAGGGGATCGGGGCAAGAGTCCGGAGAAGCGAAGATTTCAGGCATCTGCACGGCAAAGGGAATTTTGTTGCCGACTATTCGATGCCTGGATTGAGCGAGGTTGCTTTCTCGCGCAGTCCAGTCGCCCACGCCCGTATTCTTTCTGTTAGTTTTCCGCAGCAATTCCAAGGTGCCGTGTTCACCAGGGATTTGCTGGTTGGAGCCAAGGATATCGTTGCTGACTCGACGTTGCCAACCTATCAGGCTTCCGCACAACCACCACTCGCCAGTGGAAAAGTACGCTTTGTTGGTGAACCGGTTGTGATGTCTTTTGCACCTACGCGAGCACTTGCAGAAGATATCCTTGAAGCAGTTGATGTTCAATATGAAGACTTACCGATTTTTTCTGATGTAGCGTCCTCGCTTTGTGCCACTGAGAACCTCGTGCATGAGCACTGGAAGGACAATACATTCGTTACGTTGACGGCGGATAAGAATTTTGAAGCGTTGGCTGCACAAGCAGACGTTATCGTTCACCGTAAAGTTAGTCTCGCAAGACAATGCATGGTTCCGATGGAAGGCAAAGCCATGCTGGCCTATTGGGATCACCAGGCGGACCAGCTGGTATTGATTACAGCGACTCAGGTCCCACATCTGATTCGAACCGTGATTGCACAACTACTGGATCTTGATCATGGTCGAGTCAGGATCATATCCCCTGATGTGGGCGGTGCATTCGGCTATAAGTGTGTCTTGCAGCAAGAGGAGTTATGTGTCGCCTGGCTTGCAAAAACGTATAAGCAAGCTTTTCGTTATATCGAGGATCGCCGTGAGCACTTGATTGCAGGCGCTAACACGCGTGAACATTATTACGAGATGACGGCTTACGCGGATCGTCGTGGCAAGTTGCTTGCTCTGGATGCAACGCTTGTGATTGACGGTGGCGCGTATTCAGTTTGGCCATTTACCATTGGGCTCGAACCCGGACAGGCAGTGGGAAATCTTCCCGGTCCCTACGCCTTCAGCGGTTATCGTTGCGTGACAAAGTGCGTAGCAACGAATAAACCTGGATTTGTTCCCTATCGCGGTGTAGCCAGGACAGGTGTTTGTTTTGCGATGGAACTCACCATGAATGCCATTGCTCTGGAGGTCGGACGCGAGCCCTGGGAAATCAGACTTGAAAATCTGGTGCAACCCGAGCAGATGCCCTACATCAACATTGCGAATAAACATTTTGATAGCGGAGATTATCCGTCAAGCGTTAGACGTGCACTCGAGATGATCGATATTCAGGCGGTTCGCGCGCGTCAAGCGCTCGGAGAGAAAGATGGTCGTTTGATTGGAGTTGGCATCGCCACCTACACGGAGCAGTCAGCGCACGGCACCTCTGTATTCGCCGCCTGGGGAACCCCATTGATACCTGGCTTTGACCAGGCTTTTGTGCGAATGACGCCTGACGGTGGCCTGGAGATCAGAGTGGGCGTCCACTCTCATGGTCAGGGAATGGAAACTACCTTTGCTCAGATTGCTAACGAAGTGCTGGGCGTGGATATCTCCAGGATTAAGGTCGTGCATGGTGATACGGGTCAGACGCCCTATTCAAGTGGTACCTATGCCTCCAGATCACTGGTGATGTCTGGTGGTGCGGTATCCAAGGCCTGTAAAAAGCTATTACCCCAGGTTCTGAAGATAGGTGCGTATCTCTTGAGCGCTCCAGAGCAGGAGGTATCGTTCGAAGATGGCTGTGTCATCTATCAGGGACAGCAGGTGTCAATCAGTCAGATAGCCAACGCCTGGTATATCAATCCACAGTTATTGCCGCCCGATGTTGACGCAAGCGGCCTGGAGGCGACGGTAGGGTATAAGCCAAAGGTCGACACGGGAGCATTTACGTATGCGACGCACGCAGCTGTTGTGGCCGTGGATCCAGAGCTTGGTAGTGTATCCATCCTGGATTACGTCGTTGTGGAAGACTGCGGGGTACTGGTCAATCCGATGGTGGTCGAGGGCCAGACCATTGGTGGCGTCGCACAAGGAATCGGCACTGCTTTGTATGAAGAGATGCCTTATGATGGTTTTGCGCAACCCTTGGCCTCCACACTTGCTGACTATGTCATGCCAGGCGCGACAGAGGTACCTAATATCCGTATTGAACATTTTGAGACGCCATCGCCTCATACGGAGTTCGGGGCAAAGGGTATGGGAGAAGGTGGTGCGATTGCGCCTCCAGCAGTGATTTTCGGTGCCGTCAATGATGCCTTGAGAAAGATTGGCGCTGCAGAGCTCACGCATACTCCATTAACACCTCGGCGTATGCTCGAGGCGATAGAAAAAGGCAGGCAGGAAAAAACTGCAAATGAGCAGGTGAGTGCATGAAAGCGGCAGCATTCGATTATTGTCGCGCTGATCACGCGCAGGATGCGCTGAGATTACTGACTGAGCATGGTGGCGCTGCGAAGTTGATGGCGGGTAGCCAGTCGCTTGGTCCAATGTTGAATCTCAGACTGGCACGACCTGCTCATATTATTGATGTCAGTAATTGTGCAGACCTGCGACAGGTGGCTTTGCTAGATCATGTGATCCGCGTAGGAGCCTGCGTGACACACGCAGAAATAGAGGATGGTGTATTCGAGCCACTTCGAGGGCATCTCTTGCAGCAAGTCGCTGCTCGCATTGCGTATCGTGCAGTGCGGAATCGTGGAACGATCGGAGGCAGTCTTGCTCATGCAGATCCGGCAGCAGACTGGGTACTCGCCTGTATGGCAATGAATGCAAATATTGAAATAACGTCAACAAAAATTGTTCGCAAATTACCAATGCGTGAATTCATGCTCGCAGCTTACACAACGGCACTCGCGGATGATGAAATCATTACTGCGATTGAATTTCCGCTCATATCAGAACAGACTCGCTGGGGCTATTACAAATTCTGTCGAAAAACAGGTGAATTTGCAGAGGCGAGTTGTGCAGTATTGATTGATCCGGTAGCGCGTGTTTCTCGTGTGGTAGTTGGTGCGCTTGATGGCCCGCCTGGTGATTTACCTGTTATCGCTCATAACATCGCACGCAATGGTCTCGCATCGGTGAGTTTCGAAGATATTGTGGATGCCTTATCGACCATAGCGCCCAACAAGGATCTGATCGATCGCAAACTTTATGCAAATGCAGTCAGACGCAGTCTGGCACTTGCTTTAGGCGCGGTGGAGTCAATATGAAAAATGTCTCACTCGTTGTCAACGGCCGCAGTGTCGAGAAGCTTGTTTCCGAAAGGACGCACCTAGCTGATTTTTTACGCGAGCAGGAGGGACTGACTGGCACGCATCTGGGATGCGAGCATGGCGTCTGCGGTGCTTGCACAGTGTTAAGTGATGGGCAACCTATTCGCTCTTGCATTACTTTTGCCGTAGCGTGCGATGGCAAATCGATTACGACGATTGAGGGGTATGGTGACGACCCCATCATGCTTCATTTGAGAGATGCTTTTAGTGAGTTCCATGCCTTGCAATGCGGCTACTGCACGCCTGGCATGCTTGCGACGGCCCGCGATATTATCCTGCGTATCCCGCAGGCTGATGAACAACGTGTTCGAATCGAACTAGCAGGTAACCTCTGTCGATGCACGGGTTACGTTGGAATCGTAGCTGCCATTCTTTCGGTATTAAAAAAACTTCAGGACTTACCAGACACCCGGGTCGAAGCATTACGGCAAGCTGTTCGAGCAGGTCATGTTTTTACGCCTGTCATCGCGTCAGACAAGTTTGTTAATTTTGACGTTGAAAGTAAGGATGACGTTGTTGAGGTTGCCAGGGCACATGCTTCTGCTGGTCCGTTGTCCGGATCGCAGACACGTCACGCTAAAAATCTGACGCACATCGAAGGATCTTTTGATGTGCCTGTTGATATAAAGGCAGTCTGGCAGCTCATGACAGATTTGCCCGCAGTAGCAGGTTGTTTGCCAGGCGCAGTCATTGAAAGTCAGGACGGAAATCACGTAAAGGGTCGGGTCTCAATTAAATTCGGCCCCATGTCTGCCGCCTTTATCGGATCGGCTTTTTTAGAAATTAATGAGCACGCACAGACTGCGATTCTCAAAGGAAGTGGACAGGACTCGCTGAGCCAGTCCCGTGCGTCTGGTGATGTTCAATATCGACTTGAATTTCTGGAAGCTGATTTGACGCGAGTGTTTGTTGATCTCGACTATTCACTGCAAGGACCGTTGGCGCAGTTCTCGCGCTCAGGGCTAGTGCAGGAGTTTGTTCGAAGAATGATTACAGATTTTGGCAAAAATGTGACTGCGCGACTAAAGAATCCAGAGCTAACAGACAATCCAGCTGTTTCGCATATCAATCCGGTTTCGATCTTGTTCGGATTGATTTGGTCTCGCCTCAAGCGGCTGTTTGGCGCAAACTAGCATTCAGCCTGTCGATTAGCCTTTTTAACCGCCCGAAAGGCTTTTCGCATCCTCTGCGACATCCGTTCCATGCAGATGGAGCGTGCAATTCAATGTCTGCACCGTGTAAGGCGCCTCGGTTTCTATAATCGTTACGGAGGTATTAGCTATCCGGTGCGGCATTGTGTGCATGCCGAGTGCTACGCAGTTTTCCAGTATTGTCTGGATCACTAACCCGTGACTGACAACGACCAGTGGTCCGTCCAGATTAGCGCGCATCGCGACTGCATGGTTAAATGCCTCGATTACGCGTTTGGCAAATACTTCTCTGGATTCACCGTTTGGAGGCGTTTGAGTGACTGTCGCGGGATCGTGACCAAGGCTGTCGTGGCTCTGTCCTCGCCAGTCTCCGAAATTGCGCTCATGCAGCAAAGTGCTTGTGGTCAGTGGAAGTCCCGTTTGTTCTGAAATGTATTGGGCGGTTTTGTGTGCCCGGGGCATATCGCTAGCAAGAATCGCCTCGGGTGCATAGTCGGCTATTCTTTGTGCCAGCAGTCTGGCCTGCTCCAGACCACGCGGTCCGAGCTCGGTGTCGAAGGGCTGGAATACGCGCGCTGCATTCAGGAGTGTCTCGCCGTGGCGGATAAGGATAATGGACATGTCTTGTCAAACCTGTTTTTGTTGTTTAGGCCCGTATAAATCATGATAATCATGTTTAACAAACCCTACGGTGTACTGTCACAGTTTACTGCTGATGGATCACCAAACCGAACACTTTCGGAATTTGGCTTTCCTCCCGATGTCTATCCGATTGGTCGTCTGGATGCGGACTCAGAGGGGATGTTGCTATTAAGTGATGAGCCAGGTGTGAATACCAGACTGCTTGACCCTCAGCATGCGCATACGAGGTGCTACTGGGCACAGGTGGAACATATCCCAACGCCTGAGATGCTTAAAAAACTCAGTACAGGAGTGAATATTCAAGGCTATATCACCAGGCCAGTTCGGGCGTGGTTGCTTGAGCCGCAACCCGATATTACCGCCAGGATTCCGCCTATTCGTGTACGACGCAATATTCCTGATTGCTGGATTGCTCTGGAATTAATTGAGGGTAAAAATCGTCAGGTCAGAAAAATGACTGCTGCGGTCGGCCATCCCACGCTCAGACTGATCAGAGTGAGCATGGGAGGATTAAAACTGAATAACTTGCAATCCGGTACCTGGGAAAAACTGTCTCCTGATCAGATCAGTTTGTTACTTCGCCGTGATACGCGCTAGTCTTACCGACTTTCCCTCTGAATACCCAGTAGGAATAGATGGTGTAACTCAGGATAATTGGTATGAGAAACACTGCACCGACCAACAGGAACTTCAAGCTGTTATCTGGCGCTGCGGCAGCCCACAGGGTGACAGATGACGGAACAATATAAGGATAAAAACTGATTCCAAGTCCGATGTAGGATAAAACGAAGAGACATTGGGCAGCAACAAAAGGAGTGAGCTGATGCTGTTTGCTTAAACCACGGAACAACATGATCGCGCACAATAAAACTAGGACGGGGACAGGCACGACATACAGCAGGGCAGGCCAGGCGAACCATTTCGCTGCGAAATGTTCGTGGAGTAAAGGTGTCCACAGGCTCACCACGCCAATCATGATCAGCATCAAGACGGCAGCGATACGCGCGAAACGGTAGGCCATTTCTTGCACTGCGCCTTCGGCTTTGAGGATCAGCCAGGTTGATCCAAGCAGGGTATAGCCGATCAATAAAGCACAACCTGTCAGCAAACTAAACGGTGAAAGCCAGTCCCACCATCCGCCTGAATACGCGCGCCCAGTGACTGGAATACCTTGCACTAAACCGCCCAGTGCCATGCCTTGTGCAAAGGTCGCGACTATTGAGCCGCCAGCAAACGCCCAGTCCCATAAGTATTGTCTATTGATACTTTTCCAGCGAAATTCAAATGCCACACCTCGAAAAACCAGAGCGAGCAGCATGATGAAAAATGGAGCATACAAGGCTGGCATGATGATGGAGTACGCAAGAGGGAATACTGCAAATAATCCCCCTCCACCCAGAACCAGCCACGTTTCATTACCATCCCAAACCGGTGCGACAGAGTTCATCATCTCATCGCGCTGGACCTCATTTTTAGCGAAAGGAAAAAGAATGCCCACACCCAGATCAAATCCATCCAGGCACACGTAAGCGATGACAGCAAAAGCAATTAAGCCCGCCCAAATCAGTGCATAGTCGATGGTCATGGCTGTTTCCTCTCTTGTGTGTCAAGCAGCGCGGGCGGTACGAATCCAGCTGCGCGCATGGGAGCATCCTTTGTCATGCTGGGCTGATCAGTCGAAGGCGGATGTGACATGAGTCGCAGAATATAAAAGACCCCTGCACCAAAGAGCGTGAAATACACCACGATGAAAGCAATCAGCGTCGCACCCACAGCTGCGGCATCAATTGGTGAGACTGAGTCTACAGTCTTGAGCAGGTTGTAAACTGTGTAGGGCTGACGTCCGACTTCGGTCACAACCCATCCGCACAGCACTGCTATAAAACCACTAGGGCCCATACAGACCGCTGCACGATGCATGAGTGGTGTCTGATACAGCCTGCCTTTGTAACGCAGCCATAAGCTCCATAAGCCTAAGCCCAGCATTAGCATGCCTAAGCCAACCATGCCTCTAAACGCAAAGAAAACAATGCCCATAGGTGGCTGGTCTTCAGGCGGCCACTCTTTCATACCCTGAATCGTCCCGTCCACAGTATGTGTCAGGATCAGGCTGCCCAGAACAGGAATTTCAACAACATAATTCATTTTTTGCTCTTTGGCGTCAGGGATGCCGAAGAGTATGAGGGGCGCGCGTGAGACAGTTTCGTAATGGCCTTCTATCGCAGCGATTTTACGGGGCTGATATTTAAAGGTGTTGAGCCCGTGCTGATCACCCGCCAGCATTTGTAGCGGAGCGACGATCGCTATCATCCACATCGCCATGGAGAACATCTTACGCACAGCCTCAATTGATAGCGAAGGGGCCGTTGCGGAAGATTCGGAATTCTTTCCTTTTAACAAGTGGTAAGCGCCGACGCTGCCCACTACAAGCGCCGTGGTCAGGTAGGCCGCCAGCACCATATGTACCAGACGATAAGGTAGTGAGGGGTTGAAAATAACTTCGAGCCAGTCTTTCACAATGAATTGACCAACGTCGTTATAGCCAAAACCTGCGGGAGTTTGCATCCAGCTATTGACAGACAGAATCCAGAAGGCCGACATCGCCGTTCCAGCTGCGACCATCAGTGTCGCAAAAAAATGTAAGCGTGGTCCAACTCTTTCGCGACCGAACAACATCACGCCGAGAAAGCCAGCTTCAAGAAAAAAGGCCGACATGACCTCGTAGCCCATCAGTGGGCCAATGACTGGCCCAACCTTGTCAGCAAAGACACTCCAGTTAGTACCGAACTCATAGCTCATGACAATACCGGAGACCACACCCATACCAAAAGCGAGGGCAAAGATTTTTTTCCAGTAATTGAAAAGAGTCAGGTAGACGGTTTTACCTGTGAAAAGGTGTAGTCCGTTCAGCACTGCCAGATAGCTGGCGAGTCCGATGGAAAAGGAGGGGAAGATGATGTGAAAACTGACGGTAAAAGCAAACTGCATCCGCGCTAAAGTGAGTGCATCAAACCATTCCATCGCTATTCTCTTAGGGCTATTAGAGCCGTTATGTTAAATCTGTTTAATTGCTTCGAACTTTTTGTCGTGCATGACTTCTTCAACTGATTGACCGGATCTTACGGCTTGCACCATGCCGTCTTGCCGGCTGGCGATACGTTCTGCCAGCTCCAGGACTTCTTCAATCCGCGAAGCATCCACGAATACTGTACCGCATCGATCAGCAATGACAAAATCATTTTCATTGACTGCAACGCCGTCAATAATAACTGTCGTGCCTGAAGCAAGTTGAATCAGCCTGTTGCGTGCGCTGATCATCGTAATGCCACGTCCATATACGGGATAACTGATGGATTCACTGCCTTCGATATCGCGACTCATCCCGTCAATGACAGAGCCACGAATACCTTTTACTTTGGCTGCATTGGCCAGGATATCTCCCCAGCAGGAGATACCCTCTGTGCCACCGGTGATCACCAAAATACGATCTTCTGTTTGAATGCTTGCAATAACCGGTGAAATCAAGTGCACTGTCGGGGCGGTGCCTTGTTTGGGACCTAGCTGTATCGTTGAGGCGCGACCGACTATTTTGGGGCAGTCCCAAAGAGGACGTATTCCGTAGGTCGCACCCTTCAGATTCAAAAAATCAAGTGCGTCAGATACTGTGTTCGTGTCCAGTTTTGCGAGTCTTTCCAGCATGTCAATCAGCCTTGCTCAATCAGGATTAATAAAATTAGCTGGCAAAATCTGAGCGATAAAAAATAGCGCTAAAAAAAATGGCATCACCAGGATGCCATTCTAATTAGTCTAGTTGAACGCCTAATTTTTTGACTAAAGCGCCCAGTCGGTCCGCTTCGGACAGAATCAGTGCTTTAAACGCTTCGGGAGTTCCACCAACCACTTCGCTGCCAATTGCTTCCCAGCGTTTTGCGAATTCCGGATCTTTGAAAATTTCATTCAAAGCTACGTTGTATTTCGTCACGATTTCCTGAGGAGTTTTAGCAGGCAATGTAATACCGTGCCATGCGAAATAATCAAAACCTTTCAGACCTGACTCATCCATGGTTGGAACTTCAGGCAGCAAAGGGGAGCGCTTGATTGTTGTGACGGCAATAGGCTGGAGCTGACCGGATTGAATGTATTTGATCGAGCCGGCCATGATGTCGCACATACTGAAAATCTGATTGCCAAGTAAATCGTTGACAGCAGGACTCGCGCCTTTGTAAGGGATATGCTGCAAAGGGGCACCAGAGGCGTTCTTAATCAGCTCGGGACACAGGTGTTGTGGCGAGCCATTACCTGCGGAGCCAAAGCTTACTTTAGTTGGATTTGCTTTGGCATAGTCAATGTATTGTTGCAAGGTTTTGATGTCTGAGCCAGCTTTTACTTCGAGTACAAGAGGAAACCTGGAAATCTGAATAACAGGCTCAAAGTCTTTGATTGGATCGTAGTTCAGATTTTTAAACAAAGTCTGATTCACTGACATATTGCCGCTTGCTGCCAGCAAAATAGTGTATCCGTCAGGCTTGGCCTTGGCGACAGCACCGCTGCCGATATTGCCACTGGCGCCCGCCTTATTTTCAACAACAACTGTCGTACCGAGTTTCTGGCCGAGAGGGACCGACAACAGCCGAGCCATGATGTCGGTTGGGCCACCAGGTGGGTAGGGGACAACGAAAGTAATGTTTTGAGTAGGCCATTTGTCTTGAGCAACGGCAAAAAGGGGCAGTGCAGCCAGCGCAGTAGTAAATAAAACCTTTTTAATTTTGTTCATGATTGTCTCTCGCAAAAAGCATAAATGGATCTACATATCCTGCAATAATGTGCAGCAAGCAGGCAGAAGTGCATTTTAAGGGATTATTTTGCGACAAAACTCGACTCGGCCCACTGATTATGCAAGTGGGTCAGAAAGCGCACCAATAAAGGGCAAACGGACAGACTGGCGCGTGATCCGCGACCTGTTGCCTTATTTGCTCGCTTACAAGGCACGAGTCGTTCTGGCTATTGCCTGTCTGATCGCGGCAAAGTTCGCCAATCTCGGTATTCCTGTATTGCTCAAGCAGCTCATAGACGCGCTTGATGTAAAAACCAGCGTTTCCACAGCCTTATTGGTTGTGCCGGTTGGCATTATTGTCGGGTATGGCTTGCTGAGATTTTCAGCATCGTTGTTTTCTGAATTACGCGAAGCGCTATTTTCCCGCGTCACGCAACATGCTGTGCGTCAGATTGCCCTGGAGGTTTTCCAGCATTTGCATGCGTTGTCTCTTAGATTTCACCTGGGCAGACAAACCGGAGGTGTGAGTCGAGATATTGAGCGCGGTACACGCGCCATCCAGTCGCTCGTGTCGTATTCACTTTATAGCATCCTGCCAACAGTGATTGAGTTCGTGCTTGTGCTGGGATATTTCGCGGTGTTTTACGACATCTGGTTTGCAGCGATCACCCTGTCCGCATTGATTATTTACATTGCTTTTACGATTTTAGTCACCGAGTGGCGAACACACTTGCGGCGCACGATGAATGACATGGATTCGCGCGCCAATCAAAAAGCGATTGATTCACTGTTGAATTTTGAAACAGTTAAATATTTCGGTAATGAGGCCTTTGAAGCAGGCCGTTACGATGAAAACTTGATTCGTTATCAGGCGGCAGCGATCAAGTCTCAGCAATCATTGGCATTTTTAAATCTTGGACAGCAAGCCATTATTGCAGTCGGGCTCGTGTTGATACTTTGGCGCGCAACTGAAGGTGTCGCAAATGGATCGATGACACTCGGGGATCTGGTTCTGGTCAATACCCTCATGATTCAACTGTATATCCCGTTGAATTTTCTGGGTGTGATCTATCGCGAAATTAAACAGTCTCTGACCGATCTTGATCGGATGTTTACTTTGCTTACGGCAGACAAGGAAGTGGCGGATGCACCGGGCGCGCCTGCTTTGCAGATCGCAGATGCCGCAATCGGTCCTGAGGTGCGTTTTGAACACGTCAGCTTTCACTATGATCCAAAGCGCGAAATATTGAAAGATATTAGTTTTGTCATACCCGCAGGGACTGTCACTGCGGTGGTCGGTCGCAGCGGCGCTGGCAAAAGCACACTTGCACGATTACTGTTTCGTTTTTATGACATTCAGTCAGGAAAGATTCTGCTGGATAACCAGGAAATCAGGTCTGTTCAGCAGACAAGTCTGCGTCAATCGATTGGTATCGTTCCCCAGGATACGGTGTTATTTAACGACACCATTGCCTACAACATTGCATATGGACGGCCCGGCGCGACGCAGGAGGAAATCCATCGGGCGGCGAGGGCTGCGCAGATGGATCAGTTTATTGAGCATTTGCCCGATCGCTACCAGACACAGGTTGGCGAGCGCGGACTCAAGCTGTCTGGCGGTGAAAAGCAGCGTGTAGCAATCGCCAGAACTTTACTGAAAAAGCCAGCAATGCTGATTTTTGATGAGGCGACTTCTGCGCTCGATTCAAAGACAGAACGTGCCTTGCAAGAAGAGTTGTCAGGACTGGCTCGAAATCGCACGACGTTGATCATTGCGCACAGACTGTCAACCATTGTGCATGCAGATCAGATTCTTGTAATGGATCATGGCGAGATTGTTGAGCGTGGCACACATGCAGAGTTGATTGAGGCGGCAGGTGCCTATTCCCAAATGTGGCAGATGCAGAAGCGGCAGTCTGTTGAGGTCTGAGCGGTGACCAATCAAAATAATTTACTATCAATTACAGTTAAAAAAATCAGGGTAGTTATGAATCACATTAAATTAGATCTAGTGTTGAGTCGTTTGCTTGGTTGCGCATTACTTCTGGCAGGCAGTCAGGCGGCCGCGCAGGACTGGCCTGTCAAGCCAATCCGTTTTGTTGTTCCGTTTTCTGCTGGTGGTGCGAATGACCTGATGGCAAGAGCGGCCGCCGAAGGTGCGTCAAAGGAGTTAGGCCAGCCTGTCATTATTGAAAATAAACCTGGCGCAGGTGGCAATCTTGGCTCGGCATATGTGGCTAAAAGCACACCGGATGGATATACCTTTCTGATTAGTGCGGCGGGCGTTATTACAAACAGCATGATCAAGAAGGTCAATCCTTACAAGGATTCTGATCTGATGCCCGTTGTGATGATCGGACTGTCTCCGTCCGTGATTGTCGTGTCGTCGACGTCGCCGTATAACAATCTTCGCGAATTCGTTGATGCATCTAAAAAGGGCGATGGATTTAATTTTGCGACAGCAGGCACAGGCAGCACACCGCATTTCGTCGCAGAGATCCTGAATACAAAATATGGCGCAAAACTGATTCCTGTACCTTATAAAAGTGGTTCTGAGAGTGCTTCGGCTGTAATGGGCCGACATGTTGAGGGCACCTCAGAGGCGAGTATTGTTGCCTTGCCACATATTCGTGGTGGGGATAAATTTAAAGCGCTGGCAACCACCTGGACCAAGCGATTGTCAGTCTATCCGGAGTTATCGACGGCGACCGAGCAGGGATTTGGTGAGTTACAGATCGCCCACTGGGCGGGTATTCACGCCCCGGCTGGCGTCTCGCCCGCAATTATGGACAAGCTCGCGGCAGCGGTAGATGTGGCGATGAAATCCCCTGCAGTAGCTGATCGCTTGAAAAGTCTGGGTATTGAACCTGTTGGTGGTTCACGCGCGGAATTTATGATTTTCGTCGATAAAGAACGTGCGCGGTTAGGTGAAGTTGTTCGTGCTGCGCACATGACAGAAGACTGAGTCAGGGAAGATTAATCCAAGAATGTCAGCCGATAAGCTCTCCCGACGTACAGCTTTCAGTCTTTTGCTGATTGTGATTCTCGCCTGGGGAATGACATGGGTCGTTAACAAAGCAGCCCTTGAATACTTGCCTCCGATATGGGCATCTTTTTTAAGGTTGCCTGCTGCATTCCTACTGCTCAGTGCTTTGTGTATTGCTTCAGGACGCATGGTTGTGCCTGTCAAAGCAGATATCCCAGTGATTTTTACGGTTGGCTGGCTGCATATGGTCGGTTTTTCTGTGCTTGTCAGTTTCGGTATGCAGTATTTACCGGCAGGTCGCTCTATTGTGCTCGGTTACACAACCCCTTTATGGGTGGTACCAGCGGCGTGGTTGTTCTTAGGTGAAAAGCCTGGGCCACGACGACTACTGGGGCTTGTCATTGGTATGGGTGGTTTGACATTAATTTTGCAGCCAGCATCAATGGACTGGGGTAATCCAGACACCTTGCTCGGACATGCGCTGATATTACTGGCGGCATTAATGTGGGCAATTTGTATCGTGTATGGGCGCGCTCACCGGTTCGTGACACCAACGTTTGAATTATTGCCCTGGCAGTTGTTGCTGGCTGGTTTTACACAACTCGCCCTAGCGCTATATTTTGAAGGTGTCCCACAGATTGAGTGGACGCTCGAATTAGTATTCCTGCTGGGCTATGGCAGCGTAGTGGGTACTGCACTTGCCTACTGGGCAATGAATGCGGTCAACAGAGGTCTGCCGGCTTCAACAACGTCTATTGCGCTGCTTGGAGTGCCAGTTGTTGGATTGTTAAGTTCGAAAATATTTTTAAGCGAACCAGTCGATTCGATCTTGATGATTGCTACCGCATTGATTATTTTTGGAATCGCGCTGGGGGCTACCTCGTCAAAGAGCGCATCAAAGAGTCAGACTGCCAGGCGAACAGGCTGATCGCAATATTGCAACAGCGCAATCTCAGGGTGTTCCCTTATCTGAGGCGACTTTAGCGCTATTGCGGCAATGCGCAAAGACTTTGAACGTGAATGACAGTATCCTAAGTAAATCATAAAAAAAGGGCGTCATGTCTGGCGTCCATATTAAGGACGAGACAACATGACATGCATCCAACAGTTCAGACAAGTAATCACTGCTGCTTCGCGATTTTCAATTCGCACGGGTATGAAATGCGTTGCCTATGCAATGTTGGGCACTGTCGCAGCTGCGATGGGCGTTGCACAGGCTCAGGATACTGCCGCTAACTTCCCAAATAAACCGATTCGAATTATCGTGCCTTTTGCTGCGGGAGGCGCATCAGACGTGCTTTCCAGAATCATTGGAAAAAAGCTGACTGAAGCCTGGGGCCAATCTGTTGTTGTTGAAAATAAACCAGGCGGTAATGCGCAGATCGGTGCAGCGATGGTCGCGAAGTCTGATCCGGACGGCTATACATTACTGGTTGTGGATCTGAGTGCGTTGACTCAGGCCCCAACAATGATGCCAAACCTGACTTATAGTCCGGAAAAAGATCTCACACCAGTCTCTGTCATTGCCTATTCACCTCATATTCTGGTCGTAGCCAATAAGCTGCCTGTCAGTACGTATGATGAATTTATTGCTTACGCTAAAAAGCAAAAAGACCCGATTAATTTTGGAGCGCCTCTAGGTGCCGCACCGCATCTGGCTGGTGTGTTACTCGCACAAAAACAAGGCATTTCCATTAATTTCATTGGTTATAAAGGTGGTGCCCAGGTGATGACAGATCTGGCAGGCGGGCAGATTGATGCGACCATGAATAGCTACCTGGCGACTTACCCAATGGTCAGGAGTGGAAATTTCAAACTCATCGCCGTCGCCAGTCCAAACAGATTTGCCCCGATTCCAGACACGCTTACGATTGCTGAGCGTATTCCCGGTTATGTCACTGGTTCATTCCAGGGCATGATGGCTCCAGCGGCGACTCCGCCCGCGATCATCGAAAAAATACACGCAGAAATTAATAAAATTATCAGTCAACCAGACATGCGCAAACAGTTTGCCGATCTGGGCTCTGATCCTGATCGCCGCTCGCCTGCAGAGTTGCGTAAATGGATGGCTGATGAAACTAAATATTGGGCAAAAGTCATTAAAGACGGAAACGTTAAATTAGATTGAGTCAATTAGATTTCGCTATATGCAGTTTTCGATATTCAAAGATTAGTTCAAAAAATGTCAACAGAAATAGAATTAGATTTTGCTTCGGATGAAGATGTGCCCACCCGCTACATGCAACGTACGCGCGACTGGTATTTGGCTTTAGGTTATGGCAATCCATACCGGTGGGCGCATTATTCGGAGGTCCCTTTTCAACCGCTGATCAAACCTTTGGGAGCCTCTTGCGTAGCGCTCATCACAACGGCGTCTCCGTTTCAACCTGGTAAGGGCGATCAAAATCCGGGGGCGGCCTATAACGCAGAGGCTAAGTTCTATCAGGTTTACTCTGGTGACTCATCCAAGGATCATGACGTCAGGATCACGCACGTTGCGATTGATCGCAAGAATACGACCATGGAGGACAGTGGCACCTGGTTCCCTCTACCCGCTTTGCGTGAGGCTGCATCCACAGGTCGTATTGGTAAATTATCTGAGCGGTTTTATGGACTCCCGACTAATCGTAGCCAGCGCCATACGCTGGAGGTGGATTGCCCAGAAATTTTGCGTTACTGCCGTGAAGATGGTGTCGAGGCCGTCGTCCTGGTGGCGAATTGTCCGGTCTGCCATCAGACATGCAGTCTGGTCGCCCGTTATCTTGAGCAAGCAGGCATATCAACAGTGATCATGGCCTGTGCAAAGGATATTGTCGAGCACGTTGGCGTGCCTCGCATGCTCTTTAGTGACTTTCCCCTGGGCAATGCTGCGGGTAAGCCTAAGGACAAAGCTTCGCAAGCGTTCACTCTCGAGTTGGCCTTGAGAACGCTTGAGTGCGCACCTGCAGAACGTACGACAGTTCAATCTCCATTGCGATGGAGTGATAGTCACACCTGGAAGCGTGACTATTCAAACGTTGAGTGCGTGCAACCAGAGGAGCTTGCACGACTCCGTGCTGAAAATGATCGCGCTAAAGAAGCAGCTAAAAAATTACGGGAAGTCCTATCGCGCGCGGATTAGGGATTAATATCGCGCGCGGATTAGCTTAGTTAGCAGTCACACCGGCTTTGGTAAGCAATGGCCCCAGTGTTTCAATTTCGTTTTTAAGATGTGCCTGCAGTTTTGCGGGGACAGCCAGATCGGGGGTGACGGGCGCAGTTCCAATACTGTCCAGACGAGAGATCACTTCGGGGTCTTTAACTGCTTGCTGAAGTGCGGCGGAAAGTTTATTGATGACTGGTTGCGGTGTGCCCTTTGGAGCATAAAGGCCGAACCAGATGCTGATGTCAAACCCCTTGATGCCAAATTCACTCAGGGCAGGCAGGTCAGGCAGCGAGGCAATGCGTTTGGTGCCTGCCACAGCATAAGGTTTAATCCGGCCACTCTGAATAGCTGGGATAGTGCTGGTTGTCTGATCGCACATAATATCAATCTGGCCACCCATCAGATCATTCAAGGCAGGAGCGGCGCCTTTGTAGGGAACCATCTCTATTTTTGTATTGAGGGCATCCATGAACATCAGTCCGCAGAGATGCGAGGCTGATCCGATCCCCGCATGACCCATGCTGATTTTACTGCTGTTGGCTTGAATATATGCAATGAGTTCTTTGGCGTCTTTCGCTGGAAAGTCTTTGCGTGATGTCAAAACCATCGGTCCGACTGTTGTGAGTCCGATGGGCTCGAAATCAGTGACTGGACTGTAGGGTAGGTTTTTAATCATCAGCAGGTTCGTTGCGTGGCTGATATGTATCATCAACAGGGTATAGCCATCAGGTGCGGCGCGCGCGACTTTAGCGGTACCGATACTACCGCCCGCACCAGAAGGGTTGTCCACAACGATTTGCTGACCGAGCTGTTTGGACATCGCTGTTGCAAACAGGCGCGTAATAGTATCTCCAGGACCGCCCGCAGCATAAGGCATCACCATGGTGATGGTGCGATTTGGGTAATCCTGAGCAATGGCTGTCGACAGGCCGGCCGACATGAGCAGTGCTGTGCACAGGATGCGAGGAAAAATATTTTTAATCATGTGTTTATCTCCTGAAAGCGTAGGTATGTTTTAAACATATCTGGTTTGGTATTGACTGGCATATTACTAGAGTCATGCTGTATTGAGGTATTTTTAGTGACTCGCACCGGACTGTTGTGCAGGGGCGTTGACGCAGCTAAGTCCACCTCATACTATGTGGCAATCAATATTAAAAACATCAGACAATATGCCTATTTCAATGCTTGAATCCTCGATTTTCAAAGATATGTTTGGTACTGCAGTCATGCGTGCCGTCTTTGATGATGCAGCGACCGTTCGCCGCTATACCGAAACAGAAATTGCTTTAGCCAAGGTGCAAGCTGAGTTGGGTATTATTCCAGTAAGTGCTGCCGAAACGATCGCGAGGTTAGCTGACAGCACAATGCTGGATATGGAGGAGCTCAAGCGTGAAACTGAAATAGTCGGTTATCCGATTTTGCCACTTGTGCACCAGCTCTCTAAAATGTGCGGTCCTGACGGTGAATATCTTCACTGGGGTGCCACCACCCAAGACATCATGGATACCGCAACCATCCTTCAGGTGCGCGATGCTTTGTCTTTGATTGAAACGGATCTCGATGAGCTAGATGCAATCCTTGACGCGCTGGCCTTGAAATACCGCGATGCGCCGATGGCAGGACGCACGCACTTGCAACATGCTCTACCAATTACGTTTGGCTATAAAGTTTCCGTTTGGCTGCTGATGATTCGTCGTCATCGCGAGCGTCTTACTCAACTCAAACCGCGCGTTCTGATTGGCCAGTTTGGTGGTGCTGCGGGTACTTTGGCGTCCCTCGGAGATCAGGGCTTAGCTGTGCATGCTGCGCTGATGAAAGAGTTAGTGCTTGAAGCATCACCTGTTACCTGGCATGTCGCCAGAGATGGGCTGACAGAGGCCGTACAGTTCCTGGCGCTTGTGACGGGGTCGTTGGGCAAGATTGCGCTCGATGTCATGCTGATGATGACTAATGAACTGGCCGAAGCATTCGAGCCGTTCGTCAAGGGTCGTGGAGCATCAAGTACGATGCCACAAAAGCGTAATCCGATTTCTTGCGAGTTGATGTTGAGTGCTTCCAAATCAGTTCGTCAGCATGCAGGGCTGGCACTGGATGCGATGGTGCAGGATTTTGAGCGTGCGACAGGCCCCTGGCATATTGAATGGGCTGCCATTCCTGAATCGTTTATTTTGACTGCAGGCGCATTACGTCAGGCCAAGTTCATGCTCGCAGGCCTTGAGGTTGATACCGTCCGCATGCTGAAAAATCTTGATCTCTCAGGCGGATTGATCGTGGCTGAGGCTGTCATGATGGGCCTAGCTCCTCATATCGGGCGTCAAACCGCACACGATGTCGTGTATGACGCATGTCGTATTGCCGCGACAAGCGGACGCAAGTTGGCAGAGGTATTGCATGAAGATCCTCAAGTTGCTAATAAACTGGATCGCGCGCTGATTGATCGCTTATGTGATCCGGCTAATTATCTGGGCTCTGCCCCACAGATGGTTGATCGTATGCACGCGTGGCGAGCCTAGCGTTATGCGTGTGATTGCTGCTGACGATATCATTAAAAGTATCACTGATGCTTTGCAATTCGTTAGCTACTACCATCCGCGAGACTTCGTTCTTGCGTTAAAAAATGCATATCGTCACGAAACATCGCCGTCTGCGCGTAATGCTTTACTGCAGTTACTGATTAACAGCAAGCTCAGTGCGCAGGCACATCGTCCGGTATGCCAGGATACGGGCGTTGCGCATATCTTTTTCAAAATGGGAATGGATGTGCGTGTGCAAGGCATAAAAGGTGTCCCGACGCCAAGCCTGCAGTCTCTCGCAAATCTTGGGGTTGCCGGTGCATACCTGTATCCGGAGAATCCCTTGAGAGCCTCGATGATTCGTCGGCCGCTCGGTGATCGCTCCAATACGGGAGACAACACCCCCGCAATTGTGCACATTGAACTCGTTGAGGGAGATGCATTAGATATTACGGTTGTCGCCAAAGGTGGCGGTGGGGATGTAAAAGCTCGTTATGCAATGCTCAACCCCAGCGACTCCGTGGCTGACTGGGTCGTCAGTCAGTTGCCTGGCATGGGGGCGGGCTGGTGCCCGCCAGGGGTTCTGGGTCTTGGTGTTGGTGGAACGCCTGAACAAGCCATGTTGATGGCCAAGCGCGCATTATTTACACCGATCGATATCCAGGATGTACGGAATAAATCCATCACGGATCCAGTCGAATCATTACGACTCGAGGTGTTTGATCGTGTGAATGCCCTGGGAATAGGCGCTCAGGGCTTAGGTGGTGATCACACGATCCTGGATGTAAAAGTCGAACAGGCACCTTCCCATGCGGCCTTGTTGCCAGTGGCTTTAATGCCAAATTGTGCAGCGACACGTTTTATTAATTTTTCTCTGGATGGTTCAGGACCTGCTGTATTCGAAGATCCGGACCCGGAAATCTGGTCTGATATTCCTGATGCCTTGCCTGTAGCTCAAGGACGAAGTGTCAATCTCGATACGTTGACCAAGCAAGAAGTCGGGACTTGGAAAGCTGGCGAATTAATTTTGTTATCCGGCCATTTGCTGACAGCGCGAGATGCGGCACACAAACGCATGGTTGATATGTTGTCGCGCAACGAACCGTTACCAGTCAGTTTGCAGGATCGTGCAATCTACTACGTGGGCCCGGTTGATCCAGTAAAGGGCGAAGCAGTCGGACCTGCTGGTCCAACCACATCAACGCGTATGGATAAGTTTATGCCTGTACTGCTTGAGCAAACTGGTTTGCTGCTCACGGTCGGTAAAGCTGAACGAGGTCCGGTCGCGATCGATGCCATCAAGAAAAATAAAAGTGCATATCTGGTGGCTGTGGGTGGGGCGGCCTATCTTGTATCCAAAGCCGTGCAATCTGCTCGTGTACTGGCTTTTGAAGATCTGGGCATGGAAGCCATATATGAATTCGTTGTGAAAGATATGCCCGTCACGGTTGCTGTAGACGCCTTGGGCAAGTCCATCCACTGGATGAGTCAAGCGCGCAATTAGAGCGTGATCGATCTTCTCAATAACCAAGCCTTAATGCTGCGTTGCACTATCGTTTGTTCTGATTGAGTCAGCTGACGATCTGATGTAGTCTCTAAGCATCATAGAAATTCGCTCCATTCTGCCCGGTGCAACGTGGATCGATTACTAATAACAGATGGAGTATAGAGATGAAATTTTTTCAAACATTAGCCTTGATGTTTATTGTCAGCTTTAATAGCGTTCAAGCGCAGAACTTATCCATTGCAACAGGCGGAACAGGGGGTGTCTACTACCCGATGGGTGGTGGTCTTGCTGCCGTGCTATCCAAGCATGTCGCCGGTATGTCAGCGACTGCCGAGGTGACGGGAGGATCGGTTGATAACCTTAACCTGATTAACTCTGGTAAGCCATATCTTGCTTTCACGATGGCCGATGCAGCTAAAGACGCATTGATCGGCGAGGGAAAGTTCAAGGATAAGAAGGTTGATCTCAAAACTTTGCTGGTTCTTTACCCCAATCGCATGCATGTTGTGACAGTCGAGGCGACGGGTATTAAAAGCATGAAAGACTTGAAAGGTAAACGCATCAGTACTGGCTCACCAGGAAGTGCGACTGAAGTCATGGCATTTCGTCTGCTTGAAGCGGCAGGCCTGGATAAGGATAAAGACGTCAAGCGCGAGCGCCTAGGTGTTTCTGAATCTGTCAATGCTATCAAAGACCGCAAGATCGAAGCGTTTTTCTGGGTTGGTGGTTTGCCAACGGCTGCGGTTACTGATCTGGCAAACAGCCCAGGTATGAAAATCTCGCTGATTGATCATGCCAACGAAGTAGATGCCATGAATAAGAAATATGGCAATCTGTATTTCAAAGACGTCATTCCCAAAGCAACTTATAGCGGCATGCCACAAGACAATAAGATCGCGTCTGTAGCAAACATTCTGGTGGTGAATGGAAATATGCCCGAGAAACAAGCTTACGATATCGTCAAAGCTGTTTTTGATAATAAAGAAGAGCTCGTACGTACACATCAGGAGTACGCAACGCTGTCTTTAGCCGATCAAAAATCAGACTCCACACCCATTCCTTTTCATCCTGGCGCCATCAAGTACCTGAATGAAAAAGGCGTAAAACTCAATTAATTAAAAATAAACATAACAATAAATATTTTGAGCACACGTACGTGTGCTCAATTTTTTAAATGGACAGAAAGATGACTCAATCTTCGATTGACAACACTACGCAAGCCCAGCTGGATGCCTTCATCAAAGAGGAAGAAGGCAACGCAAATGATTACAGGGGCCCACTGGCTGTGTTCATTACGCTTGTCGCCGTAGGGTTGTCTCTGTTTCATCTGTATGCAGCCTATGAGATTGTCCCGACTCAGGAGTTGCGTACTATCCATGTGGGGCTGGTGCTGTTTCTTGTTTATCTGAGTTTTCCGCTTTCTGGTTATTTTAAAAACAGGCTGATGTGGTGGGACGTCATTTGCGCCCTGATTTCAATTTTTATTGTTTATTACATCCTGAGTGGCGGCGATGACTTCGCTGATCGCAACACTGCGCCTAACCGTATGGATGTAGTGGTTGGTGTGATATTCATTCTGCTGATTCTTGAGGCCGTTCGCCGGACCAATGGCATGATTCTGTTGACCGTAACGGTCTTGTTTATTTTGTATGCATTGTTTGGCAACTACTTGCCTGCGCCCTGGACGCACAAGGGATATGACCTCGATCGTCTGGTCGGCTATATGTACATGACGCTTGAGGGGATTTTCGGTACGGCTGTTGACGTATCTGCCACGCTGATCATCCTGTTTACAATTTTTGGTGCTTTTCTGCAGTTCACAGGAGCAGGTAAATTTTTTATAGATTTTTCTTTTGCTGCGATGGGCGGAAAGTCCTCTGGAGTCGGACGCACAATCGTGATGTCGTCATTTCTCCTGGGTGGTCCTTCTGGATCTGGTGTTGCCACGACCGTGACGGTGGGCTCGGTTGCCGCACCTATGCTGGAAAAAGTCGGTTACGAGCGTAATGCCGCTGGCGGACTGCTTGCCGCAGGCGGATTGGGTGCAATCATTTCTCCTCCAGTTCTTGGTGCCGCAGCCTTTCTGATTGCTGATTTTCTAAAGATTTCCTATCTTGATGTGTTATTGATGGCAACTATCCCAACGGTTCTGTTCTACCTGGGGTTGTTTGTAATGGTTGAAATCGATGTGCGCAAGTACGGAATGAAGCATATTCATTTTGAGTCAGCTGAAAGTGCCTGGGCATTGACTAAAAAATACTGGTTTCATTTCTTTTCACTGATTTCAATCGTAGTATTTATGATGTATGGTTTTTCGCCAATCATGTCGGTGTTCTGGGCAACAGTAGTGTCCGCTGCGAGCAGTATGCTGCGCCGGGACACTGCCATCATTTCTTACGACTGGTTGCGTGGCAAAGAGCCCTTCTGGAAGGGCTTGTACCAGACCAATCTAGTTAAAGCACTTGCCGCAGGTACAACGGGCGTTCTGGCGATCGCAGTCACCTGCGCAGGGGCAGGGCTGATCGTCGGAACGGTGACACTGACGGGTCTGGGTTTGAAATTCAGTTCGATTGTGATTGAGTACGCAGGCGGCTCTTTGCTGCTCACCACGATCTATACCGGTTTGGTTGTCTGGGTCGTCGGTTTAGCTGTTCCCGTAACGGCTTCCTACATTATCTGTGCCGTGATCGCTGCACCCGCCCTGATTAATCTGGGTGTACCGGCCTTTGCTGCCCACATGTTCATTTTTTACTACGCTGTCTTGTCTGAAGTCTCCCCACCGACTGCATTGTCACCCTTTGCAGCCGCTGCTATTTGCAAGGGAGATCCTTACAAAACGACGATGCAAACCTGGAAATATGTAGCCCCCGCAATTCTGGTTCCCTTCATGTTTACTCTGGATAAGTCGGGTACTGGGCTATTGTTGATGGGTTCCATGAAGGGGTTGATGCAAGCGGACTGGGTGCAGATCGGCTGGACAACCTTTACAGCAATCGTCGGTGTAATTTGTCTGGCAGGGGGTTTGCAAGGCTGGTTTATTGAAAAGACTAATATTTTTGAGCGTACCTTAATGATTGTTGGTGGGGTGGCGCTCGCATATCCTTCAGTTACCACTGATATTGTGGGTTTTATTTGCTTTATCCTGGTTTTATTCACGCAGTGGGCCAGGCATCTCAAACTAAGAAAACTCGAAACGCAGTAAGTTTAAGCGGCCCGGAATCTTTAAAGATCCGGGCTTTTTTACAGACTAATCAGATTCGGATGTAAAGTGCAGGCTTAAAGCAAAAGGCCAAACTCATGAAAAAGACTGATCTGTACAAGAAATTAGGCCTCAAAATTGACGGAAAACTTAAACAAGCTGGTACGCCCGACCGGTTTGCGCAAGGCGAAGTGCTAGATCGTAAGGTTCAGAGAAAACTGGATCAGGCAAAAGGGCTGATCCCTTTTGCGGTCAAAATTGACGCACAGCTCGCAACTGAATTACGCACGCTCGCTGAGTCCAGGCAAATGGACATGAATACACTCGTTGATGAGTTGATTCGAAAGGGTATGACTACTTAATATTCTGGAGTTCACAATGTCCAAGCTGTTGTTGGTACTTTTCATATTGGTAGGCATGTTCAGCACTTCTTCACGTGCTGCACTGCTTGATGATCTGCAGGACGGTCAGCATGTATTGCTGATGCGCCATGCAGATGCTCCCGGTTTTGGAGATCCACCTGGCTACAGTCTGGATAATTGCTCGACACAAAGAAATCTGGGCGAAAAGGGGCGCATGCAATCAGTCGCCATTGGTAAATGGTTAACTGAGCAACGCGTAACCGCTGCCAACGTCAAGAGCAGCCCCTGGTGTCGCTGCCTGGATACTGCGAAATTAATTGGCAAAGGAAAGGTGGAAGCTGAAAGCTCGCTAGGTTCGTTTTTTGACGATATGAGTCTGGCAAAGCCCCAAACGCTGGCAATGCAAAAGTTGATCGCCACGCAACTGCGTCAGCATCCATCCACACCACTCATTCTCGTCACCCATCATGTGAACATCGAGGCCTACACGAACAAGGTCGTTGGTGTAGGTGATATGGTGTTGGTTAAAGTGAAACCAGATGGCAGCTATATTTCGCACGTGGTCTATCCGAGCCCTTAAAAAGTTGCCCTGACTCCTAGCGTAAACCAGCGTGGCGGTGCCAGTGCAGGCACACCAGAAGAACTTATCGTACTGCCCTGAAAGCTCGTATAACTCATGCCTTGGGCAAGGTAGTTGGTATTGAATACGTTCTGAATCGTTCCATAGAGCTGTACATTTTTTTCAATTTGATAGCGAAAGCCAATATTGACTAGCGTTGCACCGTCATTGAGTTGGGTGTGTGCAGTGTTGTTCCAGAATGCGGGGAAAGATTGTATTTGTCCTGATAGTGCCAACTCCGCAGAAGCCTGCCATTGGATACCAGCATTGAGCATCCATGGCGGCACTTGGCCCAGCTGTGCATTAGTTGGATCCGCTGGACTACTTCCGGAGTCATAGTCAGAACTGTTCAGGTAGGCCCAGGTCTGTGTGAATCCAAGATTTAGTCTGACGCTCTTGAAGATCTGTGCTTGAGTGAGGAGTTCGTAGCCACGCAATGTGGCACTCCCGGCATTCACGTTTTGACGCAATTGCGTAATACTTCCTTTTGCCAGACCTGTATCAGCAATGAGCGGATTACACGTTATTGCTGTGGTGCACATTGTTGCACCGTCGATAAAATTGCTCAGATTATTATTGAATAAAGTTAATGAAAGGCTTGCGTCTTTTTGCTTGGTACTCAGATCAAAACCGATTTCCTGTCCAAAATTTGTTTGTGGTGCAAGGTTTGGATTCGCAATGGTGATGGATGAACCACTGAGAAAGGTACGATATAACTGGTTCATGCCTGGTGCGGCAAAGTTACGATATACCGCCGCCCGCAAATCAAGATAATCGTTGGCGTAATATTTAATGCCAAGACTCGGATCGAAACTTGCATAGCTATTGCTGGTAAGACTTGTACCAAAGGGTGCAGCTTTTTTCCCTGGTGTGTACACGGTACCGCTCAGGCTGGAGTTGTTGACTTGGTAAAAGTCTTCGCGTAGGCCAAAGTTGATATCGACAGGCGCATCTTTGAATTGATAGGTGCCTGTAATAAATAAACCCTGGAATGTGTTCTGACCTTTGTTGATCAGATTCGCCGAATAAAATCCCGTGGATGCAAACTGATCGATATTGTCATCAGAGGTAATCATTCGGCCATCGACACCGAACTTCACATCCTTGAATTGTCCAAAATCTTTCTGGTAAAAAACAGACATCCCATAGCTTTGGTAGTTGTCTGTTTCGTTCTGACTGACATAGGGCTTACCTATCCCAGGCGTGAAAATATTATAGGTAGGTGTCTGAGCTGAGTTGGTTGTTTTCATTTGCTGAAAACTGCCCCAGGCATTGATATTGATAGTGCTGTTATCTTCAAAACGCGTCGTACCACCTCCTGATAAGACGTAGTTGTTCCATTTGTTGCTGGCATTTTCCCAGGTTGCCGTCGTTTCTGAGGTCGTGTTGAGATTGAGTTTCGCGTAATAGTTAGCGTTAGCGCTTGGAGTAAATAAGGTGTAGAGCGTCAGGTTGTTGACCTGTGAGCCTGTGGCCGTCATGTAAGGACTGCGGTATTGCTCGGGTGTGGCGTTGTAGCCTTGAGTCTGTGCGTAGTCATAACTGATACCCATCGATACTTTATCTGTTTTAAACAACGCACCCGAAAATCCTGTGTTCAGTGTGTTGAAGCTCCCGTAATCTGCATACACACTTAACTTATCGTCCTGTGGTGGGCGAGTCACAATATTGACTACGCCTCCCATAGCAAGATTGCCCCAAAGACTGGTCGCACCACCACCGCGGATAACCTCAAGGCTTTCAATGGAATTTTTGGGAATACGTGCCCAGTTAACCGTCCGAAAAAAAGGATCGTTAAAAGGAATGCCATCTACCATCACCAGCGTATTCACGTTTGTACTGGTACCAAAGCCCCTGATGCTGAACGTGCTGCCTGTCGGGTGCAGAGCAGTTGAGGGGATCTGATTAATAAAAACACCGGGAATTTTATTAATGATCTGATCGGTTTGTTGTTCGGGGCTATTCAGGACTTCTTCTCGATTGATGACGGTCGTACTGATCGGGAGATTTTCGAGTTCGCTGCCACGACCTGCTGTAACTGTAATGGAGGTCAGTGTCGAGACCTCAGGTACATGATTTGATGTCGATTGAGATGAGACTGTCGTACAAATAAATAGTATTGAAAGCGCTGCGAGCGCGCGCGCGGTAAGCATGGTTTTCATAACCAGATTCCAGATTCTGAGGCAGATAATTGGCAGTGTCAGGGACGCTGTGAAAGAGCAATTCAGACACGTGGCGCAACTGGCATGCTCGAAAAATCGAGTGCAGGAAGGCCTTGTTTGCGTGTCGCGTTAAGCGACTCTGGGAGGGGCTCTGGGGTGGGACGAAGGCCAGCAGAATGGCCCTGTCACAGCCCGATAGACTGGTAGTACTGTCTCGGCTAATTCGAGAAAGAGCGGGGTGGGAGCTGAGAGAGGTGAAAATAAGGTGACTGGATGAACACTACACCAGTCGCAGTGTTCATTTGCCGAGCCTGATTCGGTTTGAGCAGTTTGTTCGAGTATTTCGCCAGAAACGGGATTAAACCATTTCATCCCCGTGCTGGTGCAGACGGGTGATAACGCATCTGTACCAGTCTGCGCGCGTGCAGAGTGCGATAACGACGGCATGAGTGCAGCCATCAGCATTGCGAGGGCTGTGAACCATAACCAGAAAGACTTTGTTTTATTTATTCTCACAGTGGCGAAATCATAGCACTCTGGTTTGCCGTTTTGGTCGGCTAAGGAAAATAGAAATCATCCAGGTCAGTAAGCACAGCGCAATAATGCCGTAGCCCAGCAATGAAAAATGTTCGCTCACCGCCTCTGCAATATCTACCAGAGCACCTTGCAGATGAAGCTTGTCGCCGGCAAGACTGATCACCTCTACGAGACCGATTGCGACAGCTGTCAGTACGGAGATGGTTGTGATGGTGAGATTGTAGAGAATTTTTCTTTCGGGCTGGGCTTGTGCCCACCCATAGGCGCCGATCATCAAGTGGCCATTAAGCGTATCTACCAGGGTCATCCCCGCGCAAAAGAGCAAAGGAAATATCATGATCGCCCATGGAGACATCCCTGCAGTAGATTGTGTCGCGGCAATTCCAAGTAAAGCAATTTCAGTTGCTGTGTCGAATCCCAATCCAAACAAAAATCCCAGGGGATACATGTGCCAACTTTTCGAAATCAGGCGAAATACCGGTTTGATTAGTCGCCCGAGCAGACCTGTATTGGGACCAAGTAAATCAACACTTTCCTCCGTATAGTGGCCGGTGCGTTTGTAACGCCGCCAGGTCTTGTAGGTCGACCATAGAATCAGTGCATTCAATAATGCGATGATGAACAGAAAAAAAGCGGAAACCAGCGTGCCGATCAAACTACCGATTTCTTTCACATCTTCAAATTGCGTTGCGATCTGAGCAGAAGCCCAAGCAATGATGATGCACGCAAGTAATACGACCGTGGAGTGGCCAAGTGCGAAAAAAAATCCAACGCCAATCGGTTGCTGTTTACTTTGAATCAGTTTACGTGTGACATTGTCGATCGCAGCAATATGGTCAGCATCCACCGCATGTCTTAACCCGAGTCCAAACGATAATAGTGCCGTACCTAATAAGAGAGGGTGCTCTTGAAAAAGTAACAATGCACCACTCCAGGCGCAGATGTTGAGCAAAAGAATCGTGATGTAAACACACCAGACTTCAGTGCGTATTGCGCCATCGAGATTAAGGAAAATCTGTTTCATGCGAGTTAAATGAGATGAGCTTTAATCGATGCCAGGATTTTGCCATTGGGCTGTCCAAGCTCATCGAGAATAGTATAGTGATTCAGCGCAGCGAGATTTACATATGCACCCGGGGCACCACATTTTTTACGATAGGCCGCGAAGTCGATTGTCTGGCGCTGCATTTCTCCAAGCTCAGCACCACCAACAAATAAATCGACTATTTTTTCAGAGTGTTGCGGCAACAGCATGGGTGAAAATTCCTTGACCATTTGCGCATCGAGTGCCAGTTTGTCATTGATATAGCACTGTCGCATGGGCTCAAGATCATAGATGCCGCTAATCGCCGTGGCACCTTTGACACCAGGTTCATTGAGCGTCATCACGGCAAGATGACCACCCGCTGACCAACCTGTCAGCCAGATATCCGGGCAATGACCATTTAGTTTTGTCACATGCGCAATGGTTGCGCGAATGCCAGCGCGGACGTCCTCAATAATATGATTCATTTTTACGAGTGGCGCGAGTCGGTATCCGAGCATCGCCACACTGATGCCAGAGGCGACTAATGCAGGAACAATAAAAGTGAAATCACTTTTCGCTCGGTTTTGCCAAAAACCACCGTGAATGAAGGCCACGATCGGGGTATTAAGGCCTGCAGAAAAGAAATCAAACGAGGATGTTTGACCATCGCCATAAGGTAAGTCGTTATATGGTGTGTTAGTTGATCGAATCGCCTGACTGGCCAGTCCCCATGCTTGGATGATTTGCGCGCTATCGGATACGGCAAGTGAGTTGTTGTAAGCGCGATCGAGTTCTTCGCGTGACAGGGGGATCGACATGGAGCTGAGTCCTTAAAAATGAGCGTAATTTCAAAGTGTTTGAAGTATGGCATGCAAGCAAGATTTTTTATACGGTCTTTTATAGGTCTCCTATGTGTGCTTCGTTATGAAGTAATGCGAAGCAATGCACCGCAGTGGTGCGTTAGGGGTGCTTTGCTGGGTATTTAGCCATTTCCATGCTCCCAAGGTCTTGGCACGGCAATTGCTTGAATAGGTGAAACATCTTCAGGAGCACGTATGAACCCTTCCAATATTTCGCGACGTAAAGTGTTAACCATGGCTGGCAAAGCTGGATTGGCTGTCGGGCTAGCCAGCATCGGTTCACCTGTTTTTGCGCAGGAAAAAAAACTCATGATCGGTTATTGGCCACTCTCAGCCGGGTTGCCTTTTTATGTGGCGATGGAGCGAGGATTCTTCAAAGAAGCTGGCGTCTCTGTTGAGGCCGTCAAGTTTGCCAGTCCAAATCAGGTTGTAGATGCAATGATTGCTGGTCGTCTGGATGGTTGCGCAAATGGGGTTGCAATCACCGCGCTTGCGCTCGCGGATGCACAGGCTCCAGGTTCAATCAAGTTCACCTGCATGAACTTTGCCAATGAGGAGTTTGTTCTGGATCAAATCATTGTGCCGATTGATTCGACGATTAAATCGATTTCGGAATTAGCGGGAAAAAAAGTTGCCTGTGGTCCTGGAATCAATAACGTGACACTTGCCAAAGCGGTGCTTGAAGGCAATAAGATCAAGGATGCAAAAGTCATTGAGTTACCTATCCCTCAGATTCTCCCGGCATTGGCTTCCGGTCAGATCGATGCCGCTTATGTGCTTGAGCCTTCCGCTGTGATTGGTAAGCAGCAGAAAATTTCACGTTCTCTGGGGGCGGGGGTCATCAGTAAATATGTGTTGGGTAATGGGTTGCCCTGGATAGGCGGTGCTGCGGCACTGAACGCGACCACAATCAAAGATAAATCAGCACTGGTACCCGGTTTCCTCAAAGGGTATACCGCAGGAGTTGAATATGTCCGTCAACAAGGCCTGCTGGCGAATGCTTATCTGAAGGGTTTCACGCCAATCGATGGGGAATTGGCCAAAGAAGTGCCGATCAGTGGTTATATCAATTACAACGAGGTCAAACCCAACGATGTGGTTGCTTTACAGCGTCTGTTTGATATCTTTACTGAGCGCAAGGTGTTTAGTCAGTCGATATCGGCGCAGTCCTTGATTTATAGGTCAGCCTAATTATTTATAAGCCAGCCTAACTTGCATTCGCCAGATGTACAGGGTTGGCATGGTTGATAAATAATGAGATTTCTTTGACGCCATCATTTATGATCATGGCCATTCATAACAAAGGGGATGGCCATGCGTCTATTCAGTTACCAGGATTCAAACAACAACAAACGCGTAGGCTTGCTGCGTGCCAAGGACTCGAGTGAGTTTATCGACCTGGCTGCTACCGATGCAAGTTTGCCATCTACTTTGCTTGAAATTATTTCTAATGGCCATGCGATGTCGCACATTGCATCGCTGGCGAACAAACCAGCAGCAGTGATTCAATCGATCCAGGGCGTAAATTTTATTCCTCTGGTGGATCGTCCTGGCAAGATCATTTGTCTGGGATTAAATTATGCTGATCACGCTGCGGAAGGCGGTCATGCGCGCCCGGAATACCCAGCGTTTTTCATGCGTGGTCCAAGCTCCCTTGCGGCGCATCTGCAGCCACTGATCCGTCCAAAAGTATCTGATAAATTCGACTATGAGGCAGAGCTGGCTTTTGTTGTCGGCAAGACAGCGCGTCATCTGACTGCAGCCAATGCACTAGAACATGTAGCAGGCTACAGCGCCTTTAATGATGGCAGCTTACGCGACTACCAGCGAAAATCCACACAATGGACAATTGGTAAGAACTTCGACACCACGGGTGGTTTTGGACCTTGGCTCGTGACGCCCGATGAGTTGCCTCCTGCTGCCGATGGACTGCGTATTCAGTCACGACTCAATGGCCAGATCATGCAGGATGCCAATACCAAAAATTTCCTGTGGGGTATTGTTGAGACGTTGGTACTCATTACGGAGTGCATGACGCTTGAGCCCGGCGACGTGGTGATCACAGGTACGCCTGCAGGTGTGGGGTACGCCCGTAAACCTCCCGTATTTATGAAAGCAGGGGACACGATTGAGATCGATATCGAAGGCGTGGGCGTATTGAGTAATCCGATTGCTGACGAGGTTTGAGTATTGAGTACTGTTTAATGAAAAAAACGCCTCGTTCATATAAATGAATGAGGCGTTTTGCTGTGATGAGCAGTCAACTCATGGGATGTTTTGGTATCAGATGATTGTTTGAATCATTAAATCTACACCACGCCCTGTTCATGAAATTTAGCGATTTCTGCTGGTGAATAACCCACATCGGCGAGAACTTCGTCAGTGTGTTCGCCCCATTGCGGTGCGGTTGTCACAACATCAGCTGGTGTACGCGACAGTGTGGCAGGCTGGGTAATGAAATGCTTTTCTTTTCCAGCACTGTCTTTAACCGCCTTGGATACGTGTGATTGTTTGATGTGTTTGTCTTCAAACATTTCCGGTACGTTATAGACCTGACCGGCAGGCACGCCTGCGTTATTCAAGGTCTCAACCCAGTACTCAACTGTATTGGTGCGGAATACTTCATTGATGACGGCGTTGCAACGCTTGCGATTAACCGAACGTGTTTTTTCATTCGCAAAATCTGGGTCGCTGAGCCATTCAGGTTTATTGCAAAGCTCAACCAGTCTGAGCCAGTTACCTTGGCCAGAGGCCCCCAGATTGAATACGCCATCGCTGGCTTCAAATAATCCCATCGGTGTCGAGGTCGGGTGATCGTTGCCTGCCTGACCGGGGATATCACCTTCGTTCAGATAGCGGGCAGCCTGAAAATCCATCATGGCGATTTGTGAGTGGAGCAGCGATGCATGGACCCACTGACCACGGCCAGAGCGCTCACGTTCCTGAAGAGCCACCAGAATGCCGATGCTGGCGTATAAGCCTGCACTCATGTCCGCGACAGCCAGGCCGGCACGTACGGGACCACCACCTGGAATGCCTGTGACCGACATCAAACCACCCATACCTTGCATGATCTGATCGAAACCGGGGCGTGAGGCATAAGGACCTGTCTGACCATATCCGGAAATACTTGCCAGAATGATGCGGGGGTTGACTGCTGCGAGGGATTCATAATCCACGCCAAGTTTCTTTTTGATGTCAGGTCGCCAGTTTTCAACCACAACATCAGCAGTTTTCACCAGGCGCATCATGATGTCCAGAGCACCTGGTTTTTTCAGATTCAGTGTCAACGAACGTTTGTTGCGATTCAGGTTCTGAAAATCACCACCCTCGCGGTTTGCTGCGAACATACCTTCATTGGGATCCACACCCTTTGGCGGTTCTATCCGGATCACATCAGCCCCAAAATCAGCCAGAATACGCACACAATTAGGACCGGCACGTACGCGTGACATGTCGAGAACGCGAAGATTGGAGAGCGCAGGTGAAGCCTGAATTTTTGACATTTTTGAATTTTTTAAGATAGTTAACTGGTTTGTCCCGACTTTTCTGTATTTTGAATGCGTCGAACGGGTTGATGGATGTTTTATATGTTGCTTTGGGGGTTTTTGCAAGAGATACTCATCAAGGTACTCAGGTATAACAGTAAAAAACAATATATACAGACAACATTTTGAGGATATTTCATGGCTGAGCTAATCGTTGAGAAAAAAGGTTCTGTTGGATACATTACTTTTTCAAACCCTACAAAAATGAATGCAGTGACTGTCCAGATGTGGGCGGGTGTGCCAAAAGCAATGCAGGCTTTTGATTCCGATCCAGATGTGCGGGTCATTGTTGTGGCTGGCGATGGCGAAAAAGCCTTTATCTCCGGCGCAGATATTTCACAATTCAACGATTTGCGCGCATCTCAAGATGCACAAGAGCAATATGAAATTGCAGTATCGGGCGCGATGAATGCACCAGTGAATTGCTCAAAACCCGTGATAGCCAAAATTCGTGGTTTTTGTTTTGGCGGTGGATTGGGGATGGCTGCTGCATGCGATATACGCATTTGCACCGAGGATGCGACATTCAGAATGCCTGCTGCCCGTCTGGGACTGGGCTATGGTCATCACGGCATTAAACGCTTTACAGACATTATTGGTCTGGCGAATGCGACTGATATCTTTGTGACGGCTCGTCGTTTCGATGCATCAGATGCCTTGCGTATGGGCTTTGTTAGTAAAGTCTGTCCGGCTGGTGAATTCGAAGCGACCGTTGAGCTTTACACAAAAATGATTTCCGAAAACGCTCCCTTGACGGTTGCCGCAGCCAAATACAACATCAGGCAGGTTTGCGCACATCCTGAGGATCAGGATATTCCTGGTGCGGTGGCAATGGTCGAAAAATGCTTTGCAAGCGAAGACTTCAAAGAGGGGCGTGCCGCATTTCTTGAAAAGCGTCAGGCCCAGTTCAAAGGACGCTAGACAATGAAAGCCCCCTACGCTGTCTATGTAACCAAGCTTGGCGGACCTGAAGTACTCCAGCCAAAGCCGATTGCTATGCCGGTCGCAAAGTCTGATGAAGTCGTCGTTGCGCATACTGCAATTGCAGTTAACTTTGTCGATGTATATCTGCGCGCGGGTCAGCCGCATTCTCATAATCCAGAGCCACCATTTATTCCTGGTGTGAGTGCCGTGGGACGTATCGTCGAGGTCGGTGCTGCGGTGAAAGACTTAGCGGTCGGCGACCTGATCACTTACACCAACGCAGGTGTTGGGAGCTATTGCACGCATGTGGCATTACCGGCTGATCGGGCTATTCCGATCCCTGCTGGTATCAGTGCTGAACGCGTCGCGGCAGGAATCGTTCGAGCATTGACCGCGCAATATCTGCTCAAGCAAATGTATCCTTTCAAGGCGGGTGATACTGTTTTGATTCATGCCGCAGCAGGCGGCGTCGGTCAAATATTGACGCAATGGGCAAAACGACTTGGGTTGCGTGTCATCGCGACAGCCGGCAGCGATAAGAAGGTAAAGATCGCTTTAGAGTTGGGAGCGGATTATGCAATCAACTACACGACACAAGATTTTGTCGCAGAGGTCAAACGTATTACCAATAATGAGGGTGTATGTGTAGTGTTCGACTCGGTGGGTAAAACCACCTTTGATGGATCGGTAGCCTGTCTCGCACCAAAAGGGCTTGTAATTAACTTTGGTACAGCATCGGGGCAAGTGGAAGGTTTTGCGTTGCAGGATTTGCACGCACGCTCCTTGTGGGTATGCCGTCCGACTTTACGCACCTATATTGCAAAGCGCGAAGATATGCTGGCAATGAGTATCGATGCGTTTGAAATACTGGCGGACCCATCCGTCAGACTGGACATAGAGGCGATACTACCTCTCACGCAAGCCTCTGAGGCACACCGGTTGCTCGAAGGACGAACAACAACCGGTGCGATAGTTCTTATTCCGGATCTTGACTAGCGTTTTGGAAATTGCAACATTAAAACGGATACACCTTCCGCGCCCGCAATGACTGTGGGTGCGGGCTCATCCGGTGAAACGAATGCCATTGAACGCTCGCTGCCAGCGTGCTCGTTGATTGAGCACTGTCCCTTAAGAATCAGCCAGTATTGGCCACGGCCCGAGGCTGGGCTTGGACCTTCAATCGTGACAGCGGATGTCGACTGATAAAGCGTTGCACCCAGGCCATCCAGTTCAAAAGGAATAACATTTTGCTCAAGCAGACCCTGAATATTTGTTGGACCATCCTTTTCACCAACTAAAGCTGGTACTAGACCTAAGCCGTGACGATAGGAATGAACACGCGCCATGAGCCCAGATTTTTTTTCGGGCATCCATTGCGCACCAGGATCCCATCCATTGCGCAGTGTGTAGTACTCGATCGGCGCAGTCGTTGCGTGGATTGGAGCATAAGGAGTGAAGGCCATGGCGTAGTGCACAGTCATACCCGTGATGGGTTTGATTCCAAAGCTGCCTTCACCCGAGACAAAAACCTGAAACTGATCCGCTTGGTGATAGTGACCGGGCAGACGGCTGTTAGCCGCTTGTTCGACCAGAAACGCGATGGGCTCGATTGGTGGGGGGAAGGCTTCAGGCGCTCGCGCAGGTAAACCTTTTACTTTGCGCTCAACAGCATTGATACCAATGCATGATGATACATAGCTGTCGGGACCATTCGGGACTTTATAAAAATTTTTATTGGCTAGGCCGTGTTCTTTTGTAGCAAAGGACAGCATGTCGGACAATCCTTGAAAATGAATATTTTGTGATTTTCCCTGATGTTACTGACAGGATGAGCTCCTGTCGATTGATCCGGCAGACTGACCTGCACTATGTTGCGATAGCGTCACGAAAGCTCTGAGGGAGTGCAGCAGGGCGCTGTGTTTCCCGATTTACGCAGACATGTACAAAAAGCCCTTGCGCAGCAGCCAGATCGGAGTCCTTTGTGAATACTGCAACCTCGTAGGTGACAGAACTATTGCCCATCTTTCCTACACGTACACCAACCTGAATGAGGCCTGGCGCGCAAACCTGACTGTGATAGCGACACTCTGAGGCTACGACAAGTGTTTGTAAATCGCCACTGATGTACTGGCGCAAGTCATTCGTCAATAAAAAACCATCTACTGCGGTATCAAAAAATGAATAGTAATGTGCATTATTGATATGGCCATAGGCGTCGTTATCTGCCCAGCGCAAGGTAATTGTTTCAAAAAAAATGAAATCTTTTTTGAGCCAGGGTTGTCTGTTATTTACGGGGGCTGGAGTGAGTGTATGGGTTGTCATCATCAAATTTTTCTGGGGTATAGGGTCTGCGATCGTGTGAATATTCACTTTCAACTATTATGCAGTCTTACTATAGTGAAATTTACGCCTAATTTCGTATATATCTAATAATCATGGAAATTACTCAAATTCAGTTGAGTTATCTGGAAACCGAAGATCGCATGGTGATGCGGATTAACTTGGGTGAGGATAAGCACGTGTCGCTCCTGCTGACGAGACGAATCTGTCGCTTTATGCTGGAGAACCTGAATGCTTTTCTTGGTTTGACTATTCAGCCTGGTGCATCTGAAGGAGCCATTGCCTCTGCACCACTGACTGAAGATCAGGCAAAAAACGAACCTTTAGAGCCTTTTGCTGATTTTGATATTAAAACGCCATTTGAAGAGCGTATGCCTGATGGCAATATCCTTCCTGCAGGAAAGCGTTCTGAGCTAGTGGTGAATGCTGCATGTAATCGAGGACAGGATGGTTTGAGCTTTACACTATTTATTCAGGATGCGGAATCTCTGAATTTAAATTTACCCAGGAAGCTTGCTCTTGGTCTACATCAGCTGATGGCAACAATTGTGATTCGGGCGCAGTGGTTTTCTGGACTCACTGCAGCCGTTGTTTCAAGTTCATCGCAGGCAGAAGATGACTCAGAAAAAATTCAATCATCCGTTACTTATCACTGAAACTTATTTTGGGATAAGAGAAAGTCTGATACGAACTAGTTAACTCTTTGTCTAGAACCCTGACTAATTACTTAAAAATATAGAATCAAAAAAATAACCGCTGACTAAAAATAATAAACACTGGCTAAAAAAATTAATAAATAGCGTTTATAAAAAAAGCACTGAGCTAATAACCGACGACCAAATAACGATATAAATTCTTTGTTGTTCGTCTGACTGGCACATACACGTAGCATCATCATCTTAAAGACTAAATACGTTTCGTCACCTCCGGACGAAATAATTGACGCCCGCTGTATTCGGTGGTGTGCAAAAGAGAACAAGATGATTGAGCAAACAATTCAGTTGTGGCGAATTCCTGCAATCAATGTAAGTCACGACGATCTGGAAAGAAAAATTACTGTTCTGTACGATCGGTTAAACGAGATCATACATACCAACAACCATGTCCGATTCGCAACAAGTCTTGCTGCAGAAGATATGGTTCTCACTGATGCAATTGCTTCCAGAAAAGCACCCATTGCAATATTTACACTTGATACAGGACGTTTGCATGCTGAAACACTGAAGATGATTGAGCAGACAGAGTCTCATTATCAGGTCAGTATCGAGCGGGCAGAGCCGCTTAAAAATAATATTGAGAGCTACATAAATCAGTTTGGCATCAACGGCTTTTATGATTCTGAGCAAGCAAAAAAAGCATGCTGCAACATACGTAAAATTGAGCCGTTGAACAGGATGCTGGACGGTTCCGATGCCTGGCTTACGGGGCAACGCAAAGAACAATCAGTGACCCGCGAAGAACTTGCATTCAAGGAACAAGATACCGCACGCGATATTGTGAAATACAACCACTTATTCGATTGGACGCAAGACGAGATTTGGTCTTACCTATTGACACGCAACGTACCGATTCACCCCTTACATGCTCAAGGCTATGCAAGTATTGGTTGTGAGCCCTGCACGCGCGCCATCCGGGAAAGTGAAGATGTACGTGCCGGACGCTGGTGGTGGTTGCAAAGTGAAAGTAAAGAGTGTGGCTTGCATGTTAGCCCTGCTGTTGTGCAGGAGACTGAGGTAATTATCGAAAAGGCGGCTACGAGATCGAAACCTACGCGAGTGATAAAAAATGATTATCTTGACTGGCTCGAAGCTGAGTCCATATATATCATTCGTGAAGTTGTCGGTCAAAGCGCTAATTCAGCAATGCTTTTTTCAGGGGGAAAGGACTCTATCGTCATGTTTCATCTGGCGCGCAAAGCTTTCAGGTTTGGCACGCGTGATATCAAACTACCGTTTCCTTTAGTGCATATCGATACTGGCCATAACTATGCTGAAGTTATTCAGTTCCGTGATGAAATAGTTGCGCGAACAGGCTCTAAGTTAATTGTTGGACACGTTGAAGACTCAATCAGAAAAGGTACGGTGAGGTTGCGCAAAGAAACTGACTCCCGCAACGCAGCACAGGCAACAACATTGCTGGAAACAATTGCTGAATATGGTTTTGATGCCCTGATGGGAGGTGCGCGTCGCGATGAAGAAAAGGCACGTGCTAAAGAACGTATTTTTTCATTTCGCGATGAGTATGGTCAGTGGGATCCCAAGGCTCAGCGTCCTGAACTTTGGCGTTTATATAACGCGCGTATTTCTCCTGGTGAGCATATGCGAGTCTTTCCAATATCGAATTGGACGGAATTGGATATCTGGCAATACATTGCACGCGAAGGTCTTGAATTGCCGAGTATTTATTACACGCACACACGCGAAGTAGTCAGAAAAAATGGATTGTTGGTACCTGTTACCTCTATTACACCCAAGGGGCCACATGATAGGAGTGAGCAGCTTGATGTCAGGTTCAGAACAGTAGGTGATATCAGTTGCACGTGCCCCGTCGCAAGTACGGCTGCGACGCCTGAGGAAATTATTCATGAGACCGCCCTATCTGAAATTACAGAGCGTGGTGCGACGCGCATGGATGATCAGACTAGCGAAGCTTCAATGGAACGCCGTAAAAAAGAAGGATATTTCTAATGCGTCAGGGCTACACATCAAATAGCACGAAGACTCTTGAGCATAGCGATTCATTGGGTGTTGTTCGGTTTATCACCGCGGGGAGTGTGGATGATGGAAAAAGTACGCTGATTGGTCGTTTGTTGTATGACAGTAAGGCAGTTCTGGCTGACCAGTTGCTTGCGCTGTCAAAAACACGTCACGCACGCGTGAAGGCAAATGATGCGCAGGTCGACTTGGCGTTGCTCACTGATGGCTTGGAAGCAGAGCGTGAGCAAGGAATTACTATTGATGTCGCATACAGGTATTTCGCCACGGCTAAACGCAAGTTCATCGTGGCCGATGCTCCTGGACACGAACAGTACACACGCAACCTCGTGACGGGTGCTTCGCAAGCAGATGTCGCAGTTATTCTTGTTGATGCAACGCGTATCGATCTGACCCTTGAACCAGCCGGGTTGCTCGCGCAAACAAAGCGACATGCTTCGATTTTGCGTCTGCTGGGATTGCGACATGTGGTTGTTGCTGTGAACAAGATGGATTTGCTGGATTTTGATGAAAATGTTTTCAATAAAATTCGAACCTCTGTTGAATTGCTCGCTCGAACTATTGGGTTGCCAGTGCCGTTCATGATCCCTGTTTCTGCACTGAGGGGAGATAATGTTGTCGATCTAAGTGATGCAACACCTTGGTATGCAGGTCCCAGCTTGCTCCAGTGGCTCGAAGAGGTTGAAATTGTTCAGTCGACGACATTGCAATCCTTACGCTTTCCCGTTCAGTATGTGGCACGTCAGGACGGCAGTGCAGCAGAGGATTTTCGTGGATATCTGGGACAGGTCGAGTCGGGGCAGATTGTGCGTGGACAGACTGTAAAAATATTACCTGGTGGTCAGATTTCAACTGTTGCAGAGATTCAGGTAGCAAATGACTATGGTGAAAATTTAACGGATTTTGGTACTCCGCAGGCGCGAGCGGGCCAGGCAGTCATGCTTCGTCTGTCAGAGGATCTGGACGTATCGCGTGGCGATATGATTGTTTCAGTTGATGCTTCAGGTGGTCAGCCTGTGCTTGCTAAATCACTTCAGGCTGATGTCTGCTGGCTGGATACCGAGCCTTTATCTTTATCGCGCAAGTACTTGCTGCAACACTCAACGCAAACTGTGTTTGCAAAGATAAAGGATATTGAACAAGTACTTGATATTCACACGTTATCGCAAGGGGTGGGTGCGGCAACAATCCACACCAACGAAATTGGTCGAATAAATCTGATATTACAAAAACCCATTGCTGCAGATTTGTATGATGTATCTATTGCAACAGGCTCATTTGTATTGATTGATGATGCGACAAAACACACCGTTGCTGCAGGCATGATCCGTCACGCCTACGCTTGATTAAATAAAAAGTAATAAGCATTTAACTTTGCAATGCATGAGCTAAATACTTCTATCGCTGCGTCAGTCACATGGAGGTTCTGGTAAGCAGGCCCGTTCAGTTATTGATGGCCTGGATGCAGATGTAGTGACGCTGGCCTTGGCTTACGATATCGATGCGATCAGTCAATTCAAGTTGATTCCTCAGGATTGGCAACAAAGGCTGCCTAACCAGTCCTCTCCTTACACCTCCACGATTGTATTTCTCGTACGTAAGGGCAATCCTAAAAAAATTATAGATTGGAATGACTTGATCAAACCAGGTGTTGGCGTGGTGACACCTAATCCAAAAACCTCTGGTGGTGCCAGGTGGAATTATCTGGCTGCGTGGACCTATGCTCTCAAGCAGCCAGGTGGTAACGATGCTACAGCAAAAGATTTTGTGAAATCGCTGTATGCGAACGTTAAAGTGCTCGATTCAGGTGCGCGAGGTGCCACCACGTCGTTTGCTGAACGTGGCATTGGTGACGTGTTGCTTGCCTGGGAAAACGAGGCTTATCTCGCACTCAAGGAGTTAGGTCCGGACAAGTTTGAAATCGTGACGCCATCAGTCTCTATTCTGGCTGAGCCTCCCGTCGCAGTAGTTGATAAGGTTGTTGATAAGAAAGACACCCGAAAAGTAGCGACAGCCTACCTTGAGTATTTGTATTCACCAGAGGGGCAGGATATCGCTGGCAAACACTATTACCGTCCGACTGACCGAGTTGTGGCAGCAAAGTACGCGTCGCAATTTTCTAAGTTAAATCTCGTCACGATTGCTGAGGTGTTCGGAAGCTGGCAAGTCGTTCAGAAAAAACATTTTAGTGACGGCGGTGTTTTTGACCAGATTATTGTCAAATAACCGCATTCTTTTGCTGGCGGGCCGATTCTAATTGTGTTTGAGATCTCAAAGGCTTAAGCTTTTGAAATCTCAAACATCATGCAGAAGAGTACTTATATGAGCCGTCAACAAGCTATCGACCTCGCGACCGCCTATTACGATCAAGGCACTTTTGAGGCAACACTCGCTCGTCGCGTGGCTATGCCAACAGAGAGTCAGGAGCCAGGAAAGCTTGAGATCTTGACGGCATACCTGACCGATGAGCTGATTCCCTTACTCAAGAAGCTTGATTTTGAATGTCGTCTGATTCCTAATCCAGTCGAGGGTGGCACGCCTTTTCTGGTTGCCCAGCGCCATGAGCACGGTTCTGCTTTTACGGTCTTGAGTTATGGGCATGGAGATGTGGTGCGCGGGTATGCACCTCAATGGCATAAAGGCCTTGAACCCTGGAAGCTCAATATCCAAGGTGATCGCTGGTATGGTCGCGGCACTGCAGACAATAAAGGCCAACACAGTATCAATCTGGCTGCGCTGGAACAGGTTATCCATGCACGAAATGGCAAACTCGGCTACGACATCAAGCTTATGATTGAAATGGGTGAGGAAATGGGGTCTCCCGGTCTGCGCGAAATGTGTGAATTGCACGGGGAGCTTTTGGCTGCGGATCTGTTTCTCGCCTCGGATGGCCCGCGAGTCTCTGCAGCACGTCCAACACTGTTCCTCGGCTCTCGGGGCGCTTTTAATTTCGAACTACGAATTTCGTTGCGTGATGGCGCACATCATTCCGGTAACTGGGGTGGGCTTCTCAGGAATCCTGGTATCCGTCTGGCGAATGCTCTTGCTTCGATATGTAATGAAAAGGGAAAGATTCTTGTTCCCAAGTTATTACCGAGCAGCCTTCCTGACAATGTGAAAAATGCGCTAAAAAATATAGAAGTCGGCGGGGGACCTAACGATCCCGAGATTGATCTGGACTGGGCTGAGCCAGGTTTGACGCCAGCTGAACGTGTGTTTGGGTGGAATACGTTTGAAACTCTCGCGTTCAAGACAGGTAATCCGGATGCGCCAGTCAATGCGATCCCTGGATACGCGATCGCATTCTGTCAGCTTCGTTACGTAGTTGGTAGCGATAACGAACATTTTATTGAACACATCCGTGAACATCTCGATGCACATGGGTATAGCGATATTGAAGTCATTGCGAGCAGGGGCGAGGCTGCTGAGGCGACGCGTCTGGATCCTGATAATGCGTGGGTCAAAATGGCTGCCGCATCCATCAAACGCTCTGTCGGTAAGGATGTGGATATTTTGCCTAACCTAGGCGGTACGTTACCAAACGATGCGTTTTCAAAGATTCTTGGTTTACCCACTGTATGGGTGCCGCATTCTTACGCTGCTTGTTCCCAGCATGCACCTAACGAACACCTGCTTGGCTCAGTTGCACGCGAGTCACTGCAACTGATGGCGGGCTTGTGGTGGGATCTGGGCGATGAAGGCGCCCAGATCGCCAAATCTACTCGGCCTTGATATCTGCGTCTTTAACAATGCGTGCGTTTGCAGCAAATTCCTGATTGATTTTTGCTGCGAACTCCTCAGGCGTACTCGTAATCACCAGGTTTTCAACTTTCTTCACACGAGCCTGAGTTTCAGGCTCGTTGAGCACCTTGTTGATTTCCGCATTAAGTTTTTGGACAATCGCTGCTGGCGTGCCGCCTGGTGCAAAAAAACCGAATAATGAGGTGAGATTGACTTCCGGGTAACCGAGTTCCGCAAACGTGCGCAGCTGAGGCAGATTGGACAGGCGATTAGGTGAGCCGATTGCCAGTGGATTCAATTTTCCTTGTTCGATCATGGCATTTAAATTTGCATAAGGATTCGCCAACATCAGATCGAACTGACCACCGAGAGCGTCAGTAGATATTTGTGCTCCGCCTTTATAGGGGATATGAGTGAGTGTGATACCTGCCTTTTTGTTCAATTGCTCCACCATAATGTGGCCGACAGTACCGTAGCCTGAAGTAGCAACTGTAATTGAGCCAGGTTTAGCGCGACTCATGGCAATCACATCTTCAAAAGTTTTTCCTGCGAACTTTGGTGTAGCCAGTAAATAAATTGGCGAATACATCGCGGATGCGATGGGCGCAAAGTCTTTTAAGGCATCGTAAGGTACTTTCATGACATGCGGATTGAGCGTCAGCGGACTGATCGCTGCAAAGCCCAGCGTATAGCCATCGGGCGCGGCACGCGCCACCATATCCATGCCTAGAGTTCCACCTGCCCCAGCACGGTTCTCAACGATGACTGGTTGCCCTAGAACTGCAGTCAGACGTTCTGCGAGCATACGAACGATGGTGTCGCTTACCCCCGCTGTGGGGTATGGAACAATGATCTTAACTGCTTTGCTTGGCCAGTTTGGAGCCTGTGCGAGTGCAGAGTCAAACTTTAATACGCCCAAAGAGGCGGCGAAGCCGGATAACCCGAGTCCGATGATTTTGCGTCTTGTCATCATGCTGCTACTTCCTTTTCAAGCCATTGACGGACCAGTAGATCCCAAAAATTTGCACCGATTCCCAGTATGTCATCGTTGAAATCATAAGCAGCGTTATGCAGGCTGATGCCGGGCAAACCACCATGCCCATTGCCGATAAATCCATAAGCGCCCGGAATTTTTTCAAGCATGTAACTGAAGTCTTCTGCTGTCATCGCGGGTAAAACGTCATCCTGGGTGTTTTTGTTGCCGACCGTGGCTGCCATGACTTCAGCCATAAAGCGTGCTTCTCTAGCGTGGTTGATTGTGCTCGGATAGCCGGGCTTGATGATGACTTTAGCTGTCGCTCCGTGGGCGGCGGCCACATGTGCACTCATTCGCTCCATGCCTGCGATGAGATGGTTCAGCGTTTCTGTCTTGAGCGTACGGCATGTGCCGTAGATGACGGCTTCGTTCGGAATGATGTTTTCGACGGTACCGGATTCAATCTTCCCTACGGTCACGACTGCGCTGTCCAGTGGATCGATAGTACGTGATACAAGAGTCTGTAACTGGGTGACCAGAGAGCAGGCGACAGGGATAGGGTCTACTGTGTTGTGCGGTTGTGCAGCATGTCCTCCCTGTCCCAGAATGCGGATTTCAAAGCGGTTGGTCGCGGCCATGATTGGACCCACGCGGACGCCCATTTTTCCTGCAGGCATGGCTGGCCAGTTGTGTAGCGCAAACACGGCGGCTGCCGGAAATTTTTCAAATAACCCTTCTTCAATCATGATGCGCGCGCCTGCTCCACCTTCTTCGCCAGGCTGAAAAATGAAGTGCACCGTCCCATCAAAATCTGGTTTGGCCTGTAACAGTGTTGCACCGCCGAGCAGCATCGCAGTGTGTCCGTCATGTCCGCATGCGTGCATACGTCCAATATTGCGACTGATGTGTTCAAACTGATTCACTTCCGTGACAGGAAGCGCGTCCATGTCTGCACGCAAGGCAATGGCACGTTTTGGATCATCTGCATTAGGTCCATTGCCACGTAGCGTGGCAACAATACCTGTTTTGCTTAAACCTCGGTGCACTTTCAGACCCAGCGTTCCAAGATAGGCAGCAATCTGGTCAGAGGTGCGGAATTCTTCGAACTTTAATTCTGGATGTGCGTGCAGATCACGTCGAAAGCTAATGAGTTTGCCCAGGTAGGGTGTGATATCAGGTGTGGCTTGCATGGTTTCTCAATCTATTTTTGCGCCGGAGGCTTTTATGACTTCGGCCCATTTTTTAGTTTCTGCTCGAGACAGAGCCAGAAACTCTTCTGGTGTACTTGGTGTCGCAGAGGCACCAAAGGTTTTGAATTTTTCCTGTAGGGCAGGGCTGGCTAACGCTTTACGCATTTCCATATTTAACCTGTCTACGATGTCTTTTGGCATATTCGCCGGTCCAACCAGCCCGCCCCAGGCAAACACCTCATAGCCTGTCAGTAAATTTTTCAAGCGCATAACGTTCCTCGGAGTGTTGAGTGATGATTGGCTCATTCAGAAGGCTGCATCAACAGCATCTGTAGGAATGTGAGGTAGATGATTCCTAGTCAGTATATAGTTTGTACTGTGCCTGTAAAAATACATTCGTGAAAGGTTTTTTATGCAAAAAAAGTTCGATTTGATTATTCGACATGCCACAGTGATCGATGGGACCGGTGCCCCACGATACACTGCAGATATCGGTATTGTTGGCGATCGCATATCTAAAATCGGCGATTTGTCTTTAAGTTCATCTAAAATTGAAATTGATTTGCAGGGTAAAGTCGCTGCGCCCGGTTTTATCGATGCGCACACGCATGATGATCGAATGATGTTGTCTGACCCGGAAATGACTCCAAAAATCAGTCAGGGCGTGACGACCATCATCGGCGGGAACTGTGGGGTATCACTCGCGCCGATGCCGCGCCCAATCCCGGATCCAGTCACCCCCCCGTTGAATTTGCTGGATGATGAGGGCGGCTGGTTCAGGTTTCCAACGTTCGCTTCGTATCTGTCTGCCCTGAAGGCTCAACCTGCTACCACCAACCGTGCCATGCTGGTTGGCCACACGACATTACGCGTAGCTGTGATGGATGATCTGGAAACTGCAGCAACCCCTGCTCAAATCGAACAGATGAAAGAGTTGGTGACTGAGGCGATGCAGGCGGGTGCGATCGGCGTGTCAACGGGACTGTTTTATGAACCCGCGGTTGCTGCGCCGACTGAGGAAGTGATTGAAATCTGTCGTCCACTAAAAGCGTTCAATGGTCTGTATTGCACCCATATGCGTGATGAAGCCGATGGTGTGATGGATTCGCTTGAGGAGACTTTTCGTATAGGTCGCGAAGTTGGTGTGCCCGTTGTGATTTCTCACCATAAACTGATTGGACAGAAAAATTACGGTCGCTCGGATGAGACGCTCGCCTTTATCGAAAAAAGTATGGCTAAGCAGCCAATTTGTCTGGATTGTTATCCTTACGCAGCGGGCTCAACTGTTTTATCCTGGAGCCGTGCTATCACCTCTGCGCGGGTAATCGTGACCTGGTCTAAAAAGTTGCCTGAATACGCTGGACAAGATCTGGATAAGATTGCAGAAAAAATGGGTGTGACACAGGAAGCCGCAGTGGAGAAATTATTGCCTGCAGGAGCCATTTATTTTCGAATGGACGAGGGCGATGTGCAAAAAATCATGCAGTTCGGCCCAACGATGATCGGCTCGGATGGCTTGCCGCACGACGCCTCGCCGCACCCCAGATTGTGGGCTACATTTCCACGCGTACTTGGACATTACCGCCGTGGACTTGGGCTGTTTTCACTGGAGACAGCAGTCCATAAAATGACAGGATTGACTGCAGTGAATTTCGGACTCGCTGATCGTGGTGTACTGAAAGAAGGTGCGTTTGCTGATTTGACCTTGTTTGACGATGATACTGTTGACGCAGTTGCCACGTACGAGAATCCAATCGCCTTATCCAAAGGCATTGAGATGGTGATTGTGAATGGAGAAGTTGTCTGGGATCACGGTCACGCTACAGGAGCAAGACCCGGACGTGTGCTGTCAAGGCCATTGGCTGCGGCCTAAGCATCACTTCCAATTTTTTTTTTAAAACAATACTGACAAGAGACAAGCGGGTTTTTCATGCAGAATTCATTACATACACTTGATCCTCAACAATTAAACCGTGCGATAGCATTGCTTGATGAGGAGTGGCTGCAGCACGATCCAGATCTGGGTGCCGTTATGCCGCTCGTACTTGGTCGGGGCGTGGGTCAAGACTGGCATAAGGCGGGAACCTTTCGTCACCACCTCATCGGCGTTACAAGGACACTGACCCTCTGGCAGCAGCCTTTAGTGGTCAGACAGCTCGGTCTGCTGCACAGTGTTTACGGCAATATGCACGTTGACCTGATGAAATTCGATATCAATACTGAACGGGGACGTCTGCAAGAAGCTGTAGGCGTTGAGGCTGAGCGCCTGATTCATTTGTTTTGTGTGATTTCCCGTACGGAATTTGTGCGTGAGTTATTCAAAGGTAAATTACAGGCGGATGGAAGTTTGCCGATGACATTAAACGGGCAGCCCTATGTTGTTGCACCCAAAGATGTCGCGATATTTATCGTCACCACAATGGCGGATATCTGTGAGCAGTGGTACAGCTGGCAGGATGATATCTACACGGGCTATCCGGATTACGAAAATCGCTCTGCTGAAGTGCACTGGGCTGCTGCGTTATGGCCAGGCCCCATGCGTCCGACAACTTACAGAGTAGGACAGATGTCAAGATTAGGTAATTATTTGCATCATCCTGGTCTGAAAGATATCTTGCCACATCCTCCTGTATTTGCGGGGGGCACACAGATTTTGAATCCGGCAGAGGAGGCTTCTGCCGCGTCTCTGTACTGGTCTGTCATTTCTCAAAATCAGCCATTGATTTCATCGGATGCAACGCGCGGCGTACTTGAGCAGACGATCAAATTGAATCCCTGGGTGGGCGAGCCACAATTGCTGCTTGCACAGTTGCATCTGACTCACCGTAATTTTGAAGAGGCTGAGCGCTATGCTGCAAGTGGTGTTCAGTTGGTGTCCAGCTGGGGCAATACGTGGGATAAAAGGATAGGCTGGGATGCCTGGATGTCCTGGGGGCGTGTGTTGTTGCAGTCGGCGCAGAAGCGCCGTTGGCCAGAACATATCAATAAACTCAACAACGTTGCGATTACACCTGAGTAATCAGCAAGCTCGCTCAGATCTTTGAGGCGCCTGGTGATAATTTGTACGACCGGTTTTTCAAAGCTCGATAATTTCTGCCAGGCCCGTCATGACGGGTCTGCATAAAATTTTGTAGCCATCTGCATCAAAACCGGATGCCTGGGTCGTAAGCGCGCGTGCCTGCTCTACATTTTCGACAGATCCAAGATAGCACCAGTGGTGAATAACGTGAATCTGCACCATATCCTCCTGGCGTTCGATCACACCGATCGCAGCCCGGTAAGGCCAGCAAACAATTTGAATATTGTCGAGTGCATTGATCAATCTTTTCTGATGATCGGAGACTGACTCTTTGCCACAGCAAGCTCCCGCGCAACGATTAATCATCGAACGAAAGCATGGCTGACCGGATTTTATTTTTTCTAATCCTAACAGACTCAGACACAGGCGCTGATCGTCAGCGATATTGCGTAATTTTTCAATCGCGGCTTGCCTGCTGGCAAATAAACCAAACAGACCCTTATGCGTCGCAAAGTTTATATCCTTGGAGTACACGATGATCGGGCGATCTTTCTCTATGCTCAACGCGCACATTTGTTTGGTGCGTCTGAGTTTCTGATTAAACAGGGGTTGCTGCTGCTTGATCATGCTCGCTTCGAGCAACAACGCCCCAATTTCTCCTGCGGTTCTTACATAGGTGATGCGTTGGGTCTGACGCAACATTCGCGCTTCGTCTTGCGTTCGTAAATGCGAGAGCACGCGATTACGCAAATTTATACTTTTACCAATATAAAGAGGTAAATCGCCCTGCGCACCGTGAAAAGTATAGACGCCTGGCGAGCTCGGAAGGTCATCTATCGCAGCGCGCAGATGTGTAGGGTATTCGAATTCGGTCGAGCGAATCACGCGTTCTGATAGCTCAGCGCAACTGCTTCAGCGATACGGATCCCATCAACACCCGCTGAAAGAATGCCGCCCGCATAGCCTGCGCCTTCGCCTGCCGGGTAAAGACCCTTGATATTGACGCTCTGAAGGTCATCTCCACGCGTTATACGTAAGGGTGAGGAGGTTCTTGTTTCAACGCCAGTCAGCACGGCATCATGCATTGAAAATCCCTTGATTTGCTTTTCAAATGCAGGGATTGCTTCGCGGATCGCTTCGATTGCGTAAGCAGGTAAGCTCGGTGCAAGATCCGTCAGATGAACGCCTGGTTTATATGAGGGCGTCACGCTGCCGAGCTCGGTTGACGCTCGACCCATCAGAAAGTCCCCTACCAGCTGCCCAGGCGCCTCATAGGTGCCTCCACCCAATTCATAAGCCTTGGATTCAATGGCGCGTTGAAACTCGATCCCCGCGAGTGGTCCGCCCGGATAATCGTCCGGCGTGATGCCCACCACAATACCGGCATTAGCATTGCGTTCATTGCGAGAGTACTGGCTCATGCCGTTTGTCACAACACGATTCGGTTCGGAGGTGGCGGCGACAACGGTACCGCCTGGGCACATGCAAAAACTATAAACAGTGCGACCATTTTTAGCGTGATGAACCAGCTTGTAGTCGGCTGCGCCGATGAGTTGATTGCCGGCATGCGGGCCAAGTCGGGCGCGATCGATCAGCGATTGAGGATGCTCAATCCTGAATCCAACGGAGAAGGGTTTGGCTTCCATATAGACGCCAGCTTCATGTAAGGCCTTGAACGTATCGCGAGCACTGTGACCGACTGCCAGGACAACGTGATCGGTTGATATCGTTTCACCATTTTCAAGCTTCACGCCACAGATTGCACTGTTTTCAATATCAAATCCGACAACCTTTTGCGAGAAGCGGATTTCGCCGCCAAGTGAAATAATTTCTTCACGCATTTTTTCAACGACACCGACCAGCCTGAAGGTCCCGATGTGGGGCTTGGCGACATATGCAATTTCTTCAGGCGCGCCTGCTTTGATGAATTCGCGGATGACCTTGCGTCCGTAGAACTTTGGATCTTTGATCTGGCTATAGAGCTTTCCATCAGAAAAAGTACCAGCGCCACCCTCGCCGAACTGCACATTAGATTCCGGATTTAAAACGTTTTTACGCCACAATCCCCAGGTGTCCTGAGTACGTTCGCGCACAGCCTTGCCGCGTTCCAGCACAATAGGTTTGAATCCCATTTGTGCGAGCAGTAAGGCCGCAAAAATCCCGCATGGTCCAAAACCAATGACGACCGGACGTAGTCTCGAGGATGCTGATGCGCTCTGCGCTGCATGCGTAACAAAGTGATAGCTTGTATCCGGCGAAGGTTTGATATGCAGATCACCCTTGAATTTAGCCAGAATAGCTGTTTCGTTCCTAACGTTTACATCGACGGTGTAGATGAATGAAAGTGCACTGTTTTTGCGTGCGTCATAGCTGCGCTTGAATAGTTCAAAGCCCAGCAGGTCCTGGGCGGTGATGCCCAGGCGATGAATTATTGCCGTTTCGAGTGCCTCGGGCGCGTGCTCGACAGGCAGGCGGAGTTCTGTAATGTGAATCATAGACAGAACGATACACAAATCAGCGGTAAAAATCCTGATTTCGCCTTCCGGCTCACTTCCTAAAAGCTGCCAGAAGGGATAAAACTGAAAATATCGCGATTTACGGGGTGAGTCCGGCTTCTTTTTCTTCCGCCAGGACCCGCTCAAACTCCTTGAATGCCTCAAGCGATGCGGGTACGCCACAATAAACCGTACAGTGCAGAATGACTTCTGCAATCTCTTCAATGGTGGCGCCGGTTTGTCGACGTGCTTTGATATAGAGCCGCAACTCATTCGGGCGATTCATTGAAACCATGAGCGCAACGTTAATCAGATTGCGTACGCGGTGATCCAGTACGTCGCGTGACCATACATGCCCCCAGACGGCCTCGGTAATCAGTTCCTGAAAGGGGGCGGTGAATGCAGTTGTCTTTGAGAGTGCTGCATCGACGTATTCGGCGCCGAGAGTTTCTCTTCGCAAAGCCATGCCTTGCGTGAAGCGTTCAGAAGTAATGTGATCCAGATTCATAGCTTGTCTCCTCTTTGTTTTATCTAAATTATTCTGGTTTGGTATTGCTTTCTTTAACGACTTTATCCCAGCGTTTCATTTCTGAGTCCAGATAGCTTGCATATTGTTCTGGGGTTGAGCCAAGCACCTGTGCGCCATGGGCGAGGAGTTTGTCTTTGATCTCAGGTAAAGCAATGATTTGCGAGATTTCCGTGTTCAGTCGGTTGATGATTGCCGGGGGCGTTTTGCCCGGCGCCATGATGCCTTGCCAGGCACCTACTTCAAAGCCTTTCATGCCGCTTTCATCTAGAGTCGGTACATTTGGCAGGGCGGGAGAGCGTTGCATGGTTGATACGGCAAGTGGTTTGATTCGCCCTTCTTTTGCGAATTGCAAGCCGACTGCCATAGGCTCCATGTCAAATTGCACTTCTCCCGCGACTACCGCCATGACCGATGGAGCGCTACCTTTGTAAGGGATGTGGTTGGCGGTTACGCCAAGCTGATCCATCATCAGCAGCGGGGCCAGGTGCGTAATGTTGCCAATCCCTGCGGAGCCGAAGGTGATGAGGCCAGGTTTTGATTTAAGTAATGCAGCTAATTCCTGAACGTTATTCACCGGTAATGAGGGATTGACAGCCAGCAGCATTGGCACGACTGTAGTCAGGATGATGGGAGCAAAATCCTTTTTTGTATCGAAGCTTAAGTTTTTATACAAAGCCGGGCTCAGAGCGATCGAAGAGGTGTTGTAGAGCAAGGTATAGCCGTCTGCAGGTGCTCTGGAAACGGCTTCACTGGCGATATTGCCGTTAGCCCCAGCTTTGTTTTCAATAATGACACTGACCCCCATGCGTTCGGACATTTTTTGACCGATGATGCGGGCGATGATATCGGTCGCTCCTCCTGGAGGGAAAGGCACGACGATCTTGATCGGTTGAGTCGGGTAAGGATTACCGGTTTGAGCAACTGCACATTGTGAAGCGGTGAGTGCAAATAAAGTTGTCAGTATGGAAGCAATTCTGACAAAACAGATTTTAGTTTGCTGGATGAATGGTCTCTTTATTCTCATCGGAATATCCTCTGTTTCTAATAGGTATGGAGGTATTGAGGTGCTGGCTGATTATGCGGTGAAGCGTCAGGCTAAGCAACCCATGTTTGTATCTGCTGTTTCAGAATATGGAAACAATGCTCGCCGAATGATAAAGTGAACGTAGATCAGCAGGCCTGATCTGTGATTGCATATAACAATTGAATATCAAGGAATGGCGCGACAATGGATTACAACCTCAAAGGCAAGGTGGCGTTGGTAACGGGTGGATCGAAAGGAATCGGCTTCGCTATTGCAGAGGCACTTGCTGCCGAAGGCTGCGCTTTGCGTCTGGTCGCTCGCGATCTGGAATCGCTGAAAGAGGCCCGCGAAAAAATCAAGAGCAAATATCAGGTAGAGATTCAGATTGAATCCGTCAATTTATCAGAACCAGGCAGCGCTGAAGAACTTGGTGCGGCCTTCCCCGAAACCGATATTCTGATTAATTCCGCGGGTGCCATTGCTCGCGGTAGCCTGATGAATATCGATCCAGCAGGTTTTCGTGAAAGCTTTGAGGGCAAGGTGATGTCGACCATCATGCTCAGTCGTGCAATCTATCCGCATATGATGCAGCGCAAGTCCGGGGTCATCATTAACATTATTGGTATTGCTGGTGAAAAGCTCAATCCCAATTCAATCGGTACTTCTGTTGCCAACGCATCCCTGATCGCTTTTACCAAGGCCTTCGGCGCTGAAAGCGTTGATCATGGCGTGCGCGTTCTGGGAATTAATCCAGGCTTGATTCATACGCCCCGCACTGATAATTTGCTGCATCCAAAAACAGAGGTTGATCGCCAGGCCTATGGCAAACTGATGGCAAACCTCCCCTACGGGCGGATGGGCAAGGCAGAAGAGGTTGCAAGCCTTGCGGTATTTTTTGCGTCAGATGCAGCCAAATACATCAGTGGCGACGTGATCTCCGTGGATGCGGGATCACGTTTCCGAGCCTGATTTACTCTGGACGCACACCGATTTCTTTAATGATTTTGCTCCATACCTGATCTTCTTTTTCGACAAACTTCGCGAATTGTTCAGGTGTATCGGTGCTGCTTTCTGCTCCGATATCGGCAATGCGTTTAACCATCGCAGGTGAGGCCATGACGCTCATGACCTCCTTGTGCAAGTGTGTCACGATATCTTGAGGAGTTCCTGCAGGCAGGAACAATGCATACCACTCATACAATTCGAAGCCAGGAAAACCGGACTCCGCTATCGTAGGAATATCGGCCAGTGCGGCAGGCCTTTTAGCGCCGGTTGTGGCTAGCGCCCGCAGCTTATCCGATCGAACGTGAGGGATCGTTGACGTCGGGCTATTGATCAGCATCTGAATGTGACCCGCCAGTAAGTCTGCCAGCGCAGGGCCACCGCCCTTATATGAAATTTCTGTGATGTTCACGCCAGCCAGTTTGATGAGATATTGCATGGATAGCTGGCCTGAGGTCAGTCCACCAGGCGTGCCGTATGCAAGCGTGCCTGGCTTTTCTTTGGCGAGCGCAATCAGCTCCTGTACATTCTTTACCGGCACACCTGGATTGACTGTTAATAGTCCGGGCATGAGTGCCAGCATCGCAAGAGGGATGAAATCCTTTTTTGAGTCGTAAGGTAAATTCTTATTGATATAAGGATTAATTGAATGGGCGCTGATGAACAGGCCGATGGTGTAGCCATCAGGTGCGGATTTCGCGACTTCCTGCGTGCCAATGATACTGTTGGCTCCAGGCTTGTTGACGACAACAACGGGTACGCCCAGCGCTTTCGACAGCTCTGGCGCAATCGCTCTGGATAGCACGTCAGAGGTGCCGCCAGGCGCAAAAGTCACCACAATACGAATCGGTTTACTTGGCCAGGGATCCGCGCTTAAAGCAATGCCAGGTGCGATCAGCGTGGTAAATAAAAGTAGTTTTGATACAAATTTTTTCATGATGTCTCTTTATTAATTTTTATATATTGCCGGTTTTAAACCACATTCCAGTGCATAGGGCACGCAGGAATGTGGCTTTCGAGATGACTATCTCAGCCTGGTTTTTTAACTAAAGGACAAACGCTTTCTGATAGCGGACGAAATGCTTCGTCGCCAGGAATGACTGCATTGATTTTCAGTAAATCCCATTCGCCTTTTGATTCAGATGGCTTTTTGGCTTCTGCGAGATACATGTCATGCACCATCCGTCCATCTGCACGGATTTTGCCGTTCTTGGCAAAAAAATCGTTAATGGGGGTATCTTTCATTTTTGCTGCGACAGCGTCCGCATCGGTTGAGCCGGCAGCTGCAATAGCTTTCAGGTAGTGCATGGTTGCAGAGTAAGCGCCTGCCTGCACCATGGAGGGCATGCCTTTATGTCGAGCGTAAAACTTGTTAGCAAACGCGCGCGTATCGTCGTTATAGTCCCAGTAAAAACCATCTGTAAATTGAAGACCTTGCGCGGCTTTCAGTCCAAGACCTTTGATGTCGTGTAAAAACACGAGCAAAGTCACGAGCTTCTGGCCACCCTGGGTGATGCCGAACTCATTGGCTTGACGTACTGAGTTCTGGGTATCTGTTCCAGCATTGGCCAGTCCAACGACTTTAGCTTTGGATGCTTGCGCCTGTAACAGGAATGAAGAGAAGTCGGGTGTGTTGAGTGGAGCGCGGACCGAACCAATCACTTTGCCGTTATTTTGTTTGACTACTTCTGCCGTGTCTTTTTCGAGTGCCTGACCAAAGGCATAGTCTGCAGTGATAAAGAACCAGCTGTCTCCACCTGCTTTTGTCACTGCAATGCCTGTGCCGTGTGACAAGGCGTAGGTGTCATATACATAGTGAATGCCATATGGCGAACACTCCGCATTTGTCAGCGTTGAGGTTGCTGAACCAGCAAAAATCGTAATTTTCTTTTTCTCCACACCAATACGCTGCAGAGCAAGGGAGGCTGCAGAGTCGGTAGATTCGATAATCATATCGACGTCGTCGCGGTCATACCACTCACGCGCACGCGCAGATGCGATATCAACTTTATTTTGATAGTTCGCAGAGAGTACTTCGATCGGTCGACCAAGGACTTTTCCACCAAAGTCTTCTATTGCCATATTGACCGCGGTCACCATTCCCGGGCCACCATGGGCCGAGTAAATGCCAGACATATCTACCAGTGCACCAATACGGACAGGTTTGTTCGCCTGAGCGTGGGCGCATGATGCAAATAACGCAGTGAGCGATAGCGCTGCGAGTGAGGTGAGTTTGAGTTTCATAGTTTGCTCCGTTAATGAATATTCTGATTATTTATGATCAATCGGGTATTAAATGGTCAGGTTTTTTGTAAAAAATCTTTTGTGTGCTGGCCCAGATTCGGGCTTGAATCGACTTTCTCTTTTGCCAGGAAAACTTTACTCACAGCTGTTGGCAGAGCTGTGATGTGATCGCCTTGCGCTGTGGAAATACTTCGGTCAAAAATCCCTCTGGCTTGAAAATGAGGATCTGTTACAGCTTGCTCAAGTCCAACTATCTCAGAGACACACGTATCAAGAGCACCGAAGCGTTCCATCCAATAGGCTGCAGTCTGTCCTGCAATAATTTTGGCGATGCTGGCTTTGACCAGGGCGGTGTTTTTTTCATGGTGCAGTTCAACTGCGCCGATGACGGATAGAAAATTAGCCCAGAATTTCTCTTCAATCGGCGCGCATGCCAGATATTTATTATCTGCAGTCTGATAAATCTGGTAGCGTGGGCTCCCACCGGTTACAAGATCACTGCCTGGCGTTGGCCATTGATTAGCGGTCCAGCCGTTACCCAAGCCCCAATACATCAATGTAAAGAGATTGTCCGACATAGAGACATCAATATGACAACCGGCACCTGAGTGATCCCGTTTGCGCAAGCCCAGCAGGATATTCATGATGGCAGGGTAGGCACCACCCGCCAGATCTGCAGTGAGCATCGGTGGTAATGCCGGTTTACCTCTGTCATCTCCCGTCAGATTGAGCATCCCGGTTTGAGCCTGGTAATTCAGGTCGTGTGCTGCAATCTGTGAGTAAGGCCCTGTCTGACCATAGCCCGTAATGGAACAGTAGATCAGACGCGGATTTAGTTTTGAAAGCTTCTCGTACCCAAGTCCAAGCCTGTCCATGACGCCAGGACGAAACTGCTCAACCAGAACATCTGCTTGCATCACCAGGGACTCGATCAGCTTGATGATGCCAGGTGATTTGAGATCGGCCACAACTGATTTCTTACCGCGATTCAGAAGAGCGAAATTGACACTGTCTGCCCCGAATTTCGGGATATAGGCGCGCATCTCATCTCCTGCGCTGCGCTCTATTTTGATGACTTCTGCGCCAGCGTCAGCCAGCATCAAGCTACACATTGGTCCTGGAAGCAGTGTGCTGAAATCCAGAACCTTGATGCCTTTAAGTGGCTGCATCGTCGTTTTCCTGATTGTGTTTGATCCAGGCATTACGCGCACGACGTGCAGGCGCATAGGGCTCCTGACCAAGCTGTTCAAAAAGGTCTTGAGTCACTTCGTAGTGGTGATGCAAACCTGTACGATTCAATAAAGCAATCGGACCGTCTGGATAGCCGAGTCCGAGACGTAGCGTTAAATCCATATCATTTGCCGATGCCAGACCTTCATCGAGCCTGCGCAGTGCCGCGTTGTAATAGGGACGGATGAGTCGATCCAGAATGCGTCCGGGAAAGTCACCGCAGACAGAAACCACCAATCCTGCCGATTCAAAACATGCACGTGCAGCAGCCAGCGCCTTTTCTGTCGTGAAGGGCATCCGGACTAATTCAACGAGTTTGGTGGGGGCGTCATCACCGAGACGAAACCTTGCAAAACCCACAACGTTTTCAGGACCGTAGTCTTGATCGATGTGGACACCCAGGCATTCAGTGCCTAGTTCAATCGCGACAAAAGATGCGTCTGCCGTTTGGTCCATTGACTCCTCAAAGGCCGCGCCAGCTTCTTGTCCGATAAAAATCAGCCCTGCACCGTCTTTGCTCGCGTTGTCAAAAAACGCATGTGGATCGGGAAATGAACGTGATGCGTCAGCTTGAATAATCTGATAACCCATGATCATGCTCCAAAAATTTTATTACTGTCATAGGTGTGAAACCCCTGACCTGATTTGCGTCCGAGTCGCCCCGCGCCGATCATGCGCTTGACCAGAGGCGGGCAGGCCGCTCTGGGCTCGTGGGTCAGACCATGCATGGCTTCGCAAAGTAAAAGCTGCGTATCCATTCCAACCATATCCAGCAGTTCAAGTGGACCCAGTGGGTAGCCTAGTGCTGTTTTGACGGCCAGGTCAATATCGGCGGGGGAGGCAACGCCCTGATCGACCATGTTGATGACGTCGTTATGGAAGGGGATCAGAAAGTAATTGAGGATAAAGCCGGGGGTATCACGCGTGCGCACAGGGCGCTGACCCATGTCTTCGCAGAGTTTCCAGGCTTTGTCGAATGTCGCCTCGGATGTATTCATTCCTGGCGACATTTCTACCAGTTTCATGAGCTGGGCGGGCAAACAAAAATGCATGCCGACAAACCGGTCTGCGCGACCACTTCCGCCAGCGATTTCTGTAATTGATATCGTAGACGTGTTGGAGGCAAAGATCGTTTCTGCGTGACAGACTTCGTTGAGTTGCTTAAAAATGCTATGTTTGACTTTCAGATCCTCAAAAACTGCCTCAATCACCAGATCACAATCTGCGAAGTCACGGATTTCAGTTGTTGTCAGGAACTGCGACATGATGAGCGCGTCTTCACCGGCAGCAAGTTTGCCGCGTTCGACTGATTTTTTAAGAAATGCTGCCGCCTGTTTGCGTGCGTTTTCCAGAGGTTCGGGGCGCAGGTCATAAATGCGCGTTTTAAAGCCAGCGCGCGCAGCGACGATGGCGATCCCGGTCCCCATGGTGCCACAGCCGACGATACCGATTGTTTTGCTGTGGTTCATCTCTTATCCTTTTTCAAAAAACTGCGACCAATCAGTTGACGGTGAACTTGATTGGTACCTTCCCATATTTGTGTAATTTTTGCGTCGCGCATTAAGCGTTCGACGCGATAATCTTTGCAGTAGCCATAGCCGCCAAGAAACTGCACCGCATCGGTGGCCATGCGCATAGCCAGGTCTGTCGCTTTAAGTTTCAGGATAGAGGCTTCGATACCGATATCGGTGACATTATCATCAACCATCTTTGCGACACGCCAGAGCCAGGATTCGACCATAACAAGTTCTGCGGCAAGATCTGCGATATTAAATTGCAAACCCTGAAATTCAAGCAATTTTTTACCTGATTGTTTGCGTTCATTCATATATCCGATCGCATCTTCAAATGCGGCGCGGGCAATGCCCAGCGCGTGGGCAGCGACACTCGGACGTGACTTGTTGAGCGAGGCTAATAATATTTTTAAGCCATCGCCAGGATTACATAAGAGGTTGGCACGCGGGATACGGCAGTTATCAAAAGAAAGCGAAGCAGTGCCCGATGCTCTTGTTCCCATCTTGTCTTCAACACCTGTGACCGTAAAGCCCGGAGTGTTTTTTTCAAGAATCAGGGCAGAGATGGATTCCTTTGCACCTTCAATTTCTGACCACTTTCCAAACACCACATACAGGTCCGATACATCCCCATTGGATATAAAAATCTTGCTGCCATTGAGGATGATCGAATCACCCTCCGGTGTAAAAGTGGTTTTCATACCTGTTGCATCTGAACCTGCACTCGGTTCAGTGATCACTAGGGCGGCTAAACCACCCTCTGCGATGCGAGGTAACAGGCGTTGCTTTTGCTCCGCATTGCCATAGTCCATCAGTGGTTTGATGGCGTGGAAATTAGTCGCCCAGATAATCCCCGTAGAGGCGCAAGCCTGACTGATTTCACGGACACAGGCCAGATAGCACGCATAGGAGAGTGGCGCGCCGCCATATTCCTCGGGAATGAACATCGTGTTCAGACCGAGTTCATTAATCGCCTTGACGTTATCCCAAGGGAATTCGGCGGTCTGGTCATAATGCGCGGCGCGTGGGGCGATTTTTTCTCTTGCTAACTGACGTACCGAGTCAAGCAGCATGGTCTCTTCCTGAGACCATTTTTGATCGGCGTCGAGTCGATTTAATACATGCATGTCAGTTCCTTCTAACCCAGCATGCCGTGCGCGCCATCGATATAGATGGTTTCGCCGGTCATGAATGGAGAGTCAAGTACAAATAGTGAGGTCACAAGATTGCCGACATCCTCGGCCTGCCCAGGTTTTCCTCCGGGTATGCGCTTGGCGAGATAATCAGCGAGTGGTCCGGTTTGCATGGCATCCCGATTCAGGTCGGTCATGATATAGCCAGGCGCAACGTTCAGTGCGCGAATGCCTTTGGATGCCCACTCAACAGCCATGCAGCGTGTCATTGCGCCTACTGCAGCTTTGGCTGAACAGTAAAGTAAGTGCTGCTTGATACCAAGCTTGTCAAAAAATGAGCCGATATTGACGATCAATCCACCTTGATTATTTAGCAGGTGCGGATAGATGGCCTGACTCGCAGCCAGAACCGAATAGGTATTAACATCCATCACACGCCTGAACTCCTCCTGCGTGATGGCTTCTATACGACCCTGCGAATGGATACCGGCATTGTTGACTAAGCCGACAAGGGGTTTGCCTGATTGCTGAGCGATATGATGGAATGCCTGTTCTAGCTGTGCGCTTTGACTGACATCGCACTTAGCGGGATGCCAGCGCTTTTTGATTTCCGGGCTCACTTGCTCAATATGAGGTAAGTCACCAGATCGGGAAAGACAACCGACGTCGAAACCTGCGCGAGCTAAGCCCAGTGCAATCCTTGCGCCTATGCCACGACTGGCGCCTGTGACGATGATGCAGCCTTTTGATGGTGCGTCAGATGTTGGATTGATTTGCATATTTATTTATCAGAAGTGATTGAAACGATAATAAGTGTCTGGTCTAGTGATCTTTGAACTGTGCAGGACGTTTTTCAACAAAGGCGTTCATGCCTTCTTTTGCATCAGCAGTCTGGTAGGCGAGAGTTGATAGGTCCCGCTCGATACGTAACCCTTCAGACAGCGTTGTATTCAACCCCCTGGTGACGGCCTGGCGAGCGAAGTCCAGTGCGGCAAGGCTGTGCTTGAGGTATGGTGCGAGGAAGTCCTGGCCAATCGTGACAGGATCAGCATCTGCAACGATGCGATTCACAAGACCGATCCGCTCAGCTTCTTCAGCATCGACTGTTCGGCCTGACATGATGATATCCAGCGCACGCCCCTCACCAACGAGTCGCGGTAACCTCTGCGTGCCACCATAACCAGGAATCAGACCGAGCTTGACTTCAGGCAACCCCATCTTGGCGCGTGCCGTTGCTACGCGGAATGTGCATGCGAGTGCGAGTTCGAGTCCGCCGCCGAAGGCATAACCATGAATAACGGCAACAGAAGGAATGGCCAGCGAGGCTATTTTTGAAAATACGGCCTGACCGATTCTTGCTCCCTCGTGCTCTTGTAATACGGACCGGTCCATGAGTTCTGTGATGTCTGCGCCAGCACAAAATGATTTTTCACCTTCTCCTGTAAAAATCAAACCCCGAACAGTTTTGTTCTTCACGGCTTGTGATACCTGATCAATTACTGCATCAAGTTCGCCCAGAATCGTAAAGCTCAGCGCATTGAGCGCCTTAGGGCGATTCAGTTTGATGTGGGCCAGCCCATTTTCAATCGAAAGCTCAACGCTCATCGTTATTTCTCCTTATTCATTGCGTTTGCGTCGCTTTAAAGCGTACGGCCTCGGGAGTAATTTCACCGCGCTGAGCCATCAATACCAGATCACGTTTTAGGATTTTTCCGCTTGCGGTCAGAGGAAACTGATCCATCACAATAAAGTACTCGGGCATATCGTATTTGGATAAGCCAATCACGTGCAGATGCATCAAGACTTCGCTCGCTGTGAGTGTTTCGCCTGCATTGGATCCGGGGCGCTGAATAATCGCCAGGCAAACACGCTCCCCGAGCCGATCGTCAGCAATCGGGAATGCTGCGGCTTTGGCGATATCCGTATGGCGATGCGCGAGATCTTCGATGTGCGCAGGATGAATGTTGTGTCCACCGCGGATAATCAGATCTTTTTTCCGACCCACAATCTGGAGGCAGTTCTGTTGGTCCAGCACACCGAGGTCACCGGTCATAAACCAGCCACTACGGTTAAACGAGTTTTCTGTTGCTGTTTGGTCGTCAAAATATCCCAGCATCAACAATCCACCCCGACCACCAATCTCACCTACTTCACCAACAGCTTGTTCCTTATCGGAATTTTCGGCGTCAAAGATCCGGACTTCGTAACCCATCCCGCTGCGTCCACACGTCGAGACAATGGTCTGTGTTGGATCTGTTGGCAAGGTGTACTGATGAGAACCATTTTCAGTCATGCCGTAGACATTTTGCGGGGTGATTCCAATGCGCAGAAATTGTTCCGCAACCTCCTGAGGAATGGGAGACCCTGCCATATAAAACGATTTGACTTTGCCCATTGCCGTCAGGCCTCGACGGCGAAACTCATCGAGAATATCCATCGCGTGGGTTGGAACACCCATCACATAGGTCGCATGGGTATCGATAATCAAGTCCAGGGCAGCAATGCCTGCGGCGGGGTTGTGTATAACTAATTGCATACCTGCGACTAGCCATTGCTCGACCCCAACCGTTCCTATATGGTGGCTGAGAGGACTGAGTGTCAAGAGCACACTGAATTCGTTATGGTGCCAGTCCTTGACAAGCACACGGCCATTGGCAAGCAAGGTGTTGTCACTGTGCATGACGCCTTTGGGCAAGCCAGTTGTACCTGAAGTAAATGCCAGATAGACAATTTTATCGGGATTCAAGTCAGGTGGAGGCATGTCCACAGAGCTTGCAAGAGGTTTTGGAAATTGATGCGTATCAGGAATCTGGCACGCCTGATTATGATTGAAATTATCTCCAAGCGCGTAGGTATTAATTAGCGTAGGGACGTCCTGAACAAGGTTGAAAATAGAAGTCTTGGCTGCATCGGCTCCATAGGCGGGCATCGTAAAAAATGCCTTGCAACGGATGCGTTTGAGTAATGTGATGATTTCAGCCGCGGTGTAACTCTGGTGCAGGGAAGGGCAGCATACATAGCCGTTGCGTGAACAGGCAAGAAAAATAATTACACTCTCAACACGACTTGGCAGCCAGATTGCTACGCGATCACCTTCACGCAGACCTGCGATGTGCAGGCTTTGTGCCACACCCTCTACTGCTTGAAGCACCTCGTTCCAGGTCAGGGAAGTTGTTGCGTCACGTAGAGCAACAACATCGCCTTTATTGCGGGCGTTCTCGCGCAACAGCATGAACATGGTGTCCTGTTGCCAGGCACCACTTGAATATTGTTCACGTGTTTTTTTTGGATCATGCAAGGTCAGCATCATGATCAAATCCTTTGATCAGTGGCCAAACTTGGATGAATCAGGTTTGCGCCGCTCTGCAAAGGAGGCGGCCATTTCATCATGTTCTTCCGTATCGAGATAGCCGCGCAACAACAAATCATGCGCCATACGCGAGAGACCACCTACGCCGCCGTGGCGTGCATTGAAAGCAGATTTGATTGATGCGAGTGCGAAGGAGCCACGATCAGCGATTTCAAGTGCCCATTCGCGTGTCGCTGCTTTTAATTCAGCTGCAGGCACGACACGATTGATCAGACCCATATCGACTGCTTGCTGGGGTGAGATTTTTGGGTTTGAGAACCACATCTCTTTCGCCCGCTTCTTGCCTACGAGGTCCTCCAGATACCACGTGCCATATCCGGCATCGAAGCTGCCCACCATCGGACCTACCTGTCGAAACATCGCGTTGTCTGCTGCGATAGTGACATCGCACACCATCTGTAATACGTTTCCACCGCCCACAGCGTAGCCGTTGACTGATGCAATGACTGGTTTTTGCAAGCGATCGATGCTCTCATACATTTCAAGTGTAGGCAGCACCCCTGCATACATCTGGGTATCTTCCATACCGTCTTTGCGCCCGCCCAGACAAAAGAAACGATCTCCTGCGCCCGTCAGCACAATGACGCGGGTACGTGTTTCACGGCGGATTGCGTTGATGCAATCACGGATTTCATGACACATTTTTTCAGTAAACATATTACCGTCCTGAGGACGATTCAATGTGATGGTGCCGATCGGACCATCTTCTTCGTAAATAATTTCTTCAAATTGCATGAGGTCTCCAGTGCTTTCTGTACAAATATAAGCGGTCAGTCATTCGCGAGCATTATTTCTAAATGCTATCGATTCACTATTCCGGATTGTTGAAGTTTTTCAATGTCAGTATCGGACATGTTAAGCCAGTCCTTGAGTACGACTTGAGTGTCTTCGCCAAGTTTGGGTGGTGATTTTCTGTGCACACGCTGCTGCCCGTCGATTTGAATACCCAGGCCTACTTGAGGGATTGGGCCGTAAGCCGAGTCACTTGTATAGAAAAACTCTTTATCCAGTAAGTCCTGATCGGCAACGACTTCGTCTACACGATTGATCGGGCCGGCTGGGATGCGGTTCATGGCAAATAACTCTAGCCATTGATCGCGCGTTCGTGATTTCAGGATTTCAGAAATGCGTGCAACGATTGCAGGCCGATGTTCTCGTCTGCCGGCATTGTTTGCGTATGCAGGTGTTTGTCCAAATGCAATATCACCCACTGTTTCCCAGAATCTTTTCCAGATGGCATCGTTTCCCAACCCGAGTGACAACTGGGCATCCGAGGCGTTGAAGACTTGGTAAATCGCGATCACAGAGTCGCGCCCGCCCGATCTGCGTGGAACCTCCCCAGATCCAAGGTAGGCAACAACGCGCGGCGCAGTAAAGCGCGACATGGTGGCGTGCATGGAGACATCAATGCAGCACCCCTTGTCAGTTTTGTTTCGGCCGTTAATCGCTGCCAGTGCAGCCATAGCGAGGTCTTGTCCCGCCAGCATGTCTGCGGCAGGTGTGCCGACTTTCTGCGGATCGCTCTCAAGCTCACCCGTTAAGTCCATGATGCCAGAATAGCCCTCAGAAATCAGGTCATAACATGGATGGTCAGCCCGGCTACCGGTCAAGCCGAAACCTGTGAGCGATGCGTGAATCAGACGTGGAAATTTTTGTTCTAGCTTTGCATAATCCAGACCAAGTTTGGTCTGCACGCGCGGTGTCATATTCACGACCAGTACATCAGTGGTTTCTAGCAGGGACATCAGGATTTCTCGTCCCTCAGGCTGACTGACATCAAGTGCCATGCTGTGTTTGTTACGGTTCACACTGAGAAACCAGAGCGAAGCACCATTTAAAAAGGGTGGTCCCCACTGGCGTGCGTCATCGCCACCCTCTATTTTTTCTATTTTGAGGACAGTCGCCCCAAAATCAGCAAGCAACTGCGTTGCATACGGTCCGGCAACTGAAGTACTTAAATCCAGTACCCGGATTCCTTCAAGATGTGAAAAGCCTGCTGTTGCCTGAACATGAGGCAATTTTTCGTAAGGAAGCATGTCTTAGTTTTTGTATGTTTTGTCTCTAGAAAGATGAGAATACACTCCAAATATCTCTATGCAAAGTGATCTGACTGATTCATTATCGACCGCCAGTCTGTAATATAGGTATCTGATAAAAAATAATAAGTAAGGAGACAATTTTGAAATCTGTTTTTTCAACAATATTTATGAGTGCCGTAACGTTTACCTCCCTGGTGATGAGCCCCGCTCATGGCCAGTCTTCGGGCGATCGGCCCTTGTCAATCGTGATTCCGTTTGCACCGGGCGGTGGAACGGATGTATTGGCACGAATGACCATGCCTAAAATCGCCGAAAAGCTTGGAACAGTTGCTGTAATTGAAAATCGTTCTGGCGCAGCGGGTGCAATTGGGGCTCAATTTACGGCCCGCGCAGCACCGGACGGAAAAACGCTCATGGTTGGTTCTGTATCAGAAATAGGAATCAATCCCAGTATCTATCCTAAACTGCCCTACAACGTTGATCGTGATTTTGTCCCTGTTACTGCCTTGGCGGCTGCCCCGATGGTTCTAGTCGTCAGTCCGACTTCCTCTGTCCAGACCGCAGGGGATCTGGTTTCTCAGGCCAAAGCAAATCCAGGAAAAATCAATTTTGGTTCTGCAGGTACGGGCAGTGGTGCGCATATGGCTGCAGAATTATTTATTTACGCGACCCAAATCAAGTTGACTCATGTTCCATACAAAGGGACCGGAGCAGTGGCTGCTGATATGCTCGGTTCACAAAAAGACATGATCATGTTTGCCCCGCTCCCCTCGATTGCTGGCCTGGTACGGGGTGGTCAGCTCAAGGCTGTGGCGGTGACAGGTAAGCAGCGCTCACCCGCAATGCCTGATGTACCGACTTTTGTTGAGTCTGGCATCAGAGGTTTTGACATGGATTACTGGTATGGATTAGTTGCACCCGCAGGGACTCCCGCGGATGTTCGCAACAAAATACATCAGGCAGCTCTCGAGGTGTTTAGTCAGCCAGAAACTGTTGCCAATCTCTCAAAACAGGGTTTAGTGCCCACCATTACGACCGAGGCTGACTTTGCTGCATTCGTCAAAACGGATATGAATAAATGGGCGCAGGTTGTTAAGTCGGCAAACATCAAGGCTGACGATTAAGTCAGGCACCTGAGGTTTGAGTTCAACTACGCCGCAGGTTCAAACTGTGCGGCGTAGCGTCCTGCAATACGTCCGGAGACAAAAGCCCAGCCCAAATGGTGGCCATGGCCTTCAAGAAGTAATCCACCCTGACCGACAGAGCCTGCGGCATATAAACCCTTGATCAGACTACCGTCATGACGGATGACCTCCAGGCGATCGGTGATTTTCAGGCCGCCATCCGTGAATACAACGTAGCTTTTGATTGGCCCCAGCGCGTAGTAGGGGCCGTGATCGATAGCAGGTCTGACGCCGCGCTGTGAGGCGTTGTAAGTGGTAATCGTATGCGTGAGTGTCTCTGGGTCAACCCCCATGCTGTCAGCTAGTCCGGCGATTGAATCAAACTGATGAAAAATATCCGGACGGTTGCGACGATAGTCATCCAGATAGGCATAGGCCACACCGGGTGCGGTAGAGATGTAATACGGCCACGCCGAAAATTTCTGTGCAACCTGCTGGTCAAACATCACCCAACCCACACGCTCAGGTTGCTTGGCCATATCTTTGTTAGGTTTTCCAAGTTCGTCGGTAAACCGCTCACCATTTTTATTGATCAGAATGCTGCCTTCTTTATACAGATCCATGGAAGGGCTGACGGCAGTGGTCAGAAAGCTCATTAGAAATGGCCTGAGTACCCACTGCGGTAAAACATTAGCCGACCACGCAATCATTTTGGCTATCCACGTTGCAGGCGGGAGTTTTTGCAAAATATTGGGACGAGTCGGTGCAATAAAACGCATAATCGGACCGCGTACGATATCTCCATTCACAACACTCGCACCAATCGATATCGCCATACGGTGACCATCACCGGTTGCGGTTTCGTTGACAGCATCAACCAGTGCGACATCGGCATTCGCAAGCTGAGCTTTTAGGTCTTTAGCTGCACTGTAATCACCACTGGCCAGCACTACGCCATGGCGTGCCAAAAATGTGTGGGCCGAACCATCAGGCATCGTTGCTTCCACTCCCACTGCGCGGTCGTCTTGAACAATAATGCGTTGAGTCGCTGTGTTCAGTCTGATATCGACACCGAGGGTATGGCAGTGTTTAGTGAGATGGTAGGCAAATGACCTGGAGTTGGGCACGACATTGTGCATGCGTGCGACGCGATGGGGTGGTTCTTCTTCAGGGCCGACAAACACGACGCCTAATTTCATGAGCCAATCCATCATGTCCGGTGTGTTTTCCACGAGTATCCTGCGAAGTGTAAGATTGTCACGCGGAGCAAGATCTCCGGCATGTTTTCCCATATCCTCAAAATGCGCTTCAGTGCTATCTTCAATACCCGCTTTTCGCTGGTGTGGTGTGCCAGTTGCTGTGATTGAGCCGACAGACCATGAAGTTGACCCGCCAGTCTGAGGGTTTTTTTCAAGCAATATAACTTTACGACCAAGTTTTGCAGCTTCTGAGGCTGCAGCAAGGCCTGTGCCGCCTGCGCCAATAACTAATACATCAGTGGTGGTGCTAGACACATCTGTCTCCAATCAGGGAATTATTTTTTGAGCGCGAAAGTAATCAAAGCCATCCAGCCACATTTTTTCCGAGTCGATGCGTTCGGTAAACCCGTCGCGAAGAGCTTTTGACATGTCAGAAATAACGTCCCACTGGACAGACAGGACATAGTCACCATAAGGCCATTGGGCAACTTGCATTAATTCGGTTTTTACCAAACCATACTTTTCAGTGATCTCACGCCAGATCATGTCTTTATTAGAAACAAAGCGTGCAAACGAACTGGAGTCCGGAGCACCAGCTTCCATGTCAAAGTATCTGGCCAGCAACGGCCACAATTCAGACCAGCTTTTAGGGTCGCCATTGACAACGTTGTAAGCTTGATTGGCACATGTTGGCTCTTGCATCATCCAGGCGGCCGCATGAGCAAGTGTCGGTAACCAGGAGAATTGCGTTTTAGCCAGGTAACTGGAGGGTGAGCCTGGGAAAATCAGTGGTAAGCCAAGCTCCCGCATGATGGTTGCGTAGATCGCTACAACAAGTATCAGGTTGCGTGGCTCATCGGTTCTGTAATTGCAAAAGGCATGCGGACGCGATATGGACCAGGACCAATTCTTGCCGCGCTGGCGTTGTTCGACTAGTGATTGTTGTTCGAAATAAAAACTTTTGTAATTACCGCACTGATCCTCCTCTTTGTAGGGGACTGTGCGTTGTGCAATCGTATGGCCGTAGTATTTTGTGCCGTGAACCAGATGGATGTGTTGCAAGTGTTTCGATGATGGCTCGATTGCATCAAGCAAATTTTTGAGCATCTCGACATTTGTATCTTTCGATTCAAGCTCTCCGCCAAAATGATCGAAACGCGCTGCGTACAAAATGTGAGTAATGTCTGTAAGTCCTGATATTTTTTTCAGGCAATCATCCGCGTTCGTCAAATCTACCGCGATCATCGGATATGGTGCGCTGGCATCGGGCGTGCGTGACAGACCAACGGGATTCCAGCCACCCGCGCTGGCAAGATAATCCCCTACGCTGCTGCCTATCTGACCTGTTGCGCCAGCTATTAATGTTTTTTTTGGCATTGTCATAGGTACACCGCTAATTCCTGGTGTTTGCTGATTATCGGGATATCATTTTTTGAAATAACAGCGATACCCCGGTAAGGAGTAGATTGATCAAGACCGACAGACTTGAGCCAAAGAAGCTTCAATCCTTCAATTTCAAGATGTGGCTGGATCTGGTCGGTGACAACAAGGGCAGATTGTGGCGGTACATCGGGCGCAATCAGTGTTGATGAACCTGGTGATACTGCTTCAAACAGATTTCGCTGATAAAAACGTTTTTCAATCAGGCCTGCCCAGGGGCCCATGCCGCGAATCTTTAAATAATAAGGATCCACAAACACCTCGGCCGATCGTATTGAGTACATCGCCAGGGAGGGAGGCCAGTTCGGTGTGGTTGTCTGAAACCGTTCAGCGGAGCCAATGCCGTCAACACTTCGCATGATGCGAAGATGCTCAACATACCACTCTGACCATTCTGCGTGTTTTGCAGGATCGGTGATCCCGCTTTGGCTCATAAAAATCATTTAATTAATCTGCAGACCAGACTGCTTAATAACCGGACCCCACTTTTTTGTTTCAGCTTCGATGTGTTTGGAGAAAGCATCTGGAGCTCCGCCTATAGGTTCATAACCAATTTTCACCAGACGTTCGCGCATCGCAGGATTAGCGAGGACTTTATTAAATTCCGCATTGAGTTTCTTGATCGCTTCAGCGGGTGTGCCTACGGGGACAAGCACACCATTCCAGGACGTCACGTCATAACCCGGAACACCTGATTCGGCAATGGTTGGCAGGTCAGGCAAACTAATTGAGCGTTTAGCGCCCGTTGTAGCGATGGCGCGCAACTTTCCTGATGCGACATGCGGCAAGAGTGTTGAGGGTTCACCGAACACCATATCAACTTCACCACCCATGACCGCAGCGGCAGCGGGACCACCCCCTTTGTAAGGCACGTGTAAAAGCTTGACCCCCGCCATATCACTGAAAAGTTGACCGGTCAGGTGATTGATCGCCCCATTTCCGCTTGAGCCATAGGTCAGTTTTCCCGGATTCGCTTTTGCAGCCGTGATGATTTCCTGCACCGATTTAAAAGGCAGGTTTGCATTGACCACCAGCATTTGAGGAACAGAGGTGAGGAAGATGACGGGTGAAAAATCTTTTTCCTCAAATGGCATGTCTTTATAGAGATGTCGATTGATTGAGTGTGTGCCTGAGTAGGCAAACACCATGGTGTAACCATCTGCAGGAGAGCGGGCGGCTGCGACCGCTCCGATGTTGCCTGCAGCGCCGCCACGGTTGTCAATGATGACAGGTTTACCTAAAGCTTCTGCGACAGGATTTCCCAACAGGCGTGCAATCACATCTGCGCCACCGCCCGGAGGCCATGGCACGATCCATTTAATCGGACGGTCAGGGTAGGTGTCTGCCTGAGCAGATTGCCCAAGCATCAATACGCTAGCCAGAATGAACAGGCTCTTGAAAAGAATATGTCGCATGCGTGTTTCTCACTTTTGTATGCTGTTCCGCTTGTCTCATCTGAGCCGTGTTGCTCAGTGCGGTTTATGTCGTTGTATAGCATGAAATAACGGTGTATGACATTCTGTCTCTCCCTAGTTTGGTGCTTGCGGCGACTAAGGAGTGCTTTAAACGCACCAAACAGGTGTGTGCATGCTTGTTGAGATATTTGCTGGCAGTTAGTTGCAGGCCTTGAATATGCTGGCATGAAATTTGCTCATGATCTCAATATAGACAACGGAGTAATTTCATATGAAGATCAAAACGATCTTCCCTGCAGGGGCTGTCAGTCGGGGATTGAATCTGGTGACCGACATATCGGTGTTGGCATGTGGGTGGTGGCTGCTTGCCCTCAGTGTGATGACGTGTTTTGAAATGCTCGGTCGCAAAGTGTTTGGTTTTTCTCTTCAGGGGATCGATGAGGTCGGTGCCTATACATATGCTGTTGTCGGATCATTCGGTTTTGGCCAGGCTTTGATTACAAGAAGTCATACCCGCGTCGATTTTTTACTATCGCGGTTTTCAGCCAGAACACAAGCCTTGCTGAACGTGCTTGCGATGATCAGTCTGTCTGCGATTGCCCTGCTTTGTTTGTGGAGAGCAACGCATGTCGTGCTCGATAGTATCGATATGCACTCAACGGCGGCCACTCCCTTGAGCACGCCGATGTGGATTCCGCAGTCAATCTGGTTGTTTGGTTATTTGCTGTTTTCATTAGTCGCTAGCTGGGGGGCGCTATACAGCTTAAAGTTGTTTTTCAAAGGAAATACTAAAGAAATAAATATCGCTTTTGGTCCTCAGACTCTGGAAGAAGAGATCGAGGCTGAGACCGATATTCATTTAAAGCAGACGCGTGGGGTGGCCAGATGATCAGCCCTCTGGAAATCCTGTTTGGTTTGTTACTCATGCTGGGCCTGATGTTTTTGGGCTTTCATGTAGCCACCACAATGCTTGTAGTGGGATTGCTTGGCGCGGGTACGCATTTTGGTATGCCAGCACTTAATGCCTTGGGTGAACAGCTCTGGGCCGCAGGTGAGGACTACTTGCTGTTGTCTATTCCTTTGTACATTTTGCTCGGTGAAATTCTGATGCGGGGTGGTGCGACAGACAAGATGTATCAATCCCTTGGCGATTGGTTGAAAAGAATGCCAGGAGGCCTGCTTCATACCAATATTGGTGCATCGGCGCTGTTTTCAGCCGTATCTGGATCTTCAGTTGCGACTGCGGCGACTATTGC
>JAUSCY010000018.1 GCA_030650995.1 Sheuella sp. | reverse complement strand
GGGCGCGAGTCCGATAAGTATATCTCTGGTGGCTCGAACGTTTATCCTCAAGAAGTCGAGGAAGACCTGCTCACCCATCCCGGTGTGGACGAAATCGCGATTGTCGGCATGCCTGACTCCAAATGGGGGGAGATTGGGATTGCGGTGATTGTGAAACGCGCAGGTGTTGAGGACGTAAGCGAAGCCGCATTGCTGGCCTATCTGGACGGTCGCTGCGCCAAGTACCGCTGGCCGCGACAGATTGTTTTCTGGGACACCATGCCCAAGTCCGGCTATGGCAAGATCGTCAAGAAAGACATCAAGGTTTTACTTGTCGAACAAGGATTTGTCCCGGCGTGAGCATGCAGCACATCGCTTTTATAAGTCCGATGGCCTTGAGTATCCGTGCGGAAATCCAGCGTTTGCTACCAGCCGGATACAGCATTGCTTTTGCTGAGACGAACGAGCGTGCAGAGCACGCGCAGATGATCCCGACTGCAGACTTCATTATTGCGGCGGGGACGTTTGTAGATGCGGGCTTGATTCAAAGCGCGCCAAAACTCAAGATGATCCAGAAATGGGGCATCGGGGTCGACAAAATCGATCTGGAGGCAGCACGGCAGGCGGGTATCACCGTAGCGATCACATCAGGCGCGAGCTCTGCCCCGGTGTCTGAGCATGTAATTCTGCTGATGCTGGCCGTGTTACGTCGTCTGCCACTGGCCCACCGATCACTCGGCGAGGGCCAATGGATCCCAGCAGCATTGCGCACGGTGAGCTATCAGATCGCCGGTAAAACTATCGGGCTGCTTGGCTTTGGCAATATCGCCAGACATGTGGCAAAGCGTCTCAAGGGCTTTGATGTCCACGTGCAGTATTACAGTCGCAATCGTGCGGATCATGAAACCGAGCAGCGTTATGAAGTCGAATATGTTGACTACGAGACGCTGCTCGCATCAAGCGATATCCTGAGTATCCATATCCCCTCAAATATCGACACCCATCATCAGATCAATGCACAAGTCCTGGCAAAGATGAAGCCGGGTGCAGTGCTAATCAATACCGCACGCGGCGAGGTGATCGACGAGCAGGCCTTGATCGAGGCGCTGCGCTCAGGTCAATTGAGTGGTGCTGGACTCGACACCTTTGAGGGTGAGCCCCCCACTGCGGACAACCCACTGCTACACATGGATCAGGTGGTCGCGACTCCTCACTCTGCGGGAGCGGTGTTTGATAACGTGGCCAACATCGTTGGTCATGCGTTTCGCAATATTGAAAAATTTACGGCTGGCCAGCCACTGGCCGCTGAGGATATCGTCGTCTCACCTCAGAAATGACTTTCTTTCCAGCCGGTATGGCGGAATAATATTCAGCATAAATAATCAAAAATTCTTGCATTAAGATAATTATTAGAATCAGGAGAGCACCATGAGCGGAAAATTTTCTACCAATTTCGAACACCTTGAGGGCAAAGTGAGCGCCGAGGAATGGGAAACCCGTGTCAATCTTGCAGCCTGTTATCGCCTGATGGATAAGTTCGGTATGACTGATCTCATTTACAACCACATCACGGCACGTATTCCAGGCACCCACGATCTGCTGATCAACTTATACGGTTTACTTTATAAAGAAATCACTGCATCGAGCCTGGTGCGGATCACTGTTGAAGGTGAAATCGTCAACAAGCAGGATACCGATTATGAAATTAATAAATCCGGATATGTTATTCATGGATGCATTCATACTGCGCGTCCTGACATTAGCTGCGTCATTCACACACACACGCGGGCAGGCATGGCCGTAGCTTCGATGAAATGTGGTCTGCTCCCAATGACACAAACCTCTAGCCGGTTTAATAATCATCTGGCTTACCACGACTTTGAGGGTCCTGCAGTCGATCTGGCAGAGCGCGAGCGTCTGGTCGCTGACCTCGGGATGCACAACGCCATGATTCTGCGTAATCATGGCTTGCTGACCTCGGGTGCCTCGATCCCCCAGGCATTTAACCTGATGTATCAGCTCGAAATGTCCTGCCGTGCTCAGGTCGATGCGATGGCAGCAGGCACCGATCTGGCCCTGCCTTCAAATGAGATCCTTGAGAAATCAGCCCATCTCTATCAGCCTAACGTGCGTCGCCCCTACGGTGAACTCGAGTGGCATGCGATGCTCAGGTTGCTAGAAGCCGAGCCAAGTGGTTTTCCGCATTACGCTGCTTAAAGCTTAAGGCACCGAATAAAATGAACACAAAGGCCACCACGCAAGCCTCTCCAAATCCTGCCGCGCCCTTCGGGCTGGCAGGTATTTGCGACTGCCACACACACGTATTTCCACCAGCAGAACAATTCCCGTTTGCCCTTGGACGTCATTACACGCCCGATCTGGCCTCGATCGAATCGTTGCATGCTCTGCATCAGTCGATCGGCGTAGAACGTGTCGTGATCGTGCACCCTAGCCCCTATGGCGCGGACAATGCTTGTCTGCTCTGGGCGCTGCGCACGATTGGTCAGAATGCACGCGGGGTGGCCGTCATTGATGATGCGACCTCTGCTCAGACGCTGTCTGAACTGCACGCTACGGGCGTGCGTGGGACGAGAATGAATCTGGAGACTGTTGGGCAGAACGACCCAAGCATTGCACAAGCGCAACTGCTGCGTACCGCAAAGCAAGTCGCGCCCTACGGCTGGCACATCCAGATCTATACGAATCTGGGCGTCATCGAGGGCATGCATGACACCATCATGCAGTCTGCCACGCCAGTGGTCATCGATCACTTTGGGCGACTGAAGGCAGATAGACTGCTTAATCAGCCTGGTTTTGATGCGCTGCTGTCACTTGTTCGGGCAGGCAAGGTCTATGTGAAGCTTTCTGCCGCCTACCGCGTATCAGAGGCAGCGGACTATGCGGATGTCGCGCCATTTGCTGAGGCCTTGATCGCAGCCAATCCAGACAGGATGCTGTGGGGGACAGACTGGCCGCATCCCTTCCCACCAAAGGGCTATATTCGTCAGCCTGAGGTAATAGAAAAGTTTCACAACGAGGATAATCAGGCTGCGATACGCCGTGTGGTTCAATGGGCAAAGACTCAGGAGATTGCTAAAAAGATACTGGTGGACAATCCTGCTCAACTATATGATTTTTGATATTTTTATAATAAATTCATATATTTGATAGATATAGTTAATAAATTACATTAAACAATAGAACTTATATCAGTACCTATAAAAGTACTTATAAAAAATGAATCACATCGGCTAAAAGTCGGGGAGACAACATGCATTTATTGAAAAAACTATCACTTGCTGCAATATTGGCTGGACTCTGCTTTCAAGCCCAAGCGCAATCCTTGACACAAGCGCAGGCCAAGGACATCGCAAGCTACCCCAACCGCCCGATCAAACTGATCGTACCGGTCGCCGCCGGCGGTAATGTCGATATCGTCGCGCGTGCGATTGCCGAACCGCTTTCCAAAGCCCTGGGGCAGCAAGTCATCGTGGAAAACAAACCCGGTGCGAGCTCCCTACTGGGGACAAATCTGGTCGCCAAAGCTGCACCTGACGGCTATACGCTGCTTGCGCACTCGACGACCTTTGTCACCGCGGCGGTATTACTCAAAAATGCTGGCTACGATCCAGTCAAGGATTTTGAGCCAATCTCAGTCACCTGCCAGATCCCGATGGTGCTGGTGGTGAACCCTGAGAAAATCCAGGCGCGCACCCTGAAAGATTTTATTGCGATGTCCAAAGCCCAACCCAAAGGCCTGGCCTATGCCTCTTCAGGCAATGGCTCGACTGGCCATATCGCAGCAGAATTGTTCAGTAATGCAGCCGGTGTCTCCTACCTGCATATTCCCTACAAAGGCAATGCCCAGGCAATGGTTGACCTGATGGGAGGACAAGTACCCTTCATGTTTGATCAGGTAAGCACCTCGGCTCAATATGCCTTGAATGGCAAGCTGTTTGCACTCGGTGTAACAAGTAAAACCCGTTCACCGATTTTGCCAAACGTGCCGACCTTAGATGAGTCGGGGCTTAAAGGCTTCGAAGACTCAACGTTTAACGGCCTGTTTGCTCCAGCAGGTACTCCACCACAAATCATCAGCAAGCTGCACCAGGAAGTCAGCAAAATCCTGAAGTCCCCAGCTCTGGTCAAAATGTTCGCAGAAAAAGGGGTTGAACTCGTCGCGAGCCCAACCCCTCAAGACTTCGGTATTTATATCGCCAGTCAGCGCGAGCGCTATCAGGCGCTCGCCAAAACCGCGAATATTACGGCCGATTAAATCGACCCTCAATCAACGATGGTCGTGCGAATGAATTTCCAACGCTTCAAGAAAGCGTGAAACCATGTTGTAAGCACCAACTGTTGCGGTCAACTCAACGAGCAAACGGCTAGAAAACTGCTCCTTGACCGCAGCAAACACCTCGGCAGGAACCTGGATATTTTTAGTCATGGCATCGCAATAAGCCAAGGCTGCGCGCTGAGTGGCGTCAAACTTGGTTGAGCTTTCCCACTGGTTGAGATCGTCGAGCTGTGCCTGGGTGATGCCTTCTTTGAGGGCGATCGGGGCATGCTGCTCGGCCTCGTAAGGCGCGCCGTTAATCACGGCCACGCGCATGATGACCAACTCACGCAAAGAACCTGGCAGTGTGCTCTGCTGACGCACAGCGGTTAAATAATTCAGCCAGCCGCTCGCGATCGGTGGGCTATTCAGGAGCATCTGATAGAGGTGCAGCACCGAGCCACGCTCGGCGACGATGCGGTCAACGATTGGTTTGGCTTCTGGATTGCTTAAGTCAGCGTAGGGAATGCGGGCCATGTTGTTTGTCTCATGAATTAGGAAAACAACAAGTTTACCTAGAAAACATCAAGATTCTGACCACCACTCACTCAGGCGAAAACGCCTCGTTCAAAATACCAACCAGTCCCTCGTAGGTCACATCGCGCGGATTGGGCAAAATCTGTCTGGAGTTGGTCATGCCATCTTTGGCGATCGCAGGAATCCCTTTGCGCGGGATACCCAACTGATCCACATATTTAGGAATACCAATATCCTCAGACAGCGAGATGACCGCCGCAATCGCGCGCTCAGCAGCGGCGCGCTCGGACAGACCCTCAGTCGTCTCACCAAGTGCGCGGGCGACATCACCAAACCTTCGGGTCGCAGCAACCAGGTTGAATTTCATCACATGGGGCAACAACACGGCATTGGCAATACCATGCGGAATGTTGTAGAGGCCGCCAAGAGGCATGGCCAGACCATGCACCATCCCGGTTGCTGCACTGCCAAAAGCCAGACCGGCATAGAGGCTCGCGGTGAGCACATCTTCACGTGCCTCAATGTTGGCGCCAAAATGAACAGCTGTTCGAAGGGATCGTCCCAGTCTGGTGATCGCATCGAGCGCAAAATGGTCAGTCAGTGGCTGCGCAAACCTGGAGACATAGGCCTCGATCGCGTGCGTCAAGGCATCCATCCCAGTCGCCGCAGTAATGTGGCCAGGTAGCCCCAAGGTCAGCTCGGCATCCAGCATGGCGACATCTGCAACGAGATAGCGACTGACAATTCCTTTTTTTGTATGTAAGGCTTTTAAGCTCAGCACAGCAACATTCGTGACTTCACTACCTGTTCCTGCTGTGGTCGGGATAAAAATTTTAGGCAGACCTGGCTTGGGGACTTTTTCAATCCCGAGATAATCCTCGGTCTTTCCGCCATTAGTCGCAAGGATCGATACGCATTTAGCCGTATCGATAGGACTGCCACCGCCTAAACCGATCAGCAGATCAAAACCATTATCTTTAACGAATTGCGCACAGGCATCAACACTTTCCACGCTCGGATCTGATTCGACATCACTGTAAATCACAACCTCGAAACCAGACAGGAGCTTAGCAACGCGTGTAGGGATTCCTGTCTGCATCAGTCCTGGATCCGTGATGACGAGGATGCGCTTTGCACCGAGTCGCTCGACTTCTGCAGGCAATCCTGACAGGCAACCTCTGCCTTGAACTAATCGGTTGATGTTGTTAAAGACAGTCGTGGTTTGCATAAGTCCCTGAAGTGTTCTTGTTAACTTTTATTTATCGGTATAGTTTTTAATCACTGCGGCATCATCAAGCTTGCCCAAGCCATGGCCACTTGCCTCGATGAACTGGAGGAACGCGGCATGCGCCATCGACGCAGCAAACGAAGACTCGCGTGCTGAATCAAGTACCAGGCCCATGTCCTTGACAAAGATATCGACAGCCGAAGTGACGTTATCAAAAGACTCGGTGACCATGCGCGGACCGCGATCCCCAAGCATCCAGCTCGACGCCGCACCACTTTTAAGTATTTCAAGGGTTGTGTCCAATGGCAATCCACTGCGCTTGGCCATTGCGAGCGCTTCAGCGGCAGCGGCGATATGGACACCACAAAGCAGCTGATTAATCACCTTCATCTGGCTGCCCTGCCCTTGTTCCTGACCGAGGAAAAAAAGTTTGCCACCAAATGCAGAGAGCACGGGCGTCACACGCTCGAATACGTCCGGGTCACCGGCAACCATCACCGTCAAACTGCCGTTACGAGCGCCAACTTGTCCGCCCGTCACAGGGGAGTCGATCAGATGAATCTGCAGCTTGGACAGTCGCACGGCGAGATCGCGCACGTATTTCGGTGACATGGTGCTGCAGGCAATAAATACGCTGCCAGGTTTCATCGTGGCGGCCAGACCATCCTGACCGAATAACACATCCTCAGTCTGCTTATCATTGACAACAAAGCTGACCACCACGTCGCAGACACTGGTGATCGAGGTAGCATCAGTCGCAGCTTTTCCTCCGATCGACTTTAACCAGGTGAGCGCCTCAGGATTGATATCGCGACCAACGACCTCAAAACCTTTTTTCAACAGGTTTTCAGCAACACCGCGGCCCATCACGCCCAAACCAACCAATCCAACCGATCCAAGACTGCCTTGTGCCTGACTCATTATGATCTTCTCTGCTAACGAATTGTCATCGCTGGTACAAAGCTATAGAGCATCAGAATACCGAACGCGACAAAGTAAAAGGGAACCAGCTCAATCACGACTTTACCCATTTTTACCTGGGCAATGGAGCTGGTGATAAATAATGTAGTGCCTACTGGCGGATGATACAAGCCAATCGACAAGTTAATAATCATCATAATGCCTAGCTGAATCGTATCCATGCCAATGGCGGCGGCAAGCGGAACAAACATCGGTGTCAGCAACAGGACAGCAGCGGGCAGGTCGATGAACATTCCCACAGCGAGCATGATGAAATTCATCGCCAGAATAATCATCCATGGCTCCCCCAGGGTCGCTTGCACCCAGGCGACAAAGGATGCAGGCAGCTGCTCAAAGGTCAGGATCCAGCCAATTACGCTGGAGGCCATGATGATCAGCATCACGATCGACGTAGCAAGCCCTGCATCAATAATCGAGTGCTTGAGCCGTGCAATCGTCAGATCGCGATATATCGTGATTGAGACGACGAGCGCATAGAGCGTGGACATCACGCTCACCTCGGTGGGGGTCGCAATACCAAACCGTAGAAAAACAATGATCAGTACAGGTAAAGCCAGCGCAGGTAGTGAGTAATAGGATTGTTTGCGCAAATTAACCCAGTTAAAGGGGGTTGTATCTCTGGGGAAACCGCGTCTGCGTCCCTGTACATAGCAAACCAGCATAAATCCAGCGCACATGATCACGCCAGGCAGAATACCGGCCACAAATAAAGCCCCGATCGACGCATTGGAAACCAATGCGTAAATAATCATCGGAATCGAGGGTGGAATCAGAATATCGATGGTTGCTGCAGCTGCTAGCGTACCCGCAGCAAAGGCTGGTGGATAGCCAAGCTTCTTGAGCCAGGGGATTAGCAAAGAACCAATGGCTGAGGCGTCCGCCACCGCTGAACCGGAAACTCCTCCAAAAATGGTGGAGGACAACACGCCAACCTGGGCGGGACCGCCATGAAAGCGCCCCATCAGCGTGGTCAGCAAATCAATCAGATGTTGCCCAAGTTTGCCACCCACCATCAGTGAGCCAGTCAGCATGAAAAATGGAATGGCGATCAGGGGGAAACTTTGCGTCTGAGTCACCAGCTGCGAAACGATGAACTCTGCACCAAGACGCTCAGAGGGCAACAAACCGATTTGTGCGCCGACAATCAGTGAGTGGGCAATCGGTAATCCGCAGAGGGCTAGGACTAGAAAAGCAATAAAAGTAGCAATTGATAACATGATCAATCCTTAATGACTGGCAGCAGGTTTCTGACCAGTGGCTGAGCCACTGACTATGCCGCTTGCGGTGTGATTGATCAGCATGCGAATCGTCTGCGTAATGGATGTTGTAACCAACATGACAAATGCGATCAGCATGCAGGCATAGGTCACCGAAGACGGGACCCCCAATACGTGCGTATGCTCGGTATGAACAATCGGCATCAGCGTAATCGTGCCCCAGGCAAGCGTGCCATAAGCGATGACGAGAATCAGACAATTGGCGATGGCAAAAATGCGGCGCACGGGTGTAGTCAGCTTATCTATCAGCCATGAAATCGCGATGTGCGAGCCGTACTGGGCAGCCAGTACGACTCCCGCCATCACCATCCAGGGGAACATCAGCTCGGGCGCCTCTCCCGCAGACCTCAGGCTTGAGCCTGAAACGTAACGTAGAAAAACGTTCGCTGCGAGAATCAGAAACAACAATACTGTTGTGACATAAATCACGAAACGACATACCCGGGCGATGCATGCATCAATGCAATCGCACCACTTGATTAATGCATGACCCATGCTGTCTCTTCCTTATTATTATTACTAAATACTATGTATTATTATTTTGATGCGGCTGCGGCTGCATCGACGACCTGTTTAACGAATGGGCCCTCAGGACCTTTCATCCATTTTTCAGTCACGGGTTTAGTGGCGGCCTGGAATGGAGCGAGGTCAGGACGGTTGAACTCAATGCCTTTAGCTTTAAGTTCGCCTTCGAGCTTTTGGTCCGACTCAAGAGAAAGCTTGCGATTGTAAAGAGTAGCTTCTGCTGCAGCTTCGCGAATGATCTTGCGATCTGCTTCGCTCATCTTGTCGTAGCTGCGCTTGGACATGACAAACGGGGTCATCTCATACTTGTGTGCGGTAAAAGAAATGTATTTCTGCACTTCATAGAGTTTGGAGGAGTAAATATTCATGAGAGGATTCTCCTGACCATCTACGACGCCCTGCTGCAGAGCAACATAAAGTTCTGAAAATTTGATCTGCTGCGCTTCTGCGCCGAGTGCCTGCATGATATCGATCGTGACAGCATCGGGCGGGGTACGGATTTTCAGGCCCTTAAGATCAGCGGGTACGTTAATGGGGCGCACTTTATTGGAAATATGACGAATACCGTTATCCCAAAAGCCGAGAACGACCAGGCCTTTTTCAGCGGAGCGCTTGGCGAGTTCCTGACCAACCGGGCCATCCAGTACCGTCCATGCGGCTTGCAGCGTTGGGAAAAGGAAAGGCATGCCGAATGCCGAGTATTCCGGCACAACGGATGAAATCGAGCCTTGTGAGTTGGCAGCGAAATCAACCGTGCCGCTGCGCAACGAGGTCAGGATTGGCACGTCATCGCCAAGCTGAGCGGCTGGAGCGACTTGCACAAGTATTTTTCCGCCGCTTTTTTCTTTCACGATATCAGCGAATTTCACTGAGGCTTCGTGCTTGGGATTGCCCACTGCGGCATTATGACCCAGGGTAAGTTTGACCTGCGCCTGCACGCCTCCTGCAGCTAATACCAGTGCGGCTAACACCATTTTTTTAAAGATGGGTTTCATTTTTGTCTCCTAGATTATTTATGTTTTAAAAACGTAGTAATTAAAGTAAGGTTTTGATGCGTGCCACCATCGCCTCTGTTGAAATACCATACCTATCATGCAGCGTAGGCAATGCTCCTGCATCCAGAAACTGGTCTGGTAATGCGATCTGATGAAATGCTGGTGTGACGCGCGCACGCATCAGTAAACCTGCGATCGCTTCACCTAAACCGCCAATCTGCGTATGATTTTCAGCAACGATTACCATGCGCCCGCTGCGAGCAGCCTCGCGCAAAATAGTTGCTTCATCAAGCGGTTTGATTGTGGGTACATGGAGTACGCCCACATCAGCGGCTCCGCCAGCCATGGCGTTGGCAACCTCCAGCGCACGCATGGTCATGATTCCGCTGGAAATAATGAGGACATCCCGACCATCACGCAGCAGCTTGGCTTTACCTAACTCAAATTTATAATCGTATTCATCGAGTACCAACGGGACCTGACCACGCAACAAGCGCATGTAAACAGGTCCTTTGTGCGCTGCGACCGCAGGCACCATTTGTTCAACATCCAGCGCGTCACAAGGATCAATGATGGTCAGTCCTGGAATTCCTCGCATCATGGCGAGATCTTCTGTGGCCTGGTGACTGGGGCCATAGCCCGAGGTCAGCCCTGGTAACGCTGCTGCGATTTTGACGTTGAGGTGTTCTTCTGCAATGACCTGATGGATAAAATCATACGCACGCCGGGTCGCGAACACGGCGTAGGTTGTAGCAAACGGCATAAAACCTTCTTTTGCCATGCCGCCTGCGGCACCCATCAGTAACTGCTCAGCCATACCCATCTGGAAAAATCGTTCTGGATAGGCCTGGGCAAACAAATGCAGATCTGTGTATTTAGACAAATCTGCCGTCATCCCGACGATCTCAGGATGCGCCTCTGCAAGCTGGACGAGTGCATGACCGAAAGGTGCAGCACGCACGCGCTGACCTTCATTAGCGATCGAGGCGATCATGGCCGAGGTCGTCAGACGCGGTTTTTTTACTTCTGGTGTGGTGCTGCTCATGTCTCACTCCCGGACTGACTGGCATCCAAAATCTCAATGGCTTTTTGCCACTCAGGTGGATCGACGCGAATGAAATGATTTTTTTCGCGTGCCTCGAGAAAAGGAACGCCCTTGCCCATCAAGGTGTCACACAGAATGACACGTGGCTGTTTCTCAGAGTGATGACGTGCGGCATCAAAGGCTTGTCTGACTGCATCAATATCATTGCCATTGACGCGCTGCACAAACCAGCCAAAAGCATTCCACTTATCAGCGACGGGCTCAAAACGCATGATCTGATTTGAATTACCGTCAGCCTGCTGATTATTGATATCTACCATCACAATCAGATTACCGAGCTGGTGGTGGGCTGCGGACATCGCTGCTTCCCACGTCGCGCCTTCGTCGAGCTCGCCATCAGACATCGAGTTATAGACAAAGGCAGGATTTTTCTTGTGACGCAGCCCTAAAGCCATGCCGACAGCAATCGTCATGCCCTGGCCAAGAGAGCCGCCGGAAATCTCCATGCCTGGCGTGTAAGTCGCCATGCCCGACATGGGCAGGCGGCTATCGTCGCAGCCGTAGGTCTCGAGCTCAGCTTCGCTGATGATGCCCGCCTCGATCAGTGCGGCATAGTGTGCAATGGCATAGTGACCGTGAGAAAGCAAAAATCGATCACGCCCTTCCCATTTAGGATCTTGCGCCCGATAATTCATCGCATGGCAATATGCCACAGCCAGAATATCAGCCATCCCGAGTGCCTGGCCAATATAGCCCTGCCCTTGCACTTCACCCATCCGCAGAGCGAAGCGTCTGATACGATAAGCGTGCGCTGCAAGCGATACCGTTGCAAGCGATATGTTGGTAGATCGCATCATCAACCTGTTAACCGTGAATCAGCATCCCACCGTTGACATCAAGCGTGATGCCGGTGAGATAGGTCGAAAGATCCGAAGCCAGATAAAGGCAGGCATTGGCAACGTCGCTGGCCTGACCAAGACGATTCAAAGGAATCCCTTTAAGGATTTCAATGCGCAAGGCGTCTGTCATCATGCCGCCTGTGATGTCGGTTTCGATCAGTCCGGGGGTGACCGAATTCACCCGCACATTTGAGGGTCCGAGTTCACGAGCCATGGCTTTAGCCAGACCGAGTACGCCACCCTTGGCCGCTGAATAAGGCGGACCACCGAAAATACCACCACCACGTTGCGCGGACACCGATGAGATACATACAATCGAACCGGATTGACGCGCACGCATATGAGGAATCACGGCTTGACTCATATAGAGCGTGCCGCGCAATGACACATCGGTCACGGCCTCATAATTCTCAGGCTTGATATCCATAATTTTAAGAGGCTGGGTGATACCGGCGTTGTTCACCAGAATATCGATCTGACCCAGCTTCTCAATCACTTGCTGCGCTGCACGATCACAATCGCTTTTGTTCGTAACGTTACACATCAGACCAATATGCTGAGGTCCGATATCTGCTGCGGCAGCCTGTGCGGCAGAGAGGTCTAGATCCAGGATGGCAATTTTTGCACCTTGCGCTGCAAAGGCACGTGCAGTAGCTTTACCAATACCACGCAATGATGCGGCGCCTGTGATCACAGCAACTTTATCTTTAAGTAGCACCCAAGTCTCCTTTGATTTTTGATGTGAGACATTATTCCCAGATGCCGACAAGCCAACAAGCCGTTATAGTTCAACTGAAGTTGAAAATAATTATTATTCGGGTTAACCCATGCACCTTCCTCCATTCAAAGGCGTGCTGGCACTAGAGGTTGTTTCTCGCTTAGGTAGCGTCAGTAAAGCTGCCGACGAACTCAATCTCACAGTCTCTGCCGTCAGTCATCAGATTGCCAACCTCGAAGAGTTCGTGGGTTGTAAATTATTTGAGCGTTCACCTCGTGGCTTGAGTCTGACAGAGGTCGGCAGGCGCTTTCAGCGTGATATCTCTGGCGCTCTGGACTTGATTGCGCATGCAGCACAGCACGCGCGCTCAGCGGAGGCGATCGAGGTCTTACGCATTCATCTTTCACCGACCTTTGCATCGCTCTGGTTAATGCCACGGCTGCCCGCTTTTCGAGCGTTGCATCCAGATATACGAGTACAACTTTCTTCTTCACATGCTGAGGCAGATTTTTCTCGTGCGGATGTCGATATGGACATTCGTTATGGTGTGGCCAAATGGACTAACTTGCACGTCGAGACCATATTCACCGAAAGAATTGTTCCGCTGATCAGTCCACGCCTGAAAGAAAAACTCAACATCAGACATCCTGCCGACTTGCTCAACCAGGATCTGATTTATTCAGATGTGAATCTGGTTCAATGGCCTCGCTGGTTTGCTGCGCATGGTGTGACTGAAAATCCAAATCGATATGCGCTCAGTTTTGATCGCTCATACATGGTGATCGATGCAGCGATTCAAGGCTTGGGAATTGCACTGGACAGCTATCAAATGGCGCAATCCGCTTTACAAAAAGGTGAATTGATCGAGGTATTTGAGGCAGATTTGGGTATACCTGTACATGCGCATCACCTGGTCTATCCTATTCAACACGCACAATGGCCGCGCGTGGAAAAATTCACAACCTGGTTGCGCGAGCAAGCGGCCTTAACGAACAACTGAGTGGATTGAGATCACCTGTGCGAAACAGGTGATTAACGAGATAAAAATTGCTTATCGGGAAGTTCATCCCTTACTATTTTTATGTATATTTTTGATTGAAACTGGAAAACCCATGGATTTTGATATGTCGCAGGATCATGTTGCCATTTGCGATGCAGTGGCCCAAACGTGTTCTGCCTTCAATGAAAATTACTGGCTGGCACGCGATGCGGATGGAGAGTTTCCACAGGATTTTCACGCTGCGATGGCGCGCGCCGGCTGGCTGGGCGTTGCGATGCCAGAGGCCTATGGAGGAGCAGGCCTGGGCATGACCGAGGCTACGCTGGTGGTGCAGACAGTTGCCGAGACGGGTGCATGTATGTCTGGTGCCTCAGCGATTCATATGAATATTTTTGGATTGAACCCTATCGTTGTGTTCGGCACGGAACAGCAGAAGATGGAGTATCTGCCACCCGTCATTGATGGCTCTGTCAAAGCCTGTTTTGGCGTGACAGAACCCAATACAGGTTTGAACACCACTGAGCTTAAAACCCGCGCGGTACGTAAGGGTGACCATTACGTTGTGCATGGCCAGAAAGTCTGGATTTCCACCGCACAGGTAGCAGACAAAATTCTACTTCTGGCGCGGACTACGCCGATCGAAGAATGCAAAAGTAAGACCCATGGTTTATCCCTTTTTTACACGACACTCGACCGTAGCAAAGTTCAGGTAAGACGTATCGACAAGATGGGTCGCCATGCGGTGGACTCCAATGAGTTATTCATTGACGGATTAGAAATTCCGGTCGAAGACCGTATTGGTGAGGAAGGCCAGGGATTTAAATATATTTTGCACGGCATGAATCCTGAGCGTATCCTGATTGCCGCAGAGGCTATCGGTATCGGTCGGATCGCCCTCAAAAAAGCCGCAGCTTACGCCCGCGAACGCGTTGTATTTAATCGGCCAATTGGTCAGAATCAATCGATCCAGCATCCTTTAGCTAAAAACTGGATGGAACTTGAGGCAGCAACGCTCATCACACGTAAAGCGGCCTGGCTCTATGATCAGAATAAAGAGTGTGGAGCAGAAGCAAATGCCGCGAAATACCTCGCCGCCGAAGCCGGATACCGTGCGTGTGAGCAAGCAGTCATGACGCACGGAGGATTTGGTTATGCGCGTGAATATCATGTCGAGCGTTACTTGCGCGAAGTCATGATTACACGTATCGCTCCAGTCAGTCGCGAACTGATTCTGTCATATATTTCAGAACGCGTGCTGGGTTTACCAAAATCATACTGAAAATTGCCAAGGTCTTGTTTTTATAAGACCTTGGCAATTTAAACTATATTCAGCCAGTTCAAAACTTCAACCAGCCATCAAGCCTTCAAGTTAGCCTGCTCTTTTGCGGCTTTCTTCTTGGCTTTTTTCAATGCTGCTTTTTCCTCACGCGCGGCAAAGAATCCTTCGATCTGCACGAAGAAAACCGGCACCAGCGCAACGGCCAGGCAAGTCGAAGCAATCATGCCGCTAAATACGGTGATACCAATCGATACGCGGGCTGCAGCGCCAGCGCCCGAAGAGGTCAAAAGTGGAACAACACCCAAAATAAAGGCAATTGAAGTCATCACAATCGGTCTGAATCTTTCGTGTGAGGCCTTCAATGCGGAATCCACTAAGCTCATACCCGATTTCTTGCATTCCAGAGCGACTTCAACGATCAAAATCGCGTTCTTAGATGCCAGCGCGATCATGAGCACCAGACCAATCTGAACGTAGATATTATTCTCTAGCCCGGTGAAGTACAACGCGACAACGGTACCAACCAGTGCAAGAGGAACGGCAAGAATAACGGGCAACGGTGCGACCCAAGACTCGTACTGACCAGCCAGAACCAGATAAACCAGCAAAATCGAAAGTGCGAAAACTAGGACCACAGTATTACCGACCAGCTTTTCCTGATAGGACATGGCTGTCCAGGAGTAGCTGAACCCCTCTGGCAAGGTCATACGCGCGACATCTTCGAGTGCTGCAATGGTTTGTCCCGAACTGTAACCAGTGGCAGAAGCGCCCAAAACAGCTGCAGTTGGGTAAAGGTTGTATTGGGACGCAATAGCGGGGCCCGTTGTTTCTGTGATGTCGACAAATGACCCGAGCGGAACCATATCACCGGTCTTGTTTTTTACATATAAACGTTTAATTTGATCCGCATTCATCCGATAATTGCCATCAGCCTGAATGTAGACCTGATAAGTCTGACCATATTTGAAAAACTGATTGACGTAAGTCGATCCGACCGATGACTGCAATACGTCGTAGGCATCACCCAAGGCCACGCCCAGTGTTTCAGCACGCGCGGCATTAAAAACCAGTTTGAGCTGGGGCACGCTATTTCTGAAAGGCGTGAAGATCACCATCACTTCAGGGCGCGTACGCGCCTCCTCGAGGAACCGATCCGTCACCTCTGTGAGCTTTTTAAAGTTATTACTTCCATCTGTGAGCACTAACTGAAGCTGAAAACCACCCGATAAACCCAGACCCGGAATGGCTGGAGGCAACAGAACCTGCGTCTGGACTTCCTGAACCGCCTTCAGACGCGTACTCATCTCCGTATAGATAGTTTTGAGATCCTGACCCTTGGCTTTACCACGGTCTTCCCAGGTTTTCAGAATCACATACATCACACCTGCGTTGGACTGTGAGCTATTGTTACTCAACGCATTCACACCACCAATCGACACCACATTTTCCACACCAGGTACATCTTTAATTACCTGAGCGACTTGTTTCATGCCTTGTTCAGTACGCTGCAAGGATGAGGCATCTGGTAGCTGGGTAGAAACAACCAGATAACCTTGGTCTTCGTTTGGAATAAAGCCTGTCGGCGTAAATACCAAGCCAACAATCGCACCAATAATCAATAAAGCACCCACTAAGGTCGTTAGCTTTCGGTGCGCCATCAGGCCGTGCATGAAACTCGCATATTTACTGGATATCTTTTCAAAATAGAAATCAAATTTTGTAAAGAACCAGTTTTTCTTGGCATTAGGTACTTTAGGGGTAATGAATTGCGCCGCCTGCGTAGGCTTAAGGGTGACAGCATTGATACCGCTGATTAATGCGGTTGCAGCAATCACGAGTGCAAACTGACGATACATCTGACCAGTAATACCAGCGATAAATGAAGCGGGTAAAAATACCGCCATCAGAACCAGCGTAATACCGATAATAGGCCCCATCAACTCTGTCATCGCGTCGATCGCACCCTGACGAGGCGTCTCACCGTGTTCGACCTTTTTTGCAACGCCTTCAACAACCACAATTGCATCATCTACAACAATACCGATACAAAGAACAATCGCAAACAGCGTCAGCAAATTAATCGAAAATCCCATGCCCGCCATACAGGCGAAAGCACCAATAATCGTGACAGGGACCGTTGTAGCGGGTACAAGTGTCGCTCTCCAGTCCTGCAAAAAGATCATGATGACTAACAAAACCAGGATGCCCGCCTCAAAAAGAGTGTGATAAACCTCGTTGATAGAAGCCGTCACAAACATCGTGGTGTCAAAGGGTATCTCCCAGCTTATTTCCTTAGGAAAAGTTTTAGAGATTTTTTCCATTTCAGCTCGAACAGCTTTAGCCGTATCGATAGCGTTTGCAGAAGGGAACTGATAAATAGCTATGCCACCGGCAGGTTTAGCGTCGAGCTTAAAAAACTGGCTGTAGTTCTGGCTACCCATCTCGATTCGCGCGACATCTTTGAGTCGGGTCAATTCACCCTGTTCGTTGGTCTTGATCACAATCTGACCGAATTGCTCAGGCGTATCCAGTGCACTTTGCACATTGAGCGTGAACTGGAAATCCTGCCCGTTTGGAACAGGCGGAGCACCAATCTGACCAGCGGCCAACATGACGTTCTGACGGCTGATGGCAGCCGAGATGTCTGTCGGGGTAAGACTTCGCGCATTGAGCTGCGCAGGGTCGAGCCAGACGCGCATGCTGTAGTTACCGACGCCAAACACGTTCGCTGCGGCAACGCCGGGGATGCGCGCCAGTCGGTTCTGTAGCTGCAAATTAGCAAAGTTACTTAAAAATAGCGCGTCGTGTACAGGGTTGGAAGAAGTTAGCGTGACGAACTGCAAAATTGCAGTGGACTGAACTTTAGTGGTCACGCCCTGCTTTTGCACGGCTGAGGGCAAAGAAGGTAGTGCGATCGCGACACGGTTCTGAACGTTGACCTGTGCGATATCTGAGTTCGTACCGACCTGAAAGGTGACCGTTAACGTGTAGTGACCGTCATTGGTTGAGTCGGATTCCATGTACAGCATGTTTTCCACGCCGTTGACTTGGTTTTCAATGTTGCTTGCGACGAGCTGCTGAATCAGGCTGGCACTCGCACCAGGCCAGGAGGTCGTGACCTGGACGGTAGGAGGCGTCATTTGCGGATACTGGGCAATTGGCAAACCGAAAATAGAGACGGCACCAATCAGCATCGTGATCAATGCGATCACATTACCCAATACCGGACGTTCAATAAAGAATTTTGAAAGCATGAGGAGTCCTGTTGCCTTTTACGATTTAGCGCTTAGGCAAGGGATCGATCGTGGTACTTGTTGGGTTGGCGGTCTGACCCGCTCTGACATTGATAAATCCGTTGATGACTACAGTATCTGCATCCGTCAGGCCTTGCGTCACTTCAACGAGTGGCGCAAACCTTTGACCAAGGGTGATATTGCGTCGCTGGATTTTTTTACTGTCATCCATGACGAATATGTAAGCTCCCTGCTGATCGGTTTGCACAGACGTGTAAGGAATCAGCAAAGCTTTTCTTTCAGCACCGTAGTAGGCCATGACTTTGGCGTAAAGACCGGGGACTAGGTCAAGTTTGCTATTAGGCACCTCAGCGCGTAATTGCAAGGAGCCTGTCGAGGTATTCAAAAGATTCGCTGCGAAATCCAGCGTACCTTCATGTGCGTAACCCGTCTCTCCTTGCAACTGAATATAAACCGGAAGTTTGTTGACTAATTTTTTACGATTCTTTTCATCAACATATTTATTTTGATACTTCAGCAAATCGCGTTCATTGATAGAAAAGTACACATAGATGGGATCGATTTTTTGAATGGTAGCGAGCTTGACACCTGTTGCCGTTGAACCAAGATAGTTCCCTACATCGATCAAATGTCGACCCATCAGGCCATCGAAAGGCGCGCGGATTTCTGTATAGCCATAATTGATTTTGGCTAACTTGAGATTGGCCTCTGCCTGTAAAAATGACGAGGTGGCTTTATCGACTGCAGCCTGCGATGTCGCGTTATCTTTGACCAAGGCTTTTTGACGGGTCACTTCAATTTTTGCTTCGTCGTAGATCGCTTGATTGAGTTTGACCTGCT
>JAUSCY010000008.1 GCA_030650995.1 Sheuella sp. | reverse complement strand
TGCAGTCGTGCCATATCAATATCGATGACGAGGCGGGTAGACGAATCGCCGGAACTATTTCTGGCTCAGTCAGTACATTTGGTCTGTCGGATGCGAATGCTCTGGCTGATTTGACTGCGAAAGAGATAGAAATTGAACAGTCGGGTATTGCATTCCGTTTGGTTCATGCCTCGAATGCTGTATCGGTGCGTTCGCATTTATATGGACAGCACAACATATCGAATCTGCTTTGTGTCGCGAGCATATTGATTTCGATGGGTTGGGGTCTTGAGCAAGTCGCTGCAACTATTTCATCGCTTGAGCCCGTCGAGGGACGACTGCAAAAAGTCGATCCCTTGCGAACTGGTGTCGACTTGCCTGCGATATTTGTTGATTACGCCCATACCCCTGATGCGCTTGTTCGGGCGATAGAGGCGTTGCATCCGTTAGCACACAAGCAGCTTGGAAAATTATGGTGCGTCTTTGGCTGCGGCGGCAATCGAGATGCGGGCAAGCGACCCATGATGGGCGCTATTGCGCTGGAATATGCCGATCACGTCATCGTCACAAGTGATAATCCGCGTGATGAAAAACCAGAGTCGATCATTGCACAGGTTGTAGAGAATTTGCCCCAGGATGCTACGCATCTGTCGATTGAGTCTGACCGGGCTCAGGCGATTCTTCGGGCAGTGCTCAATGCGCAACCCAGAGATGTTGTGTTGATCGCTGGCAAAGGCCATGAGGCCTATCAGGAAATTAACGGTATACGACAAGCCTTCGATGATCGTCAATGGAGCCAGTTGGCCTTACTTCTTAAGAGTGGTTTGGATCTTCAGTCAGACTCTCGGAAAATCAGTCCGGGCGCAGTATTTCTTGCGCTATCTGGTGAGACCTTTGATGGCCACGATTATCTTGCTCAAGTGCAGCAGGCAGGTGCTTTTGCCGCGATCGTGAATCAACCGGATCCCTTGGTAACAATTGCGCAGATTGTCGTGGGTGATACGCGTCAGGCCTTAAGGCAAATAGGTAAGGCATGGCGCCGTCAGTTTGATATACCCCTGATAGCTGTTACGGGCAGTAACGGTAAGACTACGACAAAAGAAATGATCGCCTCGATTCTGGCAGCCTGGCTTGGCGAGACGCACAGACTGGCGACTGCAGGTAATTTGAATAACGAATTGGGTGTTCCTTTCACCTTGTTGCGTTTGAATGCCGCGCATCGTGCCGCTGTCATTGAGCTTGGAATGAACCACCCTGGTGAGATCGCAGTGCTGGCCGATACGGCAGCACCCACCGTAGCCCTTGTCAATAATGCTCAGCGTGAACATCAGGAGTTTATGGTGAGCGTTGAGGCGGTTGCTCGTGAAAATGGTCAGGTGTTATTAAGTCTGCCCGTCGGAGGTGTAGGCGTTTATCCAGCGGATGATGCTTTCACATCGCTATGGGACGAAATGTCTTCGGCAAGTCAACATATGCGGTTTGGATTGACTCAGCAAGCGCACGTATGGCCGAGTCGGATTGAGTCTGACGCTCTCGGGACTTCGTTTTTAATGCATACGCCTGTGGGGGAGCATGCGGTCGTGCTGCCTGTTCCTGGTATACATAATTTACGTAATGCCCTCGCAGCGGCTGCATGTGGACTTGCTGCCGGAGCGCCACTTCAGGCCGTCGCACAAGGGCTGTCAGATTTTCAGGCCGTATCTGGCCGGATGCAGCCTTATCGACTTGCTGACGGTGTAATCATGATTGATGATACCTACAACGCCAACCCAGATTCTGTTCGCGCAGCGATTGATGTGCTTGCAAGCTTGGGCGCCCCGCGAGTGCTTGTCTTGGGTGATATGGGCGAAGTCGGAGATAACGGCCCGGCGATGCATTACGAGGTCGGTGAGTATGCGCGCGAAAAAGGTATTGATTACCTGGTCACTTTAGGTGAGGCGACTAAAGAAAGTGCAAAGGCGTTCGGAGCTCAAGCTATCGAGTGTGACTCAACTGATTGCGTAAGAGATCGGTTGGTACAGCTTGAAGCAAAAAGCGTGTTGATTAAAGGTTCGCGTTTTATGCGAATGGAAAGAATCGCTCGTGAGTATCTTGAGCGATTTTCTGCAGTATCCGGAGAATTGGTGAAACATGCTGTTTGAACTTTTTGGTTGGTTGGCTGAAAACCACATGCGCGGCTTCGCGGTGTTTGAATACATCACGTTGCGCGCGGTATTAGCTTGCGCGACCTCTTTGCTGATTGGTTTGGTTGCAGGCCCTTGGGTGATTCGGAAGCTGACCGCTTTGAAAATCGGACAGGCAGTACGCAGTGATGGGCCAGAGACCCATTTAATAAAAAGCGGAACACCTACGATGGGTGGTGTATTGATCCTGATTTCGATTGGCGTTAGTACTTTACTTTGGGCAGACTGGTCTAATCGTTACGTCTGGGTCGTACTGCTCGTGACCTTTGGTTTTGGATGGATAGGCTGGAAAGATGACTACCGTAAGGTTGTCTATCGCGATCCTCAGGGCATGCCCGCCCGGCAAAAGTTTTTCTGGCAAGCCCTGATTGGTTTTGTCGCATCGCTCTATCTCACTTTCGCAATATCTGCTCCCGCTAACGCAAATGTCTGGTATGTGATCAGTGATTGGATGACCAGTGGTTTTGCCGTGGAATTGCCGGCACGCGCAGATTTAATCGTGCCCTTTTTCAAGAGCATCAGCTACCCCTTGGGCGTATTTGGTTTTGCAGCACTGAGCTGGTTTGTGATTGTCGGTACCAGTAACGCGGTCAATCTCACGGATGGCCTGGACGGACTGGCGATCATGCCGACCGTGATGGTTGGCTCTGCGCTTGGGGTCTTCGCTTATGTTGTCGGCCGGGTAGATTATTCCAAATATCTGTTGTTCCCTTATGTGCCGGGTGCGGGTGAGCTGATGGTGCTTTGTGCCGCGCTTGCTGGAGCGGGTTTGGCGTTTCTCTGGTTTAACGCATACCCCGCACAGGTATTCATGGGCGATGTCGGGGCGTTAGCTTTAGGCGGAATGCTTGGCACCATCGCTGTCATCGTGAGGCAAGAGATCGTACTGTTCATTATGGGTGGAGTGTTTGTTGTTGAAACACTTTCTGTGATGATTCAGGTGACATGGTTTAAATACACTAAACGTAGATACGGGCAAGGAAGACGCGTGTTGAAAATGGCGCCTTTGCATCATCATTTCGAAGTCGGTGGCTGGAAAGAAACTCAGGTCGTAGTCAGATTTTGGATCATCAGCATGATGCTGGTACTTGTTGGTTTAGCGTCTTTGAAAATTAGATGAGCGAATTTATTGCAACCTCTGCCGTGCTCGCGCGAACCCTGATTGTTGGGCTCGGGGAGACTGGCGCGGCTGCTGCTCGCTGGTGCGCACGCAATGAGGTGCCTGTGCGTATTGCAGATACGCGCGCTGAGCCACCAGGTTTGGCGGCGCTTAAAGAATCGCTGGGTCAGGCACAGGTAGAGTTTGAGTTAGGCTGCGAGGTGTTTTCTGCACATTTGCTGAATGGTGTTGATCGGTTGGTGTTAAGTCCCGGACTTGCACCAAATATGTCCCCTGTTCGCGAGTTGCTTGAAGACGCGAAAGCTGCCAATGTGGAAGTGATTGGCGAGATAGAACTTTTTGCAAGAGCGCTCAAACAGCTGAACATTGCACAAAGCTATTCTCCACGAGTCATTGGTATCACGGGCACCAACGGTAAGACCACGGTGACGGCATGGACTCGGCTGATGCTTCAGACTGCTGGAATCAGTGCGCGTGTCGCTGGCAATATCAGCCCTGCGGCATTGCATGCATTGATGGATGCGATGGATCAGCACGATTTGCCTGATGTCTGGGTGCTCGAGCTATCGAGCTTTCAGCTTGAAACAACCAGCACCTTGCGGATGCAGGCGGCTGTGGTGTTGAATGTGACACAGGATCACCTTGATTGGCATGGTGATATGGAATCCTATGGCCGTGCAAAAGCCAGGATATTCGGCTTGACGGATCTTTGCCTGGTGAATCGTGATGACCCTCGCGTCATGGCGATGATCGAGAATATTAATGCGATGAATGTGCGCAGCTTTGGGCGCGATCAGCCTATGCTTGCAGGTGATGTGGGGTTGGAAACGAGTCATGATGTCAGCTGGTTCGTCAGTGCGGAAATTACTGAATTCGCCGACGAAATCGCCCAGCCCGTACGCCGTAAAAAAGGCGCGCCTGCACCTGTTCGTCAAGCTGGTCGACTCGTTCGCCTGATGCCTGTTGATGCGTTAAGTGTGCGTGGCCTGCACAACGCCTTGAACTGCCAGGCTGCAATGTTGCTAGCCCGTGCTGCTGGGGCGAGCTGGTCGCCGATGTTGCGCGCTGCTCACGACTATACGGGTGAAGCGCATCGCATGGCATTTGTAAGAAGTATTCGCGGAATTGATTTTTTTAACGACAGCAAGGGAACCAACGTAGGCGCTACTGTTGCAGGCCTCGAAGGCCTCGGGCGTCAATCTGTGCTGATTGCGGGGGGCGTTGGCAAGGGACAAGATTTTTCACCGCTCGTGCCAGTCGTCACCCGGCACGTTAAAGCTGTGGTCCTGATTGGGCAGGACGCTCCTGTTATTTTAGATACGCTTGCTGCGACTGGCGTGCCTTGCTTGCGTGCATCTGATATGAATCAGGCGGTGAGGATGGCATTTGAACAGGCCACTGAGGGTGATGCTGTGGTCTTGTCGCCCGCTTGCGCAAGTCTCGACATGTATCGCAACTATCCACATCGCGGCCAGAGCTTTGTCGATGAAGTGACCGACCTGGCGCTCGATCAAGGAGAGGTGGTATGAGCCTCTTCGCCGAACTCACTAACAGCGTGAATGCTGTGCGGCCAGGCCGCACCACGATACGCAACTATGATTTGCCTCTGGTTGTGGCTTCGACGATCCTGGTTGCCATGGGTATGCTGATGGTCTACTCGGCATCTATAGCTCTTGTTGACGGGCCACGCTATGCAAATTTTGGACGATACTATTTTGTAATCCGCCAGGGACTATTTGTGACGACGGGTTTATTTGTGGCGACTTTTGCGCTCACAGTGCCTGTTATCTCCTGGCAGCGATCGGCGGTCTGGATATTTGGATTCGCAGCCTTATTGCTGGTAATCGTGTTGATTCCAGGGGTCGGACGCAAGGTAAACAATGCCGTGCGCTGGTTGCCCTTGGGTCCTGTGAATTTCCAGCCTTCCGAGCTGATGAAAGTCGCTGCGTTGTTGTTCGCAGCTGACTACACGATCCGCAAGCAAGACCAGATGAATAGTTTTCTGCGCGGTTTCATGCCGATGGCGATCGCTCTTGCTGTGGTGGGTGGGCTATTGCTCAAAGAGCCAGATCTGGGTGCCCTGATGGTGGTCGTTGCGATTGCCTTTGGCATATTGTTTCTGGGTGGGATTAATGCCCGTATCTTTTCAACGCTTGCCGCCGGATTGTTGATTCTGTTTTCCATGGCCATCTGGTTTGCACCCTGGCGACGTGCGCGGTTGTTTGCATACCTTGATCCCTGGAACCCAGACAATGCCCTGACCAGTGCATATCAGCTATCACATTCGCTTATGGCCATTGGCCGCGGATCCTGGCTGGGTGTGGGTCTAGGTTCGAGCGTTGAGAAGTTGCATTATCTGCCTGAAGCGCATACTGATTTCATCATGGCCGTAATCGGTGAAGAGCTGGGTTTTGCAGGCGTCATGCTGATGATTACTTTGTTTGCGGTGGTCGTACAGCGTTGTTTTGAAATTGGCAGACAGGCGATCGCGATGGAGCGGATATTTGGCGGCCTGGTGGCTCAAGGCGTCGGGATCTGGTTCGGGGTACAGGCGTTTATCAATATCGGTGTGTGCCTTGGATTACTTCCTACCAAGGGACTAACCTTACCGCTTGTCAGTTATGGCGGCTCCGGCATTGTGATGAATCTGGTTGCATTGGCAATTGTGATGCGGGTCGACTATGAAAGTCGAACGCTGATGCGTGGAGGTCGCGCATGAACAACGCTCCAACGCTCCTGATCATGGCTGGTGGTACAGGTGGTCATATCATGCCAGGACTTGCCGTTGCGGATGAACTCAAGCGCCGTGGATGGAATATCCAGTGGCTTGGTCATCCAGAAAAAATGGAAGGCAAGCTTGTTCCCGCCCGGGGTTATCCACTCGTGGCCCTGCGTTTCGCAGGTGTGCGTGGCACAGGATTGCTCTCCAAGATCAAGTCTCCTTTTCTCCTGGTTAAGGCGGTATATCAGGCTTGGCAGCAATTTACTCGCGTCCGTCCTGATGTGGTGCTGGGGATGGGCGGATATGTTGCCTTTCCAGGTGGTGTCGTGGCTGCGTTGCGTGCAAAGCCATTGGTTCTGCATGAACAAAATGCCGTGGCCGGTATGACAAATCGCTGGCTTGCCAAAATCGCAAAACGTGTATTGGCTGGTTTTCCAAATGCTTTAGCGGGCGCTGAAGTTGTTGGTAATCCGGTTCGTCAGGATGTCGCCGCATTGCCTGAGCCATCTCTGAGATTTGCCGGTCGTACCGGTCCGTTACGTTTGTTGGTTGTGGGCGGCAGTCTGGGCGCCTTGGCACTCAATTCAATTCTGCCAGTCGCTTTGGGAAAAATTGAACCCGACAAGCGTCCCGTTGTGATGCACCAGGCAGGTGCTCAGCACATTGAGGCATTGATCGCATCCTATGAACATGCAGAGGTTCAGGCAGAGTGCTTGCCCTTCATAGAAGATATGGCGACAGCTTTAGGTCAGGCAGATTTATTAATTTGTCGGGCGGGCGCGATGACTGTTGCTGAGGTCAGTGCGGCAGGCGCTGCTGCGCTATTTGTACCTTTTCCATCTGCGGTTGATGATCATCAGTCAGCGAATGCAAGATTTTTAAGTAATGATTCTGCCGCTTGGTTGCAGCAGCAGCGGGATTTAACACCTGAGTGGCTCGCTCAGTGGATTCAAGAGCGAACACGCGATGAACTGTGCGCCGTAGCGACACGCGCGCGTAGTCATGCGCAGCCAGAGTCAGCGCAGCGTATTGCTGTCATTTGTGAAGAATTGGCTGGGGTAAATGCATGAAACATCGCATAGAACATATACATTTTGTAGGTATTGGTGGTTCTGGAATGAGCGGCATCGCTGAGGTGATGCTCAATCTTGGATATCGTATTTCAGGCTCTGATCTGACCGAGTCTTCCGTGACAAAGCGTCTGGCTTCGCTAGGTGCCACGATTACGCTCGGCCATAGTGCCGAAAATGTGAAGGGCGCGCACGCGATTGTCACCTCTACCGCGGTGGCGAATAACAATCCTGAAGTGATTGCGGCACGCCAGGCCAGAATCCCTGTTGTTCCACGCGCGGTCATGCTGGCTGAACTCATGCGGCTCAAGCGTGGTATCGCCGTCGCTGGTACGCATGGCAAAACGACAACGACCAGTCTTGTCGCGAGCGTGCTTGCAGCGGGAGGACTTGATCCGACGTTTGTGATTGGTGGCCGGTTGAATTCCGCAGGTGCGAATGCCCGTCTCGGTCAGGGCGATTATATTGTGGTCGAAGCGGATGAGTCTGACGCGTCGTTTTTAAATTTGTTGCCCGTGATGGCGATCATCACCAACATTGACGCCGACCATATGGATACCTATGGTCACGATGTCGCAAAACTTAAAAGCGCGTTCGTTGAGTTTACCCAACGCCTGCCTTTTTATGGGAGTGCGATTTTATGTGGGGATGATGCAAATGTCCGTGAAATCATGCCCTTTATTTCCCGTCCGATTACAACGTATGGTCTGAGCGATGATGCGCAGATTTCAGCAAAAAATCTGGTTGCAATCGGTACCCGTATGCAATTTGATGTCGAACGTAAAACACGCGATGAAGTACTGCCCACGCTTCATGTCACATTGAATTTACCTGGGCGTCACAACGTATTGAATGCGCTGGCTGCTATTGCGGTGGCGACAGAGCTGGGCGTGGCAGATGATGCGATTTGTCAGGCACTGTCGGACTTTCGTGGTGTGGGGCGTCGCTTTACGCAAGTAGGTGACTTCCCGACAAAAGACGCAGGCACCTTTACAGTAATTGATGATTACGGTCATCACCCGGCAGAGATGGCCGCTACGCTGGCGGCTGCGCGAGGTGCATGGCCCGACCGGCGCATTGTGCTGGCTTTTCAGCCTCACCGTTACACACGTACGCGGGATTGTTTTGAAGATTTTGTAAATGTGCTGAGTCGTGCTGATGCGGTACTGCTGACAGAGGTCTATGCCGCAGGCGAACCCGCTTTGGTTGCTGCGGATGGACGTGCGCTCGCGCGTGGCGTGCGTGTGGCTGGAAAAGTGGAACCATTATTTGTCGAGGATGTAACTGCCATGCCAGAGGCAATTAAGAATTTTGCACGTAATGGTGATGTTGTGATTGTGATGGGTGCTGGTTCGATCAGTAAAGTTCCAGCGCAGATGGGGGTGCCGCTATGAGTCGAGCATTTGGAAAAGTCGGCGTCTTGTATGGCGGCAAGTCCGCCGAGCGGGAAGTGTCGCTAATGTCTGGCGCGGGCGTTCATCAGGCGTTGCTGAGCCAGGGTGTTAATGCACACTTGTTTGATACCGGACTCAGAACGATCAGCGAGCTCGCGGCTGAAAAATTTGATCGTGTTTTCATTGCTTTGCACGGACGTTATGGCGAAGATGGCACCATCCAGGGCGCCTTGGAATTGCTGAGTATTCCTTACACGGGCAGCGGTCCGATGGCATCAAGTCTCGCCATGGACAAAATCATGACAAAGCGTATTTGGCTTGAGGCAGGATTGCCAACGCCTGGTTATGTTGCGCTTCATCGGGAAGCAGGGCTGGATGACTGTGTTGCAAAACTTGGTGTGCCGCTCATCATGAAACCTCCTCACGAGGGATCAACTCTTGGTATTGTGAAGGCATCAACTAGCGCGGATGTACTGAATGCTTATCGCGAGTCGGCGAAGTTCGATGAAGTCGTGCTGGCAGAGCAATTCATTACCGGTCGGGAGTTAACCATTGCCATACTGGGCAAGGGTGATTCAGCCCGAGCACTGCCCTTGATTGAAATTGTTGCGCCACAGGGTAATTACGATTACGAACATAAGTACTTTTCTGATGACACGCAATACCTGTGCCCGGCACCGATTGCTGATGAAACCGCAAAGGATGTTGCAGAGATCTGTGTCCGTGCATATCGCGCCTTAGGTTGCGAGGGTTGGGGACGTGCGGATGTGATTCTGGATGCAAAGGGCAAGGCATGGCTGCTGGAGATGAACACATCACCAGGTATGACTAGTCATTCTCTTGTTCCGATGGCTGCCAAAGCAGTCGGAATGAGTTATTCCGAATTATGCGTGCACATCCTTGCGGATGCGTGCTGCAAAGTCGGTCATCAACCCATGAAACAAATTTAATCGGAGCCGTTTGTGTGGAACGAAGCCCGTACGATCAATCGCCTGGCCAACACGCTCGCCGTGCTGGCTGTGCTGGCTATGCTGGCGGGCGGTGTGTACTGGTTTATTCAACGTCCTATGTTCATGCTCAAAGTCGTGGAAATCGAACCTGCGCCCAACACGACATTGAACTATGTTTCACCGGAAACGGTGCGTATTGCGATCTCTGGCAAGCTGACAGGAAATTTTTTCACGATGAAGCTTGCGCAAGCTCAGGAAGTGTTTGCAGAAACACCCTGGGTGCGCAGTGCCATGGTTCGCAGGATCTGGCCCAATACCATTCGTGTCACGATCGAAGAGCAGCAGCCATTTGCAGTGTGGAACGAGAATCAGATGATCAATACCTGGGGGCAAGTGTTTACCGCCAACCAGGGAGAACTCGACGACGATGCGACGTTGCCTCAGTTCGAAGGGCCAGAAGGTTCGGAAAGTCTGGTTGTGCAACGCTACGCAGAGCTCGAGCGCTGGTTTTCACCTCTCGATGTGACCGTGCGCAGTCTGGAGTTGAGCGAGCGCTATGCATGGAAAGTAAAACTCTCGAATGGGATGTCGCTGGAACTTGGCCGCGATCCTGGGGCCGATGCGCCCGATCTGCAGTTAGGTATTCCCGGCGCGCTGCCATTTGCGGCGCGCATACAGCGGTTTGTGCAGGCATGGCCTGTTGTGAACCAAAGAATTGGGGGGCGCAAAGTAATCGATGCGGACCTGCGCTACCCGACCGGCTTTGCTTTAACGCTCGCCGCCTTACCCGAACCTACTCAACTGAAAAAGAAACGATAACGCCATGACTCGTGACATCAAGGATCTGATCGTCGCCCTCGATATCGGCACCAGCAAAGTTGTTGCTGTTGTGGCCGAGATACTACCTGAGGGACGTTTTGAAGTGCTTGGTTTAGGCCAGCATGAATCGCGCGGTATGCGCAAAGGTGTCGTGGTCAATATTGAAACGACTGTTAACTCAATCCAGCGCGCGCTGGAAGAGGCGGAGTTAATGGCGGATTGCAAAATCCGCGATGTGTATACCGGTATCGCTGGTAATCACATCCGAAGTTTTAATTCGAGTGGCATGGTGGCTGTAAAGGATAAGGAAGTCACTGCGGCAGATGTTGCGCGCGTGATTGAAACGGCTAAGGCGGTCAATATTCCGACCGACCAGCAGGTATTGCACGTACTGACGCAAGAGTTCATTGTCGATGGTCAGGAAGATATTCGCGAACCGATCGGTATGAGCGGCTTACGACTGGAAGTAAAAGTCCATATTGTCACGGGAGCCGTTAGCGCTGCACAGAATATTGTGAAGTGTGTACGCCGTTGCGGTCTGGAAGTTCAGGATCTGATTCTGCAGCCTCTGGCTTCGAGCCTGGCTTGCCTGACCCCTGATGAGAAAGAGCTCGGTGTTGTGCTGGTGGATATTGGCGGTGGCACAACGGATGTGGCCATATACACAGGTGGTGCGATTCGCCATACAGCTGTTTTGCCGATTGCGGGTGATCAGATTACGAGCGATATCGCAGCCATGTTGCGCACGCCCACCCCTGACGCGGAAGACATCAAACTGCGCTTTGGTGTTGCTAAACAAGTGTTGGCGAGTCCGGATGAAAGCGTTGAAGTTCCAGGTCTCGGAGATCGGGGACCACGACAAGTCAAACGGCAGGCTTTGGGCGCAGTGATCGAACCACGCGTGGAAGAGTTATTCGGTTTGGTTCAACAAGTGATTCGCGATTCTGGCTACGAAGATTTATTGTCTTCGGGAGTTGTGCTGACTGGGGGTACATCCCTATTACCAGGAATGGTCGAGTTGGCGGAAGATGTGTTTTTAAAGCCCGTGCGTGTTGCTGTGCCTGATTACGATGGAAGCTTGTCGGATGTGATGCGCAACCCGAGATTTTCAACTGTGATGGGACTGCTGGGCGAGGCGCGCATGCAGAGACTGCGAGGTCGGAAAGTCTCACAACAGTCGGGTAGTTTTAAAGGTGTGATGGCCAAAATGAAAGAGTGGTTTATGCATTGATGTAGCATAAAGGATTAGCGCATTTGCGCTATACAGATGGGCGCGTTCATCCTGAACAGACCGGTCTGTCAGAGAGACGTTTCAAACCCGATGCGGACACCGTCGGCGCCGAGTTTGAAACGATTTCTAAAAGCAGTTGGGGATTTTTAGAAACGTTAATAAGTTAAGACTTGAGGGAGTCAATCATGATGTTTGAAATGTTGGATACCGTTAATAAAGGTACTGTCATCAAAGTGGTCGGAGTCGGTGGTGCGGGCGGAAACGCTGTTTCGCACATGATCCGTTCCGGTGTGCAAGGCGTAGACTTTATTTGTTGCAATACTGATGCGCAGGCATTGGCTGCAACGAATGCGCCAGTTCAGATTCGTCTGGGTCGCACAGGTCTGGGTGCGGGTGCTAAGCCTGATCAAGGCCGCGCTTGTGCTGAGCTCGCGCGCGAAGAAATTCGTGCGGCACTCAATGGCGCCCATATGGTGTTTATTACCGCGGGTATGGGTGGTGGTACGGGAACGGGCGCGGGTCCCGTTGTGGCAGAAGTTGCCAAAGAACTGGGCATCCTGACCGTTGGTGTTGTGACCAAGCCTTTTACATTCGAAGGCAACAAGCGCATGAAAATGTCGGAAGACGGCATTAACGAGTTATCAAAGCATGTGCATTCTTTGATCGTTGTACTGAACGAAAACCTCTACGATCTGATGGATGAGGATGCTACGCAGTCTGATTGCTTCAAGGCTGCTGACGATGTTTTGCATAACGCTTGTGCGGGTATCGCTGAGATCATTAACGTTGAAGGTAACGTGAACGTCGACTTCGAAGACGTCAAGACAATCATGGGTGAGCAAGGCCAGGCAATGATGGGTACCGCTGTCGCCAGCGGCCCAGATCGCGCCAAAGTCGCAGCCGAGCAAGCCGTTGCCTGCCCGCTGCTCGAAGGTGTGGATCTGAATGGTGCGCGTGGCGTTCTGGTCAACATTACAGCGAGTGGTTCGCTGAAAATGAAAGAGACCCGGGCGATCATGGATCACATTCGTAGCTTTGCCTCCGACGACGCAACAGTGATATTTGGTACGGCATATGACGACACGATGGGTGACAACCTTCGCGTGACTGTTGTGGCAACTGGTCTGGGACGTGCTCAAAGCCGCCCTCAGCTGGTGCCTAATGTCGCTCAGGTTGAAATGCAGCGTACCGGTACTGACAACATGCTTGTCGCCAATGGCAACGCTCCTGACTACGGCGTACCATCGGTTATTCGCAATCCTCGCTCGAATGCTTCACAACAGGTTCGAGCTCTGGAGACCGCAGGCATGGAGCACTACGACATTCCTGCATTCTTGCGCCGTCAGGCCGATTAAGGTGTAACAAAAAACTACTTATTGTGAAAGAAATATTTAGTTTTATGTGATGCCTCCCTCAACCGGAGTTTAAGTTTGGAACTCCGGCAACGCACTCGGGCTCCCCGCCCGGGTGCTTTGTTGTCTGCGGAAATTGCGGTGCAACAATTGTCAAAAGCGGTACAATATCTATATGTTTCAGCAACGTACAATCAAATCACTAGTCAAAACCATCGGCGTTGGCCTGCATTCCGGCCGACGCGTTGAGTTGACGCTACGGCCCGCCGCACCAGATACGGGCATAGTTTTTCATCGGGTTGATTTACCCGAGGTTGTTGATTTGCCTGCACAAGCTGCGATGGTTTCTGATACTCGTATGGCTTCCGTGCTGCAGGTGGGTAACGCTCGTGTGTCGACTGTCGAGCACCTGATGTCCGCGCTCGCTGGCCTGGGAATTGATAATCTGCACGTCGATTTGACTGCTGAAGAAGTGCCCATCATGGACGGCAGCGCTGCAACCTTCGTATATTTGTTGCGCTCGGCTGGCATACAGGAGCAGGCTCGTCCCAAACAATTCTTGCGCGTACTGAAAACCATCGAAGTGCGCGAGGGTGAAGGCGATCAGGCTAAGTGGGCACGTCTGGAGCCATATGACGGGTTCTCACTGGCGTTTTCTATTGACTTCAAGCACCCTGCGATTGACTCGACCGCGAGTTTTGCAGAGATTGACTTCGCCGCTAATTCTTATGTAAAAGAAATCGCACGTGCGAGGACTTTTGGTTTTGTCAATGAAGTCGAGGCGCTGCGCTCCATGGGACTTGCGCGCGGTGGCAGTTTGGACAATGCCATTGTGATGGATGAATACCGTGTCCTCAATAGCGATGGTTTGCGCTATGACGACGAGTTTGTAAAGCACAAAATATTAGATGCGGTGGGAGATCTGTATCTGATCGGTAAACCACTGGTTGCGCGTTATGTCGCATGCAAGTCAGGTCATGCGCTCAACAACCAGCTTGCTCGCGAGTTACTTGCCCGGCAAGACGCCTGGGAGTTAGTTACTTACTCTTCTCAGGCCGAGGCGCCTCAGGCATTTCGACACGAGTGGAAGCTGGCGTAATCGCGTTGCTTTCCTGAGTATTTTTTTGATAGGCCTGGTGATGTCGCAGCAGTTTTGAAACGGCATCAGCAAGGGGACCCGGCCTAAGTTGCTGGTTTAAATCCTCAAACGCTTTTAAATCCTGTTGGTCCAAGATTCGCGCTTCACGAGGCGGTTTGACCGCGGCTGGAATTCCGATTCCACCCTGAACACGCAACTTGATTTCTGAGAAGTTCCAGCCAAGAGTCTGGAGATGTGCTGTGACACGCGGAGAAAGCTGACGGAACTTTGCAGCAAAAGCAGCACTCGAAACCATCAGAGTGAGCGCGTTACTTTCAATTTTGACCACATCAAATGCGCCTCGCATGGGAGCGGGGAGTGCAGCTGAAACGGCGTCACGAATTTTTAGATGTAATTGCGCGGTAGCAAGTACGCTTGCTGCTTGCGTGTCATTTCCCAGCCACCCAATCAAATGGGAGCTGCCTGATTTTGCGTTAGATCGCGGACGGCGGAATGCGGGGGTGATCATTAAGGGAATAATACGTTATGAAGCTCATTATTATGCCGTCCAGGCCCGGTCAACAGGAAATACTTTCTCTGAGTGCGGGTTGGCTGATTGTGGCGGTGGTTATTTTACTTGCGGCCTCCATGGCTGCCGGAGCTGGGATTCAGCGTCTGATTTGGGCTGCACAGCCTGAAACTCAGCCCCTGAGGATAGTGAGTCCGCAAAGCCTGCCAGGCTCCGGCCCTGATCATCAGGTGATGCAGGCACTGGCTACACGGGTGGGCGAACTGCAGGCTAGCGTTGTCAAGCTCGACGGATTGGGACGCCGCGTGGCGCAGGTTGCGGGCTTACCTGATAGCAATGTCGCGATAGTCGGTGATCTGCCTGAGGCAACAATTGTGCTGGATGACGTGTTCGCACCAAACGAAGCTGTCGTGGACAAAAGTCCAACGAGCGAGCTGGAAAGGCAGATCAATATCATTCAGGCTAGTTTGACGCGCCAGGACGACTATTTTTCGTTACTCGATCTGAAGTTAACCCAGCAGGCAGCAAATATAGCCAAGTTGCCGACTGCGATGCCGATCGAGTCTTATCCGTATTTAAGTTCGTCTTATGGTTGGCGGCGTAATCCCTTCAATGGTCAGGTGAGCCGACACGAAGGGCTGGATTTCAGTGCCCCGCCGGGAACACCTATTCGGGCAGCGACGGGTGGAGTGGTTCGTACCGTGACCGTTCACAGTGGCTATGGGAATATGGTTGAAATCGACCACGGTGAAGGTCTGGTGACGCGTTATGCGCATGCCAAGGTCATCCTCGTAAAAGAAGGTGAGCTGGTCACGCGAGGTCAGATGATCGCTCGAGTCGGCTCGACAGGCTTATCCACAGGTCCACATTTGCATTTTGAGGTCCGAAGAGACGATAAAGCCCTGGATCCGAGGGTTTTTCTGGCTGGGCAGCCCTTGATAACGCCTTCGCCAAGCATACAAAGTGTCGCAACCTCTCCCTCAGTGACGTGGCGGCCACGGCTGCGTTAAACTCTATGGTTTATTGGCAGCATTTTGCCTTAACCCTTTTAGATGCGGGTGCGTGCGATATAAGCGCGTGCTTGCTTGGGTCAGATCCGCATGTTTTCACTGCTTAAAAAAATATTTGGTACCCGCAATGACCGGTTACTCAAACAATTGCGCCGTCAAGTGCTGCAAATTAATGCGCTTGAGCCCCAGATGCAAGCCTTGTCTGACGAGGCGTTACGGGACCAAACGATCGTTTTGCGCGAAAGATTAAGTGCCGGGGCGACGCTGGATCAGCTGCTGCCCGAAGCCTTTGCCGTCGTGCGCGAAGCTGGTAAGCGCGTATTTGGTATGCGACATTTTGATATGCAGCTTGTAGGCGGTATGGTTTTACATAGCGGCAAAATCGCTGAAATGCGCACGGGTGAGGGTAAGACTCTTATGGCCACGTTGCCCGTTTATCTCAACGCTTTGGCCGGCCGTGGTGTGCATGTTGTGACAGTGAACGACTATCTCGCACGCCGCGATGCCGAGTGGATGGGACGTCTCTATAATTTTCTTGGGTTGACCGTCGGGGTCGTTGTGCCCCAGCAGCCGAACGATGAAAAAATCGCTGCATATCGTGCCGATATTACCTACGGCACAAACAATGAATTTGGTTTTGATTATTTGCGCGACAACATGGAGTATCGCCCAGAGGACCGTCGCCAACGCTCTCTTATCTACGCAATTGTCGATGAGGTGGACTCGATCCTGATTGACGAGGCGCGTACACCCTTGATTATCTCTGGTCAGGCCGAAGATCACACCGAGCTCTACATGCGTATGAACGCAGTGCCTGCGTTACTGACACGTATGACCAGTGAACCCAAGCCGCAAGAGCCAGAACCAGAAGGCCACTACTGGGTCGATGAAAAAAATCACCAGGTACACCTGTCGGAATCAGGTCACGAGCAGGCTGAAGCCATCCTGACGCGACTGGGTTTGCTGCCCGAGGGTCAGTCACTATACGAGCCTCGCAATATTTCATTGATGCATCATCTGATGGCAGCGCTGCGCGGGCACAATCTGTTTCACCGCGATCAGCATTATGTCGTTCAGGATGATGAGGTTGTCATCGTTGATGAGTTCACCGGTCGTTTGATGGTGGGGCGTCGCTGGTCCGATGGGTTGCATCAGGCTGTTGAGGCGAAAGAAGGGGTCAAGATTCAACTGGAAAACCAAACCCTCGCTTCAATCACTTTCCAGAACTTTTTCCGCATGTATGAAAAGCTGTCCGGGATGACTGGAACGGCTGATACGGAAGCCTACGAGTTTCAGGAAATCTATAGTCTCGAAACGGTGATCGTTCCCACGAACCGTCCGATGATTCGTGCCGATCAGAACGATCAGATTTTCAAATCAGCACCAGAAAAATTCAACGCAATTCTTGCTGATATTCGTGATTGTCAGGAACGTGGTCAGCCGGTGCTCGTCGGGACCACCAGCATTGAAAACTCGGAGCTGCTCTCCGAGATGTTGCTCAAAGCAGGGCTGCGCCATGAGGTGCTTAACGCCAAGCAGCATGCCCGCGAGGCGGAGATTGTGGCTCAGGCAGGTAAGCCAGGCAACATCACGATCGCAACAAATATGGCTGGGCGCGGTACTGATATTGTTTTGGGTGGCAGTGTCGAGAAACAGGTCGAGCATATTGGCGCAAACGAATCACTGAGTGAGGCAGATAAGCTCATTCATATAGAAAAAATTCGCGAAGAATGGCAATCTTTGAACGAACGTGTCAAGGCCGCTGGAGGGCTGCGGATCATCGGTACAGAGCGCCATGAGTCGCGCCGGATCGATAACCAGCTGCGTGGTCGTGCAGGTCGTCAGGGTGATCCTGGCTCATCGCGGTTCTATCTTTCACTCGAAGACCCGCTTATGCGCATATTCGCAGGCGATCGTGTACGCGGCATTATGGAACGCCTGAAGCTGCCTGAGGGCGAGCCGATCGAGGCGGGCATGGTATCTCGCTCAATCGAAACTGCACAGCGCAAGGTAGAGGGTCGCAACTTTGACGTACGTAAGCAATTGCTCGAATATGACGACGTTGCCAACGATCAGCGTAAGGTCTTGTACTCGCAGCGTAACGAGGTGCTCGAAGCGAAAGAGATCAATGAGATCGTAAATAGTATGCGCGACGCGACGATGAGTGAGTTGGTTGCTAAGTTCGTGCCTGAGGGCTCTGTCGAAGAGCAGTGGGACCTATCGGCCTTGCAAATGGCGCTCGAAGGTGAGTGGCAGGTTGAAGTGCCTTTGCTGGATCTGGCGAAGTCCTCGAAAGGCATGACCGACGAGGATATTCTGGAGCAGGTATTGCTTGCTGCCCAGCGCGCCTATGCTCAGAAAGCTGAAATGGTCGGTGCTGAGTCCTGGTCACAGTTTGAGCGTTCAATCATGCTTCAGGTGATGGATTCGCAGTGGCGTGAACACCTTTCAGCGCTAGATCATCTGCGCCAGGGGATTCATTTGCGTGGTTATGCGCAAAAAAATCCCAAGCAGGAATATAAGCGCGAAGCGTTTGAGCTGTTTTCAGATATGCTCGATCGCGTGCGTGACGACGTAATCCGTGTGCTGATGACCGTACGCATCCAGTCGCCTGAGCAAGTTGAGCAGGTCGAGCAGGAGGCCGCCCAAGCCCATATGCAGAATGTGACTTACGAACACTCAGATTATGACGAAGCACAAAAGGCCGAGGCGCCTGTCACAGAGACACAAGCGGGTGGAGTGACTGTGCGTAATACTCTTCCAAAGGTCGGTCGCAATGAACCTTGCCCATGCGGTAGCGGAAAAAAATACAAAGCTTGCCACGGGAAAATTAGCTGATTGTTGAACGCTTGCTCGAAATGCCTTCAATATGACAGACCGATGAGGTTAAAAAGACTGGCGGCTTCGCCTGTTTTTTATCTCATCGCATTGTTTAGCTATCCGTATTTTTGTCATGCTCAGTCTGCCCAGTTTGAGGGCTTGAGCGTACAAGCAGCGACCGGTTTGCAGCAGCAGACCGTTAAGGTTGAAGGACTTTCAATTCGCAATTCGACCTTCAAACTCCCTGACCAGAGATATGACAAAACTGTTGTGCCATTCTATCTGGGCGCAACGTATACAGCTGGTTTGACGGCTAATCTCACATTAGGCGCTGTTCTGGAATACAGTCCAATCAGTAATCAGGTGAGTTTGTCAGTGTCACCAGGCTATGCTTTTTCGGAACAAACCCAAGGCTATTTCAAACTTGGATGGGTATACAGTCCGACAACTGTTGATCAAGGTGTCGGGAGATCACCAATACCAGGTTATATGAATGGTGGTTTAGCTGGTGCAGGTGTGAAGAAATTTTGGACAAAAAATATTTACTCTTACGCTGAGTTCAATTACATCAAGTTTGCGAATTTGAATTTTGATAGTTGGTATAGCGGATTGCCGATTGGTGGCTACGCGAGAACAGATGCCTTTAATATCATGACCGGACTGGGTTATCGGTTCTGATTGATAGTCTGAGGCACAATTGATATCCAATGCCTCTGACTGACCGGATAAACTGCCCGGTATCATCACCCATGCAATCTGCGAGTTTTTTTCTTAAGCGGCTGATGATGTTTTCTAGCGCACGTCTGGTTACTGGGGGACTATAGGTTTTTCTGCTCAAAACCTGACAGAGTGTATCTGCATCTTGAGTGAAGTCATTTGCCTGGCAGAGGCAAATTAGCAGAGCTTCTTCGATAGGGCTTAATAAAACCTTTTGTGACGAATCTGGGCTAAACAGGGCATGGTGCGCAGTGCTAAGTCTCCAGATCTCCATGGGAACAGGTTTTGCCAGTCGTCTGCCGAGACTGTTGACTGCCGCGAGAATCTCCAACGGAGCGGTAGGTTTTGGCAGATAAAGATCCGCTCCCGAGTTATAGCTTTTTACCCGGTCTGGCAAACTTGTGCGTGCAGTGAGCATGAGTATGCCGATTTCCGGGTGATGTTTTTTTAGACGGATCGCAATATCAAAGCCACTGACGCCTGGTAGATTCAAATCAAGAATTACCACGTCAACCCGCTGCTTTGTCAGCAGTTCTTCAAGCCCTAGTCCGGTGACGAGCTCTGTAACGACATGACTATTGTTGCGAAGAAAATGAGCAAGTTCCTCTCGCAAAATGGCATCGTCCTCTACCACAGCAATGTTGAAACTATTTAGTGATTCGTTCATACCTGACTCGAAGGAAGTTCCACAACAAACTTTACCGTATCAGGCTCTGAAATGTATTTCACGGATCCACCCAGAATAGTACAAATTTCTTTTACCAGATAAAGCCCAAGCCCTGAGCCCGGTGTGTTCATTGCTAAAGGGTTGCGATAGAATCGATTAAAAATAACTTTGAAATCGGGTACACCTTGTGCGCCCACTTCGTTACTGATTACTACGCAAACTTTCGAATTGATGTAGTCCTTACGTTCAAACAGCTCAATTTGAACGATGCTCTGCGCGGGTGAGTACTTCAGTGCATTTTCGATAAGATTAGTAAGAACGATTTGAAAAAAATAAGTATCTGTATCGAACCTGACAGCAGGACTGAGTTTAAGTTTGATCCGCGAAAACTCAGGTATGTTTTTAAGCAATGACTGGATAAAGTCGTATCCGACAACACTCTCATTTTTTGCGCTGAGTTCTTTCTGATCTACTTGGTTCATCAGGCTGCATCGTTCGATCACGATATCCATGCTACGGATAGATTTTTCAATATTCTGCAGTCGACGTGCTTCAAAAACATTCTTGTTGGCAACGGATAGTGCAAGTGAGCCAACAGCCATGCTGATCGACGCAAGGGGGTTTTTCAATTCATGAGTGAGCATATCGATGAGCATTCTGCGCTCATTGAGTAATTTCCTTTCAAACTCTAATCGCAGATTTATTTGAATATTATTTGTTTTGATTTCATCGAATTCTTTTTGCATCATTTTGTTTCGGATAGCGAAAATTGATAGCAAAACCAAGGGGTTAATGAAATCAACAACTCTCGCAAAATAAATGGAGACTGATTCTGTACCGAAGGGCAGAACAGCGAATAAAAGGGTGAGCAAAATTAAAGTATCGGCACACAGAAAGCCCGTCAGCATCGTGATCCTGAAAGAACGCTTTAAATGAGGCGTTTGGAGGATGGCTACGATCTGTATGACAGGCATGCTCAGCATGACTACCAGCATTAATGTTGGTGTAATGACCTGTTCGTTAAAAAATATCAGTATCGTGCAGATCAACACCAACAGGTAAATTAGATTACAACTTAAGGGATACCAGCGTGGCGTTCGATAGGAGATAAAAAACGCTTGAGACACCCAGAGCCAACATGCCATTCGCAGACATAACATGCTGTTAAAGAATATGTTGTCGACCCATGGTAACTGCACGAAGAAATATTTGGCTAAAATCCCACTGCCTGCAAGAGTGCAGAGTAATAGGTTTAGCATCAGCCAGAAGAATCTGAACATCAGTACATTTGGATTTGCCAGGTAGCTGATCAGCGAAAAAGCCAGAATCAAGCTAAGCGCTCCAATCTGTATACCCATTCCAAGCTGTTGATTGAGCTGCTCAAGACTGCTGAGATCCCATTCGCTTACATCGATGCGTGCTAGGTTTAGACCAGGAGTGTGGATCCTTAAGTAATAGTTTTTTGAATCCTCTGCTTGTGCATGAACTTTGAAGGTGTAGCCGCCTAGCGTTGCATGCAGAGGATCAAACGGCAATACACTCCCTGCTGATTGCTTTGTCCATTTGTCGTCAATATTTTCATAAAGATCAATTTGATTGAGAAAATGAGGTCCAATGCGGATCGCTAATGGGAAAGCGTTTTTACTGAGGGTTGAAACACTGATGCGTACCCACGTAGGTGCGTCGGCGAATTTCTTTCTGGGTAGTTCATTTTTTGGTAAATAATTGCAGGTGATTGCATCCTGGATTGAGAGTTCTGCGCCATGGTCCTGGCAATAACTAATGACTGTTTTGAATGCTGGTCGTGCAGAAGTGCTTTGGGCCCGCGCAATATCTTGCCCGCCGAGCAGGACAAGATAAATCATCAGTCTCAGCAGACTGTTCAGTGTGGTTGCGAGGCTCAAAAGGTGAAATTCACGGAGCAAGTGTGGTTAAGTAAACCAAGATAAAAAAAACCCGTAAATTTTTTACGGGTTTATACAGGGAGGTTAACCTGGTACGACACGATAGTAGAGATTGTTGCCACCGTAGAGGGGTCTCATTCTAAAACCTTCACACTGATAAAAATCAATGCCATTCCGGGGGGCGAGGACGCAACCTGGAAGCAGGGTTGGAAACTTTGATCCGACTGGTGGAATTGATGAGACCATACCCGCAGACTCGATCACAGGCGCTCCAGGCTGAAGATATACCGGAGGTGCCGTTACGACGACAGGTGCAGACTCCGCTGCAACAATGCCTGCAGCGGTGGCGCCCACTACTCCGGCGGCGATGACAGGGCCAGGCCCCCAGCCACCACCACAACGCCAACATCCGGGTCCGCCGTGCCAACCGTAACCGCCGTGCCAGCCGTAGCCATGCCAACCACCACGGTATCCGTGCCAGTACGCGTTGGCATCCGTACTCGTGGTAAGTGAGCCCAAACTGAGCAGAATCATTAAAGCAAGAGTCAGAAATCTCATGTCATTCTCCTGATTTGTTATTTAGCCGCAGGTGCGGATGGGTGTGAAAATTCGGTCACGCGGGCTTTTGAAAAACGACTTGTATCGAAACTATCAGCTGAAATTTGAGTGTTCAGTTTCCAGTTTTTGTAGGTGAGCGTTGTTCTCGGGCGTGACTTGTCCCCCATGTAGACCCATGAGGCCATGTAGGGCAGATTGTCTTTTACGCCGATCCAGATCTGACCCTGCAAGTCGTTTCCAGCCATCACTACGATATTTGTTTCAACCCCTCCGACCAGGTTTGTTTTACCGACTACGAATGCATCAGTGATCCCGCGGGTAATGTGCTCAAACGGGTCAGACAAGATCAAGTCATCTCCCGGGAAAAACATGCCTGCTTTTTCGTAGGCAAATGCTGCTGTGGCATCGATCGTGTCAGGGCTGTCAATTATGGCTACAGTATTTTTCTCTGGTACGAAAGCAAATAATTGTTTGCCGTTATAGAGGATTTCGTGGTCATGGCCGTTGCCTGTGACTTTTACATCAAATTTATTTGGACGCTGCATGGCGATATGTGCGCCTGTCAGGTACATCACTGCGATGCCATCGATAGAAGGGAACTCTGCTTGCACCACTGAATCGAATTCCAGTGATTTTGCCGCTGCCAGCGTCTTTGACATATTGCGTATGAGTTCGAGGGCAGCCGGTTCGACGGACACCATACCTTTAGGCAAGCTCGGTTGCACTAGCTTTTGTGTATCTGGTTTGATGGCGGGCTGCGATTGAGAGGCCGCCGCTGCTAATGACAAAAAAATGAGTGCACTAAATTTTCGTATCAGGTTCATTGAGTATGTCCCGTAAAGTTAGCTAAAAAATAGGTACTGGTTAGGATCTTTAAACCCTCATACATCTAGTTTTTTCAAGTATCCCACTCGTTAGAAGTGTTTTCTCTCACTTGCTCTCAATGTCATGCCTGTCGTTTTGCCTCCAGCACAGCTGCCTGGAAAGCAGAAATTATTTCAGTTTCGCATTTGAATTTTTTGAATGCCTGGTCGCGTACTCCCGCTTTGAATAAATACAGCGTGCTGGAAAACCAGCCTTTTTCCATTTGGGTGGATTCAATCTCGCTGAGCAGGATATCCTCGTCATCGTCAAACTCGTTGTGCCAAACGATAATTCTCTTGTCTGTACAGATGAGTGCTTCGACGGTCTGTTTTTTGGAGTTAGGCAGCAAAATAAAACTGTAAAACTTTTCGTCTGGCTCCAAACGCGCGGCGATATTATCTACGTGTCGTTCTGGTGCCGTAACGTGAAAAAAGCGCTTGGCAACAAAACCTTTAACGGGGGTGGCGAGCAAGACTTGAGTAATTTCTTGTTGTTGTTTCATCATGCCAAATGGTCGTTAAGGTTGAAATTAGGGTGAAAATAACGCCTATTGTCACAGATTGAATGATTTTTAGCTAAAACATATCCTGGCGAGCACGGTAATCGCCGTGCCGCGTGCAAGGATCGTTTTCGAGACAAGTACACTCTGACTGCAGTCACTCTCAATATCGGAATCTTTCATGCACCACGACCTGACTCGAAACACGCTGGCGGTATTTTTTATTGTTGGTCTGATTGGACTATCGCTGTGGGTGCTACGTCCTTTTTTGGCTGCAACAGTATGGGCGACCATGATTGTCGTGGCGACCTGGCCATGGCTCAGGAGTTTGCAAGCACTTTTTCGTGGTCGACGTACACCTGCGGTTGCTGTGATGACCCTCGGTATGCTTCTTTTGCTGGTGCTGCCTCTGTGGTGGGCGATCAGAACAATTGCTGAACGCTCTGAGCAGATTATGACGATTGGTAAGACTCTGGCCAGCAATGGGCTTCCCTTGCCCCCTGACTGGGTGAAAACACTGCCCTTCATCGGTGTCAAGGTAGACGAGACCTGGACCGAGTTTGTGGCTGGCGGAGCAGCGGGGTTGCTTGAGCATATAACGCCCTATGCTGCAGATACCGGACGCTGGGTGCTGGCACAGTTCGGTGGGCTCGGCGGGATGCTGATCCAGTTTTTTCTGGTGGTAGTGATTGCCGCTGTTTTATATTCCACCGGCGAGCAGGCCGCCCATATGGTGCGGACGTTTGGACGACGACTGGCGGGTGAGCGTGGGGAGTCTTCGATGATTCTCGCAGGACAAGCTATTCGCGGCGTCGCGCTGGGCGTTGGCGTTACAGCGATTGTGCAAACTTTTCTTGGTGGTCTTGGACTGGTCATCACCGGCGTGCCCTATGCCGCAGTGCTGTCTGCACTAATGCTGATGCTGTGCATCGCCCAGGTAGGTCCCAGTCTTGTGTTGTTTCCAGCTGTTGCCTGGATGTACTGGTCTGGTGAGCACACCATGGCGATAGGATTGTTTTTCTGGAGTTTGCTGATCGTCAGTCTTGATAATTTTTTGCGCCCAATGCTAATCAAGCGTGGTGCCGATTTGCCGATATTACTGATTTTTGTCGGTGTAATTGGAGGCTTGTTAAGCTTTGGCTTGATCGGTATCTTTGTCGGTCCCGTTGCGCTGGCAGTGACTTATACATTGATGCAATCCTGGACTGCTGAGTCACATGAAAAAGAGTTCAATGATTGAACCCCTGTGTATTGCATTGAAGCTCGCCATAGAAGCGCTTTCAATAGGCCCATAGAAAGCACTTTCAAGAGGTATGTACGACGCAACTTATGAAGCGTAGTCAAGTGGCAGGGCGGTCGTGCATTTGATTGTCTCCATGGCAAATGCGGAGCTCACATCCAGCAGTTCCACCGAGCGGATCAGTCTTTTGTAGACGCTGTCGTAACTGCTGATGTCAGGTACGACAATTTTCAGTAGGTAGTCCGCGTCACCACTGAGACGATAGATTTCGACGATCTCCGGAATAGCGGTTGCTCCATCGACAAATTTTTTCATCCATTCTTCACTGTGCTGACTGGTGCGGATCGTGACAAAAGTGGTTAGCCCCAAATTCAGTTTGGTTGCACTGCATATGGCTACCTGTTTTTGTATGACGCCATCGCTCTGCAGTTTCTGAACACGACGCCAGCAAGGCGTCGGTGTCAGATTCACGGCTGCGGCTAATTCGTTGATTGAGATGCTTGCATCGTTCTGTAATAAACGAAGAATTTCACGGTCTTTTTTATCAATTGACATTTTTTGCTCTTTTTTTACTAAAAAATAGAAAAATATACTGAAAATATATATTTTTTAAATAAAAAAGCAAATAAATTTCCTAATGTCTTGCATAGAATAATCAATATGCAAAACATTCTTAATACCTCGCCTCTGTCTTTGGGTTCACTGCACACCCGCAGAACTCCTGCCTCCATGTTGGAGCAGTATTTGCCCGATACGGCCGATCAGATTCTGCAGGCCTGCTTTGGGCCAGCTGAGCTGGTTGCTTATGGAGTCAGGCAAGCGTTGAATGAGGGTTTAACCCCCCAGGTCACAGCCCAGCTGTTATCTGAACTGGAGAGTAAACCGTTGTCCGAGCAGAGCTATACCCGGCACGTACTTCACGCCGATCCTGAAGGGCGCTTTACTGTTGCAGCCCTGTTGTGGGGACCAACGCATAGTAGCCCCGTTCATGCCCACCATACCTGGTGTGCTTACCGCGTGCTGAAAGGGGAGCTGTCGGAGTCACACTACGCGTGGGACTCGGGTACGGAAAAGGCTTTTTTATGCAACAAGGCCAAGCGCACAGCTGGTCAGAGCGTGTGCGGCAATGCTGGACTTGAGCTCATTCACCGGTTGGCAAATGAAAGCCAGCAGCCTGCCATCTCCCTGCATGTATACGGTGTTGACGCAGGATCGATCTCGACCCATGTGAATCTCGTCGTGCCATGGGCTGAAAAGATGTAGGGTTTAGAGCAAGAAAACCGTTGCAAGACCCAAAAATATAAAAAACCCAAGCGAATCTGTCGCAAAAGTCAGGAGCACGGACGATCCCATTGCGGGATCCTTGCCAAATCTGTTGCGCACTACGGGCACCAATACACCGATCATGGCACCAATCAGCATATTGCAGATCATGGATGCCATCATGACCAGTGCAATCGGGATGGAATTTGAAATCGCCCAGGCGAAGACTGCTGCCACGGTGCTCCCTACCAGACCCACAAGAAATGTGACGAGCATCTCTCGTTTGACGAGTTGCCAGACGTTTTTATCTGTAATACGGCCTACTGCAAGCGCCCGGATGATAAGCGTCATGGTTTGATTACCAGAGTTACCACCAATCCCAGCAACGATCGACATCAGGAATGCCAGCATGACGATGGTGCTGACGGTATCTTCGAAGCGTGACGCGACAAAAGAAGCAATCGATGCCGTGCAAAGATTGAGCAGCAACCAAGGAGCTCGGTTCTTCAACGCCATAATGACAGGAGCGAAGATGTCTTCTTCTTGCATACCCGCACGAGACAGTGCTTGCTCATCCGAGTCCTCCCGGATCACATCAACCACCTCGGAGATGGTGACGCGTCCGATCAGGCGACCCAGATCATCGACAACAGGAGCGGAGACCAGGTCATAACGCTCAAACGCACCCGCTGCGTCAGAGTCTGAGTCCAGCGGGCTCAGTGACAAATAGTCAGTGCCCATTACGGCACGCACCTCAATCTCGGGGTCATTGACCAAAAGCGATGACAATGTCAGGGTGCCGAGCAATTTGTCGTTACGGTCCACAACAAAAATCTGATCGGTGTGGTCAGGTAGTTCTGGCAAGTGTCTGAGGTAACGCAGGACGACCTCGAGCGACACATCATCGCGCACCCGGACCATTTCAAAGTCCATGATCCCGCCAACGCTATCGTCCGGGTAGCCCATGGCCTCAATCAGACGCGCGCGCTCCTCAATGGTGAGACCTTTCTGAACCTCGGCCACTACATCGGGGGGTAAATCGGGGGCGAGGTCAGCCAGCTCATCGGCATCCATGCCTTCGGTTGCTGCCACCAGATCCTGACGATCCATCGCCTCGATCAGAGACTCTCTGACCCAGTCATCGACTTCAAGTAAAACGTCTGCGTCGTATTCAGCACTCACCAGGCGCCAGATCAGCTGACGCTCTATATTGGGGAGTGACTCCAGAATGAAGGCGATATCGGAGGGGTGCAGGTCATTGACTAACTCTTTAAGTTCAGCCTCATGCTGACGCTGCAGCAGACCTTCAACCAGTAACGCGCGATCGTCGCCTTGTTCTTGACGGTGCACCAGATTTTCGACGAGCTCGTGCCGATGCAGCAGCTCTTGCACTTGAGCAAGCGCTTGCTGAGCATCCTCCGGGTCTAGTCTGCGAACAGATGCAGACGTATCAGGTGTGATTTGTGTCATGACGTGCGAAATCGGTCAAACGATGTACGTCCACCGATTATGCAGGAAAAAAGCCTGGCCCGTATCTGCGTTTAAAACTAAACAGCAAACTTCACAAGCGCATAACCGCCAAAGGACAGCATCAGGAAGAGTATGAAGGCTAATAATAAGACCTTGGGACCAGCTTGACGCATCTTAGAAAAGTGTGTCTCGATGCCTAGTGCCGTCATGGCCATAGTTAAAGCAAAAATATCCAGTGAGCGGATGGTTTGCAGTAAGGCTGCGGGAATAATGTTGGCGGAATTGATTAACGCAAAGACTAAAAAGAAAATCGCAAACCAGGGAATGGGGAGTTTTGGCTTGGCTTCGCCAGGCGCGAGCGCGGTAGTGGCTGATCTTTGCAGCCAAATCCCCAGAATGATTAAGAGCGGAACCAGAAATGCGACGCGCGTCATTTTGACGATGGTTGCGACCTCGGTTGTTTCAGGACCGATGTTACTTGCTGAACCAACGACTTGTGCAACCTCATGGACCGTACCGCCCAGGAAAATACCGAAAGTCCTTGGATCCAGATCAATCCACCCTAACTGATATGCCAGGGGATACAAAAACATTGAAATAGTGCCAAATAACACGACGGTGGCAACAGCGACAGCGCTTTTGTGCGGTGCTGCCTTGAGCGTGGATTCGAAAGCAAGTACTGCCGCTGCACCGCAGATCGCACTCCCTGCGGCAGTCAGGATGGAGGTGTCGCGATCAAGCTTAAGCACGCGCATACCGATAAAGGTGCCCACCAGCAGGACAGAAATCACCACACCAAAGGAAACAATCAAGCCGGGTAAGCCTACCTCGGCGATCTGCTGGACACTGATGTTCAGGCCATAGAAAGCGACAGCGATCCGTAATAAGCGACGCGCTGTCCAGTTAACGCCTTTGCCCCAGTCCGCGGGCATGGTGCCGCGCAGGAAATTACCATACAACATCCCACAGACAATTCCGACCACGAGTGGGCTCAAACCCAGCGCCTTGACACCTGGAATCGCCGCGAGCTGGACAACTGCTGCAGCGAGCAACCCAACAAACAACATGCCATTTACCTTGTCGCGCCAGACAGAAGGGTTAGAAGTTGCCGGGTTGGACATAAGTAAATAACCGTAGGTAATTAAAGAGTGACCGAGATACTACCTTTTAAACCACTCTTGCGCCAATTTTGCCCAATAAGTCGCCCCTAGCGGAAGCAGTTCATCGTTAAAGTCATAGGAGCCGTTGTGCAGCATGCAGGGCCCGAGTCCATGTCCCGCATCCCGATGCGTGCCAGAACCATTGCCAATCCATACATAGCATCCTGGGACGGCTTGCAGCATATAGGCGAAATCCTCCGCACCCATCGTCGGGGTGACGTGGTCATCGACGTTTTCAGCGCCGACGATACTTTTTATGACCTGGGCGCAAAAAGCAGCTTCATTTGCATCATTAATGGTTGGTGGATAGCTGCGAATGAATGAAAAATCGGCTGTTGCACCCATTGCAGAGGCACTGTGTGTAATGATTTCCCCCATCCGCTTTTCGATCAGATCCAGTGTCTCAAGGGTGAAGGTGCGCACAGTACCTCGCATAATCGCTTCTGTGGGAATGACGTTGTCCGCGCTGCCCGCGTGAATCTGTGTGATGCTCAAGACCGCCGCTTCGAGAGGGTGGCGGTTGCGGCTGACAACCGTCTGTAGTGATTGTGCGATCTGAACTGCGGTCATGACCGGATCAACCCCCAGGTGTGGCATGCCACCATGCGCGCCTTTGCCTCGGATCGTGATGCAGAACTCATTGCTGGAGGCCATAATCGGACCGGCAGTCAGACCGAATTGCCCGACCGGTATACCTGGCCAGTTATGCATACCAAACACGGCCTGCATGGGGAATTTTTGAAACAAACCATCATCGATCATTTTTTTGGCACCGGCACCACCTTCTTCGGCGGGCTGGAAAATTACATAGACCGTCCCATCAAAATCTCTTTTTTCCGCCAGATAGCGCGCAGCATTGAGCAGCATTGCGGTGTGACCGTCATGGCCACAAGCGTGCATTTTTCCCTCATGCTGGCTCGCATGTGCAAAAGTATTGAGCTCTTGCATTGGCAGAGCATCTAAATCAGCACGTAATCCGATTGCGCGTGTGCTCAGCGGGTTTGTATGAGAGGGGGTACCTTGGATCTCGCCCACAATGCCTGTGCCAGCCAGACCGCGATGAACAGTAATACCCCATTTTTCAAGGGCGCGCGCGACTAGTTCCGAGGTGCGTTGTTCTTGATAGGATAGTTCTGGGTGAGCATGGATATCGCGACGCACTGCCTGAATTTCAGATTGCCAGTTCAGAAAGGGTTCAAGGAGTTTCATTAGTGTGTTCGATCCATAAAAGAATACTGAAGGTATTATCAATTAAAAATTGTATTTACCGGAAATAACCCTAAAGCTGATCAGATGATGCGTAAGCCCTGGCTAGATAGCTATCCTGAGGAAATGCCTGCCCAAATTGACTGCAGCAGATATCGTTCGCTTGTCGATTTGCTGGATCAGGCATGCAAAAAGCATGCCGGACGTATTGTGAGTGTCGGATTTGATGTGCCGTTGACGTACGGCGCGCTTGACCAGTATGCGCTGGCATTTGCTAAATGGCTCC
>JAUSCY010000002.1 GCA_030650995.1 Sheuella sp. | reverse complement strand
TGGATTTCAACGCGTAGGCGACCAAATCTGGGCAGCAGCAGATCAGCGTCCAAGAGGATGTTTGCTCGGTGCAACGTCTGGTCGCACAACTCTAGGTGGCGAAGGTTTGCAGCATCAGGATGGCTCAAGTCATTTGCATGCGGCAACGATTCCGAATTGCAAAGCCTATGATCCTGCCTTTGCGGGTGAAATGGCAGTCATCGTAGATCAAGGCATTCGCGACATGATGATCGAGCAGCGCGACGTTTTTTATTACGTCACCCTGATGAACGAAAACTATGCACAGCCTTCGTTGCCTGAAGGGGTCAATGAGAATATTCTCAAGGGTTGCTATCTGTTTAACACTTATAGCGGTAAAAACGCCCAAGCCTCCATCACTCTCATGGGTTCGGGCGCGATTCTGACTGAAGTGATCAAAGCCGCAGAGTTGTTGGCTGCACAGCAATTCGAAGTGACCGTCTACAGTGTCACGAGCTGGTCAGAGCTTGCGCGTGACGGCGCGGCCTGTGAACAGGCGCGTCTCCAGAACGAAAGAAACCCAGGCACACCCTTTCTTTATCAGCAACTTGCCAAGAGCAAAGGCCCCATCATTGCTGCGACCGATTACGTGCGCGTGCTGCCTGAATCTGTGCGCGCCTATATCCCATCCAATCGCCGTTATATGACACTGGGGACAGATGGCTTTGGACGCAGCGATACTCGTGCGGCGCTGCGCGCGTTTTTTGGTGTTGATGCCCATACGATCGTGCGCGCTGCCTTGTTGGCACTAAAATGACGGGATGACGTCAATACAACCAAATTTAACGCCTCCTTCTGAGTACTCTTGCAGCACATCAGCATTGATAACCACTTCTACTCTTGCACCAGGTCTGGTGCTTGACGCCTGCGTCATGATGTCTGGTTTGCTGCGTCCCTTGCTGCTTAGCCTGGGACACGCAGGTGTGCTTATACCGATCTGGACAGATAAAATCGGCGACGAATGGCAGCGTAATGCAGCCCGCCTCTGGCCGATTGAGCCTGCCTTGCTCGCAGAGGAATGGCAAACCATGCAACAGCAATTCCCTCTGGCCAACATGGGGGACGTCACAGAGTTTGAAACTGAGTTGCGTCACACGGATCGCAAAGACAAGCACGTTGCCGCGGCGGGCATTGCCGCCGTTGCACGCGCAGTGTCGGTCCCTGTTAGTGTGCTGACTTGGAATATCAAGGATTTCAGTCGCTCCGAGCTGCGCAAACAGGGCCTCGGGCTGACAGACCCCGATCGACTTTTATCGCTCTGGTGGCCGACACATCAGGCGGTAATTAAAGAACACATCGAGCGCACACTCAACGCGCTCTTTGCTTCAGGCAGACGGCAGCCAGAATCAGTAGTCACCATGCTCAAACGCGATCGCCTGTTTAGACTCGCTGGTTGTTATGAAAGATATCTGGATACAAGTCAGAATTAAAAGGATAAAACAGGATAAAAACCTGTCATTTGAGCCCTGTATTTTTGATTTTTAATTCATTAAAATCAAATAGTTAGTCATAAAAAGCGCTAACCATTTCTTTTTGATCTTGAGTATATCTGAATTGGTATGTATCATTGATAGATACCAATTGGAGATGACTATGGATACAGCTCGAATTTTTAAATCAGGACGGAGCCAAGCGGTCAGACTGCCAAAGGAATATCGCTTTGCAGGCACTGAAGTAAACGTTAAACACGTCGGAAATGCAGTGTTACTGATGCCAAGCAACAACCCTTGGGGAATATTGCCGACCGCACTCTCCTTATTTGAACCAGGGTTTCAACTTGAAAGAGCTCAGCCTGCAGAACAAATCAGGGATGTACTTCTCCCATGATTTTGCTCGATACAAACATTTGTATTTATATTATTAATCAACGCCCCCAACATGTAATCGAACAATTTCAACAATATCGCTCTGGTGACTTGGGGCTCTCCAGTGTAGTTGCATCCGAACTCGCCTATGGCGTGACAAAAAGCGGTTCTCAAAAAAACCGCGAAGCACTCGAGATGTTTCTGGCACCTTTCGAGATCATGCCTTTTGATGAAAAATGCGTCTGGGTCTATGGAGATTTACGCAGCGACTTGGAAAAGCGAGGCGAACCAATTGGTTCGCTTGACACAATGATCGCAGCACATGCGTTATGCCTTGATGCGCGACTCGTGACTAATAACCTCAGGGAATTCTCAAAGGTACCCAAACTTAAGCTAGAAAACTGGGCTGAGTAATCTTTGTGTTATAAAAAATACTGATACATTCAATCAGTATTTTTTATTTTACTTAAAGATTCATTACAAAATATGATGACGGCTTAATTAACTACCTGAGTTCTCAACATGAGCGAAGAGCAGCCACACTCACCCTGGCAGGAAGACATTTTCAATGTTCTTAAACAGGGCAAAATCCGTCAAGTTTCCTACGTACCTGATGCAGGTCACGCCCACGTGATCCGACGCATTCACGCTGATCCAGAAATGCGTGGCATCGTTCTCACCACAGAAGAAGAAGGTGTGGCGATTGCCAGCGGTGCCTGGCTCGGTGGCGAACGCTCCGCACTGCTGATGCAAAGCAGCGGAGTTGGTAATTGCATCAACATGATGTCACTGCTGCAAAGCTGCCGCTTTCCTTTCCTGAGCCTGGTGACAATGCGTGGCGAATACGCCGAATTCAATCCCTGGCAGGTGCCAATGAGTAAGGCCACACAAGGCTCCATGGAGCTGATGGGCATCACCGTATTGCGAGCCGAACGTGCCGACGAAGTCGAAGACATCGTCAGTGCTGCGCTGGATGCAGCTTTTGAGGGTGGCGAACAAGTAGCCGTGCTGCTGTCGCAAAGCCTGATCGGTCGCAAGAAGTGGATCCGCAACTAAGGAACGAATATGACATTACGTGATACGACATCAGCGACGATTAATCGTCGTGACTTTGTAAAAGAATTACTCTCGCAGTCTCCCGACGCACTCGTCGTGACTGGACTGGGCTCACCGACCTATGACGTGTTTGCTGCGGGCGACAGGAACAAAAACTTTTACCTCTGGGGTGCGATGGGCGGAGCTGCGCTGATTGGCCTCGGTCTGGCTCTGGCACAGCCAGAAAAGCAAGTGATCGTTGTTACAGGTGACGGCGAACAACTCATGGGAATCGGCGGACTGGCTACCATCAGTGCCCAGCAACCGAAGAATCTGACGATCGTCGTGCTGGATAACGGTCACTTCGGCGAAACCGGGATGCAACGTAGCCATACCAGTCTGGGCACTAGCTTCTCAGCTGTTGCACGTGCTTGCGGGATTAAAAATTCTTTCGAAGTGCACGACGCTAAAGATGTCGCCAAAGTCACAGACAGCATTCACAAACGTACGGGTGTCACGTTTGCACAGATCTTTGTGAAAGCAGACGACCTGCCTCGAGCACTACCCTCAAGAGATGGTGTGTATATCAAAAACCGTTTCCGTCAGGAACTGGGGTTTGCACCTTTATAGGCTATTTGTGAAATCCAACTAAGCATATCTCGTGACATAAATTGCTGCAGCAAATAGCGATGGCAGTAATCCTGCCAACAGAGCAATAATGCGCCAGGTTTGCTTAGTCATTTCACTACGCAGGGTCGTCTCGACCCTACTAATAGAAGCGCTCATACGATTTTCGAGGCAAACCAAATCCTCTCTTGTTGCAAGAGTAGGGACAATGGCTTCTAAGCGAGTCAATCTGGTTTCCATTGTTTAATTTTAACTACTCACCGAACTAAACTTCAATCCGTAGAGTGCGTTTATTTTGTAACAAATTAGAGGTTTAAGACTTCTGGTTTTACGTCGAAATTAAAAGTTACAAATCTCTTACTTTATTACAAGGCAATACCAGATCACACTTAATTTAAAGCGTTAAAATTCATTTAACAAAACCCGCCAAGGCTATGCGCAATTGCGTACCCTCAAACCGGCGGGTTACTTTTTTGTTATGTGCATTCAGGAATAAGTATGTGTCGATAGTGAGGTCTCCCTTTGAAAAAAAACCTACAACTTATGCACAGCAAATTTCTTTACTACAAAACCGTGGAATGATTATTGAAGGTCCAATAGAAACAGAATTTCTACTGCAGCATGTAAACTATTATCGCCTTAGTGCATATTGGATTCCCTTCCAAACTAACCATAAAAATCACGCTTTCAAATCAGACACTAGGTTTTCTGAAGTTTTAAATCTTTATGCTTTTGACCGTGAGCTTAGACTTTTAGTATTAGATGCGATCGAACGAATCGAAGTTTCGGTAAGAAGCCAATGGGCATACCACTTAGCCCACCATCACGGGCCTCATGCACATTTAGATCATGATCTTTCTGTTAAACGAGATTTATGGGAAAGAAATTTAGATAAACTTTCCAATGAAATCAATCGATCTGACGAGGCGTTTATTAAGCATCTCAAGTCTAAATACAATGAGGCTTTGCCAGCAACTTGGGCTGTCTGCGAGGTGATGTCACTAGGGCTCCTATCGCGCTGGTATAACAATCTCAAACCCATGCCAACAAGAAGAGCGATAGCTGACGCATACCTGATTGACGAGAAGGTTCTTGAGTCATGGCTAAGACATCTTTCATTGATAAGAAATATTTGTGCACATCACAGCAGATTGTGGAACCGAGAATTCACAATCACGCCTTTACTTCCTCGCACAAAGCCATCAACACTTGCATCGCAGTGCAAGAAAAACTCACGGAAAATTTACAACACTCTAGTTATTCTTATTTATTTCATGGATGTTGTATGTCCAAAAAATAATTGGCGAGAAATATTTAAAAACTTAGCTAAAAAATACGCTATCAGATTAGTTGAGATGGATTTCCCTTGCGGCTGGGAAGATTTCAATATTTGGAAAAAGAAATAACTTTACTCAAATCCGGACACTACGACGCTCTCAAATCACTCATTAATTGTCCATAAGCAAGAGAGTCTTTGTCATGATTTTCCTCACGCGTAGTTTCTTTAAGAGCATCCTCATACCATTGCTGCATGGCAGGCAAACCCAGCAAGCGATCCGCATACGCCTGGGCCTGATCACCGAGTTTTAAGGAGTAGGTCTGCATTCTGAATACAACAGGTGCATAAAACGCATCAACAATTCCAAATTTCTGACCTGCTAGATAAGGCCCACCAAATCTGGTCAGGCCCTCTGACCAAAGCTCATTAAGTCGATCGAGCTCAGTTGTTAGTCCGTCATCAATACCGTTCAACGCAACTCTGAGTCCACAATTCATCGAACACTGATTGCGCAGATGATTGAATCCGGAATGCATCTCTGCAGAAGCACTGCGTGCCCATGCACGTGCGGCTATATTTTCTGGCCATAATCCTGAATATTGTTCGGCAAGATATTCGCAAATCGCGAGCGAATCCCATACGACATGACCGTCATGCTCCAGGCAAGGCACTTTACCTGTAGGCGAAAAATTCCTGAATTTTTCGAAATTATCTGTCGCTGAAAAAGAATGAATGATTTCTTCAAACTGGATGCCCTTTTCACGCATCAATACCCATGGTCGCAATGACCAGGATGAATAATTTTTGTTAGCGATATAAAGTTTCATTTTTAATCTCCTCGCACCGCTCGAAATCCCTGAGCGCGTAGTTTTGTCAGAATCTCATCGACATGCTCATGCCCACGCGTCTGCATCACCAGATCGACCTCTACATCCTGTGCAGGCAGAGATGTAAACGCGCGCTGGTGACTCACCTCCGTAATATTCGCGCCCGTATCGGCCACGAGCTGAGTGATCTGGGATAGTGCGCCTGGTAAATCATGAATACTGACGCGAATACGCGTCAGGCGCCCTGCTCTGACCATGCCGCGCTCAATGAGACCACCAAGTACCAGCGGATCTATATTGCCGCCACATAGCACTACGCCTATTTTCTTACCCTCAAAACGCGTGTCATCCATGGATTGTGCGTGTAACAACGCAGCCAGTCCTGCAGCACCAGCCCCCTCTACAACAGTTTTTTCAATTTCGAGCAACGTCACGATCGCATACTCAATATCACGCTCGGAAACCAGCACAATGTCATCGACTTTCTGACGAATAATTTCCAGTGTTTTCACGCCAGGTGTTTTAACTGCAATACCTTCGGCAATCGTGC
>JAUSCY010000129.1 GCA_030650995.1 Sheuella sp. | reverse complement strand
CGCATGGAGCCAGGTGTCCAGACCCCAGAAGAAACGCTTGAGCTGGGTTCGGGGTCTTGCCGCGATTCGGCCTGGTTATTGGTGCATGCATTTCGACACTATGGTTTAGCGGCAAGATTTGTTTCTGGCTATCTGGTGCAGCTCAAGCCGGATGTCGAGGCGATCGATGGCCCCACGGGTGCGGAGAGTGACTTTACTGATTTGCATGCATGGTGCGAGGTGTTTTTACCTGGCGCCGGCTGGGTAGGCCTTGATGCCACGTCCGGGTTGTTGGCGGGCGAGGGGCATATCCCGATTGCATGTACGCCTGAGCCATCCACAGCTGCGCCCATTTCTGGTGCGCTGGATGAGTGCGAAGTCGAGTTCGTGCACCAAATGGGTGTTGTGCGTGTGCATGAGTCGCCACGTGTGACCAAGCCTTATGAGCCGCAACAATGGGCCCGGATAGAGGCGCTCGGCCATGAAGTCGATGCGCAGTTGATCGAACAGGACGTGCGTCTGACGATGGGGGGTGAGCCCACTTTTGTATCAGCGCAGGATCGTGATGGTGCCGAATGGAATACCGAGGCGCTGGGCCCGACCAAACGCGGGCTGGGTTGTGAGCTGCTAGGAAAACTCCAGAATCGTTATGCGATGGGTGGATTTTTGCATTTTGGACAGGGCAAATGGTATCCGGGGGAACAACTGCCCCGCTGGTCACTGTCTGCATACTGGCGTCGTGACGGTCAGCCATGCTGGAACAATCAAGCTTTATTTGCCGATGAGCGCGAAGAACATCATTACACCGTTGAGCATGCACGCGCTTTTGTTTTCTTGCTCACTGAAACACTGGGCTTGTCTGCCGAGTATATCCAGAGTGGCTACGAGGATACGTTCTACTACATGTGGCGTGAGCGCACCCTGCCGGTCAACGTAGATCCCTTTGACTCGAGGCTAGATGATGAGCTGGAGCGCGCCAGATTACGCAGAGTGTTTGAGCACAAACTGGACAGTGTCGTGGGCTATGCGCTGCCGATTGTGCGCGAAGACAAACCTGCAGCAGGTGCAACGCGCTGGCGCTCTGGACCATGGTTTTTACGCGACGACAGGATGCTGTTGATCCCAGGCGACTCGGCGATGGGTTATCGCTTGCCGCTGGATTCGTTGCCATGGGTCTCGAAGGCTGACTATCCATATCAGATCGAGGTGGATCCGTTCGCGGCACAAACGCCTCTGAGTCATTCTTCTGAGCTGACCCAGGCAGCATCTTTACGTATGCAGTCTGGTGATGCAGGGGTGCCTCTTAGCGCGACAGTGCCGTCACCAGAAAAATTTAAATCTGCCGCAGGCCTGACGCGAACTGCGCTGGTGGTAGAGGTGCGAAATCCGCATCGCGCCAACGGTCCGAAGCTCGAATTCAGTTCTCCAGAAAGCACGATGCTGTATGTGTTCATGCCTCCGCTTAAACATCTGGATGACTACCTGGCGCTTCTTGCTGCGGTTGAGCAAACAGCAGCAAAGCTAGACATTCAGGTCGTGATCGAAGGTTACGCACCTCCCCGTGATCCGCGACTGACAGTGCTGCAGGTCACGCCGGACCCTGGTGTGATCGAGGTCAATATCCACCCGTCCAGCAGCTGGAATGAGTTGGTAGAGAATACAGAATTCTTGTATCAGGCCGCACATGAGACGCGGCTCAGTACCGAAAAGTTCATGATGGATGGACGACACACAGGCACGGGTGGTGGAAACCATTTCGTGATGGGGGCGGCGAGTCCCGCAGATAGTCCATTTTTACGGCGTCCGGATGTGCTCGCGAGCTTATTGACGTTCTGGCACAACCATCCTTCGATGTCATATTTATTTTCTGGTTTGTTTATCGGACCGACCAGTCAATCGCCTCGTGTCGACGAGGCACGTAATGATCAGACGTATGAACTGGAGATTGCGTTACAGGAAATCGATCGCCAGATGCAGGCAGAGAGTGGCTGCTCACCCTGGATGATCGACCGTGCCTTACGCAATATATTGATTGATGTGACGGGCAATACGCATCGCTCCGAATTCAGTATTGATAAGTTGTATTCGCCTGATGGTCCGACGGGGCGTTTGGGATTGCTTGAGTTACGGGGCTTTGAAATGCCCCCCCATGCAGAAATGAGCCTGGTGCAGCAATTGCTGATCCGTGCGCTGGTTGCCTGGTTCTGGAAAACACCGTATCGCCCCATGAGTAAGACGCGTCTGACCCGATGGGGAACGCAGTTGCATGACCGTTTTATGTTGCCCACGTTCATCAATATGGATTTTGATGATGTCATTGCTGAGCTTAATCGTGCCGGGTTTGCCTTTGAGTCGAGCTGGTTTGCTCCACATCTTGAGTTCCGGTTTCCTCTCATCGGTCAGACCGAAGTCCGCGGTATCCAGCTTTCCCTGCGCGCAGCGTTAGAACCCTGGCATGTCATGGGTGAAGAGGGCGGGGGCGGTGGTATGGTGCGTTATGTTGACTCCTCGGTAGAGCGCATTGAGTTGAAGGTATCAGGATTTACGGATAATCGTTACGCGATCGCCGTCAACGGCATTGCACCAACTATGCAGCCGACTGGAATAGAAGGTGAGTATGTCATCGGTGTACGCTTCCGAGCATGGAGTCCACCTTCAGCACTGCACCCTACGATCGGTGTTGACGCACCGCTGACGTTCGACATCGTCGATAACTGGTTGTCGCGCTCCCTGGGCGGTTGTCGCTATCATGTTGTGCATCCGGGCGGGCGTAATTACGACACGTTGCCTGTCAACTCTTTCGAGGCAGAAAGCAGACGACTGGCAAGATTTTTCAGGCAAGAACACACGCCTGGCAATATACAGTTAATCGCTCAGCCCCCCAGCCAGGAATTTCCCTTTACACTCGATATGCGCCGTAACTAATTTTTTGACCTGGCCCATGTCGTCTGATTCAATACCGATGCCCGATCCTGCCCGACTCGCTGATGTCAAGCTTGAGTCGGTGTTTGCCCATATCCGAAAATTAACCGCACAGACCAAATCAGGGCATTACGATGAGTTGCGGGATATCAAAGGTGAATTACGAGATGCCTGGAAAGTATTTTTTTCTTACCTTGGCGAATCTGGACTGAAAGATTTGCCCGGTAGCAGGGAAACAATCAGTCGAGTCATCCAGCAAAATGGAATTACTTATAACGTTTATGCCGACGACCAGGATCAGGTCAGACCTTGGTCACTGAACCCATTACCTTTATTGATCGGTCCTCAAGAGTGGCGCAACATTGCAACGAGTCTGCAGCAGCGCGCCAAGTTGCTGAATACGATTTTGCAGGACGTGTATGGCAAGCAGTCCCTGATCCGTGGCGGGTATCTGCCCGCAGCGCTGGTGCTAGGCAATCCCGGTTATCTGCGTGCCATGCAAGGCGTAAAGCCACCAAGCGGGATCTATCTGCACGTTGTTGCTTTTGATATCGCGCGCGGACCAGATGGACGCTGGTGGGTCATCGGACAGCGAACGCAGTCTCCATCAGGTCTTGGGTACGTGCTTGAAAATCGTCTGATTATCTCGCGTATGTTTCCAGAGGCTTATCGTGAAATGCGCGTGCAGCACATCGCATCGAGTTACAAGCGATTGCTAGACTCAATGAATCAGGCTGCGACGGCTATTACTGAAGATACGCCGCGTTTTGCCTTGCTCACGCCTGGTCCGTATAACGAAACGTATTTCGAACACGCCTATCTTGCGCGCTATCTGGGGCTGCCCCTGGTTGAAGGCGCCGACCTGACGGTACGGGAAGACAAGCTCTATTTGAAAACCATGCAAGGTTTGCAACAAATACATGGATTGCTGTGCAGGCTCGATGATGACTTTTGTGATCCGCTTGAATTGCGTGCTGACTCAAGTCTGGGCGTACCTGGCTTATTGCAAGCCGTGCGCGCGGGTAATGTTGTCATGGCAAATGCTTTAGGTACGGGCTTTCTGGAGTCTCCGGCCGTACAGGGATTTCTGCCGGCGATGTGTGAGCACCTGCTGGGCGAACCTCTGAAAATGCCTTCTTTAAACACATGGTGGTGTGGTGAGACGGCTGCCTGGCAGGATATCTCCCCGGACTTGCATACGCAGGTTATCAAGCCAACATATGCTACGGATCCGCGCACGAATTTCGAGCCGGCAATCGGTAGTCTGCTGAGTGCGGAGGCGCTGCAGCTCTGGCGTGACCGCATGGATACGCAGCCAGATCTTTACACGACACAAAGTTATTTGCCGTTCTCTCAGGCACCCACCTGGCAAGGCGACCGGATCGCGCCACGCACTGCCATGTTGCGCGTGTACGCGGTAGCAAATGGAAAAGGTGAATGGGAACTGCTTCAGGGCGGCATGACCCGTATCGCTGAGGGCGATCCCCACATCGTATCGATACAGAGTGGTGGTAGCACCCTTGATACCTGGGTGATGACCGATCAGACGGTTGATACCTATTCAATGCTGCCGAGTCGTGAAAAAATTCCTCGCTGGACCGCGACGCAGCAGCTGGTATCGAGTCGCGCTGCTGAAAATTTATTCTGGTTAGGCCGCTATACCGAACGATGTGAGTCGATGGTGCGGTTATCCAAAGAGGCCCTGGTGCTCGTCAGTACCAACCAGCAGGATAGTTTGCCGGCGCTCAACAATGCTGTCAGCGCTCTGGGTGAAGCACACGGCTTAATTCCGCGCGGCACGCCTAGCCTGACTTCCTCGGCCGTAGTGTTTGGACGAACGCTGATCGGCCAGCTGACACAGAAAGGCGTCAGGGGGTTGACTGATAACATTGATGCGCTTGAGTTCGCACTTAAAGCAGTACGTGACCGCTTGCCGGCGGAGCACGCTGAGATCGCCCAGGCAATGAAAAAAATGCTTGGCCATCCTGTGCCAAAACGCTCAAAAATCATCCCTGTATCAGATGCCAAACCTCGTCGTACGCGTGTGGCGCGTGTACCGCAACGCTCAGCCATCGATACGATTGAGATACTGGATCTGATCGGTGTGCAACTCGTGGCGCTTGTGGGGTTTCAGTCCGATCGCATGACGCGCGATTTAGGTTGGCATATGCTGACCGTTGGCCGACTGGCTGAGCGCCTGATCAATCTCAGTGAAATACTCACCGCGTTTTTTGCGCATGCGGCGGTCTACACGCCCCGTGGTTTTGAGACCTTGCTCATTTTGTTCGATAGCTCGATCACTTATCGCACGCGTTATCAGCGGCAACAGGATATTCCTGCACTGATGGATTTGCTGATTGCAGATGTGACTAACCCACGTTCTTTCGGCTGTATTCTTGAAACACTGAGGGTTGAAATCGCGCACTTGCCCAATGGGGATGCTTTGCTCGCGGGCATGCCTGAGTTTGATCTCGAAGAGGACTCTGTTCTCAAACAAGTAGAAATGGTACGTGCAGCAGGCGCTTATGGCGCACAGCTTTCTGATGAAATCAGCAGACGCTTTTTTGCTCATGCCGTAGAAAGGCATTTCGCATCATGACAAAAATACAGGTCGAACACGAAACCTTGTACACCTACGAGACTGAGGTTGAGCTTGCGCATCATCTCGCCTATCTCAAACCATTTTCGTCTGACTGGCAGCGCGTACTCACCACACAAGTGGATATTGATCCCGTACCGAGCAATCACTCTGAGAATAAAGATGCTTTTGGAAATATCCGTAGCTTCTTTACCTTGTCTACGCCGCATACCGAGTTAAAAGTTCGCGCGCTGACCACCGTTAACTTGCTTGACAGGTATAAAGATTTCAACGCCTCTGCGACTCCTGAGTGGGAGGATGTGCGCGAAGCGTTGGCTTACGCACTGGACCGCGCATACTTACCGGCATGTGAATTTTCTTTCCCAAGCCCGCACGTGCCACGTTTGAAAGAGTTGCGTGAGTACGCGTTACAGTCTTTCACCAGACGTCGGAATATCGCGGATGCCAGCATGGAGTTAAGTGCACGGATACATCGTGATTTTAAATATTCTACAGGCTCTACAGAGGTGCATACCCCAATTCTTGAGGCGTTCATCAAGAGGGTCGGCGTATGCCAGGATTTTTCACATATCCTGATCGGATGTATGCGCGCACTAGGATTGAGTGCGCAGTATGTCAGTGGTTATTTGCTGACTAAGCCACCACCAGGGCAGGTCAAGTTACGCGGTGCAGATGCGTCCCATGCATGGGTCTCCATATACTGTCCGAATGCACCGGGGAATTGGCTGGAGCTCGATCCGACGAATAATGTCCTCGCCGGGTCTAGCCATGTCAGGCTCGCTGTCGGACGTGATTTCGGCGATGTCTCACCATTGCGTGGTGTGATTCGCGGTGGCGGCGAACACATATTAAAAATCGCCGTGACCTCCGAAGAGATCGAATAACCCTTTACTTGTTCACGACGTTAAATAGTGGTGTGTCAGCTTGCCAGTTTTTTAAATTCTGGATAAACATTTGCGACATGCGTTGCAAAATTCCATCCGAGAAGCCAGCGGTATGTGGTGTCGCGATCACATTGGGCAAATCCCATAAGGGTGATTCGGCGGCCAGAGGTTCTTGTGCAAACACATCCAGATATGCTCCCGCCAGACGGCCGTTGGTAAGCGCATCAATCATGGCGGGCTCATCAATGACGGCACCGCGCGAGATGTTAATGATGTGTGCAGAGGGTTTCATTAACGAGAGCGCGTATTCGCTGACGAGATTGGTCGTTTGAGTCGTTAATGGACAGGCCAGTACCAGCCAGTCTGCCTGGGGCAGGTTGGTGGCGAAATCACTAAAGCCGATGACGCGCGCACCTTCGACTGATGATTGTGCAGATTGCCTGACAACGATGATGTTTAAACCGAGTGCACCGAGCCATGCGCCAAGCTTTTGACCGATCGGTCCCCAGCCCACAATTAACGCCGTCTGACCTTCAAGGTCTGGTGGCAATCCCGTTTTAAAGAAAGGCGCCCAAATATGCGCGCGCTGTGCAGCGGCGAGCTGCGGGAAACGTCGTGACAACGAGAGCAAGCCTGTCAGTGCGGTCTGCGCAACCAGACTGGCGCTCGCGCCTGAAGAGGTGGTGAGGGTGACGCCGCGCGCGATCAGGTCAAGAAAAACCTGGCGGTCTGCGCCGGCGGAGTGCACTTGAATCCATCGCAGAGTTTTGGATGCGCGAAGCGCATCATAGAAATACTGCGTGTCAGGCAGTATGTTTTGTTTGGTTGAGTTTCCGGTGATCTCGCGGGAAACAAAACAGATATCTGCATCAGCCGTGCCCGCGTGAATGTCACTAGCTGTGATTTGGGTGTAGCCGCCTGGCCCAAAAATTTCTGTGAGTTGTGGGGCCAGTTCTCGAGCCGTATGTTCTGATAATAAGATACGTGGCGCTTGCTTTGTCATGTTCATCGCGCACTTGCTCCAGAATCAATCACGACTTTTTTCCACTTGATATATTCTTTCTGAATGAAATTTTTAAAATCCTCGGGCGAACCACCGACAGGATCTGCGCCTTCGGCAATGAAGCGCTCCTCAAGTTTGATCATTGCAACTTTTACAGCTGCGTTAAGCTTGTCGATGATAGGGCGAGGTGTACCGGCCGGCGCGAGCATGCCAAACCACGAGCCTGCTTCAAAGCCCGGATAGCCGCTTTCAGAAACAGTTGGCACACCGGGCAGTGAGCGAGAGGGATGCAAACTGCTGACGGCCAGTGGGCGCAATTTACCCGCTTTGATTTGTCCGATGACGGAAGGAATGGTGGCGAACATAAAATCGATCCGGCCTGCGAGCAAGTCGTTGAGTGCTTCAGCGCCCTTGTAGGGAATGTGTTGCGCCTCAATGCCGATACGATCCGTCAGCATGACGCTTGACAGGTGGGCCGAGGTGCCTACTCCCGTCGATGCGTAATTCAATGTGCCTGCAGGTTTTGCCTTGGCGAACGCGACAAACTCCGCAAAATTTTTAATCGGTGCGTCGGGATTCATCACTAAAACATTTGGAACATCCGCGATTAATATCACGGGAGTTAACTCTGTCAGCGGATCATATTTAAGATTTTTGAACAACGTCGGATTAATTGCCATCGGTCCGACCGAAGCAACAGTCAGTGTGTAGCCATCAGGTGTTGATCGTGCGACTTGTTCATTACCAATGTTGCCGCCTGATCCTGGCTTGTTTTCAATTACAAAGGGTTGTTTGAATTGTTCAGCGAGCAACTGGCTCACACTGCGAGCGATGACATCTGTGGTGCCCCCGGCAGTAAAGGACACGACAACTTTGACGGGTTTGACGGGATAGTCGGCGGCGGTCTCTGCGGTTGCAGAGCGATGCTGGATCAGCCCACCGAAGGCGGCTGATGCGCCGAGCATCAGTACTTGCCGTCTTTTATGCGATAAATATTTGTCGTGTTCCAGAAACTGGCATTGGCGTGTCATGTTTAATCTACCTTGAGCTTGCCTGCAGCAGCCAGCGCTTTGGCCTGACCCTCTTCTTTTATCAACATATTCGTAAATATGCTTGCAGGACCGGGACGCGCAGTACTGCCGACTTTAAGCAACTGCTCTTTTACTTGTTCGTCATTCAGGACTTTTTCCAGCGCAGCATGCAGTGCGGCAAGGGTGGCGGGCGGTGTTTTGGCAGGTGCAAGCAATCCTGTTGTGGTGCTCACATCCAGTGCAGCAAGACCAATTTCCTTGGTACCTGGTGCTTGCGGCAGGAGAGGGTCGCGTTCGTTTGAAAGGACAGTCAGCGCTGAGGCACGGCCAGCTTTAATATTGTTGATCGAACTTGAGAGCTGATCGAGTAGTACGTCAACTTGCCCTCCCAGTAAATCCACAATTGCCGGTCCTGAGCCTTTATAGGCGACGATATTCATGTCGAGACCCGCAACAGATTGAAGCTGCATGATAGCGACATGATTTGTCGTACCGATACCTGAGTGAGCAATACTGACTTTGCCCGGGTTAGCTTTTGTGTAGGCCAGAAACTGCGCCATCGTGTTGAATTTCGGATTGTCAGTTTTGATCACCAGCACTTGAGACGTGGAGGAAATCAGGCCTACGCTGGCAAAGCTATTGATGTCATAGGTCGTTGGCGCCATTTTTGGCAACACGACAATCGCATTCGGTGTGCTGACCAGCAATGTTGAACCGTCAGGTTCGGCGCGTGCGACTTCAGACGCACCGATTGCACCGCCTGCACCCGCTTTGTTTTGGACAACAACGGGCTGGCCTAACAGTTTAGCCATTGGTGGTGCGATGATCCGTGCCACCAGATCCAGATTGCCGCCTGCCGCAAATGGAACGATAAGCGTAATCGGTCTGGCAGGAATTTGTGCGGTGGCTGGTGCGGCGTTCATTACTGCAGCAATGGCCAACGCGCATAGAAGTTTTCTGCGATTCATAGTGTCTCCTGCCTCGAATGTTTTTTAGTTTTTGTACGAAGGATCCGTGCGGTCGAGCTTGCGCAACAGTGCGGGCCACTCCATGACCCCATAAGGTCGACGGGTACCTGGCTGATAGTTATTCCAGGTTTCCTCGAGGACTTTCTGTGAAACGCCAGCTAAAGGTGTGTTGCATGACATGGCGCCGATCTGCGCGCGGCAGGACAGCTCCAGGCGGTGCATCCAGTTGAACGCTTCCCCAATCGTGCGGCCAACGGTTAATGCCCCATGGTTGCGCAAGATCATGGCTTCGCTCGTGCCAAGATCCTTGACCAGGGATTCTTGTTCAGCCTCGTCCAGAACGACGCCCTGATAGTCGTGATAGCTGATCTTAAGAAAGCGCATGGCAGTCTGATTCAATGGCAGCAAACCACATTCAAGCGATGAAACGGCCATTGATGCCCAGCTATGTGTATGGATGACGCAGCCGACATCAGGACGCGCATGGTGAACGGCGCTATGGATCACAGCCCCAGCCTTGTTCAGGCCGTAATTCAATGTTCCAAAATCCGGTTGGGTAAGGATATTGCCATGGTGATCGACTTTCAACAGGCACGAAGCATTGATTTCTTCGTACATCATGCCGTAGGGATTGATCAGATAGGTGCCATCTTCGCCAGGTATGCGGGCGGATATATGGTTTGCGATCATGTCGGCCATGCCGTAGATCTCCACCAGACGATAACAGGCAGCGAGATCGACCCGTGCTTGCCACTCAGCATCTGATACCTTGCCCTTGAGGGATGGGATGTGCAGTACGCCTTCAGTCATGTTGATTGCCTCGTTATTTAATTTGTCAGTCTTCTACGACACAGTCTGTGTGGCTGTGCTGGGTTAATATTGAATCGTATATCAAAGCGCGGCACATTGATCAGCGCCAAGGAACAGAAAGAAATGAAAACTCTGGCAACGCTCGTGGTCGCGGTGCTCCTGACGGGATGTCAGAGCAGTGCGGTCTACTACCACCGAGATGTTCAAAAACATGTTGTAGTGCTGGATAAGCGCGAGGTCAGCGTATTGCCGCTCGGTAATAATCAATGGGAAGCTTTTGGCGGTAAACAGGGCGGATTGTTCTCATCCGACCTGGATAAACAAAAAGCACGTCAAATCAAGGCGATTGAAATCGTCTCGGGTTGTCTAGTCAAAGACTCTATTTACCCCGCCGACCACCAGGAAGACAAGTTGTTATTGCGCGCAACAGTTGATTGCACGCAAAAACCTGGAGGTTCTTTAGAAAAGCAGGGTAGTTAAGCAGTGCGGTTAAGCAAAGTGGTTAAGTAAGTGGTTATGCAAGTGACTCAGGCCTTGTTGCGACCAATTCCAGAGCCGGTCTGCACCATGCGCGCCATTCTCTGATCATCTTCGCCCAGTGCATTGTGCATCAGGCCACTGGCAACACCTTCCTTGTCACGCGCAGGACGGTTCTGACTGACTTTCCATTTCGCTTCGATGCGCGTGACGGTGAGTCCAATTGCCACAATGGCGCCCAGCATTTTTTCAATATAGTCGGCAGGGGCCTCGGAGACGCTCCACGGATTTGGGCGCATGCTTTCCATTGAGTTGGTGAGGTGCTCCACGACTACGCGTTTGACCTGCTCATCATGCGAGGCGACAAGCTTGCCGTAGACATGCACCATAGCGTAGTTATAGGTTGGTACGACCAGGTGATTTTCTTGCTTGGAGGCATACCAGTTGGGTGTGATGTAGGCGCTCGGGCCCTGAAAAATCAATAACGACTCAGCATCAGGCGACGTGTCTTGCCAGACGGGATTCATTTTGGCGACATGACCGATTAGCCTTGAACCCACAGCGATCTGACCTTCGAGCAGAAAAGGAATGTGATTGGCAACGATCTCCCCATTGTTTTGCGTAACGAGCGCAGCCAAAGGAAAGTTTTGGATTAGTTCAGTGATGACCGCAGCATCTTGCTGCTCAAAATGCTTTGGGTTGTACATCGTTGCCTCAAGAAAACGTTTAAGTACAAAGTTTATTCTAAACACGTGTTTATTACGTGACTATATTCTGTTGTGAGAGGTAAGCTACAGATAGCGATCTGACTCGGCAGATTTTTTACGAATGAATGATGAGATAAGAAATGCAAAATCTTAGAACTACACTCCCACTCGGTTTATTTGACGCGAGTCGAGCAATCCAGTCCGGCGAATTAACTGCCGCTGACTATCTGAGTCAATGTGCTGCAATAGCCGATGCGCTTGAGCCGTCATTACATGCCTTCGTTTCCCGCATGCCTTTAAAGGCGCTGCTCGCCGAATTGCCTGCAAAAGATGGCGCGTTCAAGGGCATTCCCATTGGCGTCAAAGACCTGGTGGCAACCAAGGATCTACCGACGACCAATGGTTCTGCTATTTATGTTGATCAGATGCTCTCGCATGACGCACCTATCGTGACCCGTATCCGTCAGTTGGGAGGTGCTGTATTTGGCAAGACGGTGACTACCGAATTCGCCTGGCGTGGTCCTGGACTAACCGTTAATCCTTGCAATTCCTTGCATACCCCTGGTGGGTCTTCAAGTGGTTCGGCCGCTGCGGTGGCTGCAGGAATTTTGCCGCTTGCTTTAGGTACGCAGACCGTTGGTTCAGTGATACGACCCGCAGCGTATTGCGGCATCGTTGGATTCAAGGCGAGTTTTGGAGCCGTCCCGCGTCAGGATGTTTTTCCTTTTTCGTCCTCTCTTGATCACGTTGGATTTTTAACGCGCTCTGTTGACGATGCCGCTTTCGCATTCAATTTGTTGCGCAATACAACGACAGATGAACATGACAGTATTGTTTTACCAGCGGTCGCGATGGATCAGGATTCAGGTCTGACACCAAGCACTTCGCCCAGACTGGCTATGTTGAAAACGCCCTTTGATGATCGTCTCACCGACGAACAAAAGCAGGTGATGGCGCAGACGATAGAAAAGTTACGTGCGGCGGGCGCTGTCGTCGAAGAGTTTTCTTTGCCTGAGGTCTATTGGACAGGCATCGACGCATTGTTTTGCCTGCTTGAGTCCGAGGGTGGCGCCGTGCATGAAGAGCACGTAAAACTCTTTCCTGAACGCGTGACTCAGCATATCAAGGATCTGGTTACGCATGGAAAATTACGCGGCGCGATGGAGTATTTATATGCGCGTAATTTACAGAAAAAATTACGTGCAGAATTTACTCAAGTCCTTAAGAGCTACGACGCAATCCTGACGGTGCCCGCAACAGGCGCCGCGCCTGAAGGGCTAGGTTCGACAGGTGATCCAGTTTTTTGTGCGCTATGGAGCTTTCTGGGCGTACCCGCATTAACTTTGCCAGTCAGCACAAACAAGCAAGGTCTGCCACTGGGCGTGCAGCTGGTCGCACCCTATCGTCAGGATGCGACACTGCTACGTATTGGCAAGTGGGCCGAGTTGAATCTTAAAGCTGCTCACTGACTGCATCACCGTAGGGTGACATGATCTCGGTGCAACCCATGTTCATGTCACCATCACGCATGACGCCCGCAGGACAGGCAAACGCATAAGGGTAGGGGTTTCGGCGTGCAACGGCAACAGGCATGATCTGCGCGAGCGCCTCCATGACCTCAGCAGGCAGTGTGCGGTCCGCAATGACTTTTGCGCCACCACTAATATCGATACGAGGCTGATGGAACGCCTGCTCAAGTGTGAGACCGTGATCCATAATGAATGAACTCAGTTGCATCACTGAACCAAGAATCTTGCGCCCACCGGAGGCGCCAATTGCAAAGAATCGACCCGTATCGTCCTGACCAATCACCGGACAATAATTTGCCAGACAACGCTTATCAGGTGCCAGTGAATTGGGTTTGCCGGGCTCCGGATCAAACCACATGATGCCGTTGTTCAGCAGCAAACCGGTCGAAGGTGACACGACACGCGAGCCAAAAATAGATAGCAAAGTTTGCGTGACCGAGCACATGTTGCCGTGCCGGTCAACGACGCTGAAATGCGTTGTGCACCCTGGCGCTGCGGGAGATTCGTGATCACCCATATTTTCAAATCGTAATTTGAATGCTGCATCAAGCGCACGTGTGAAACCTGCATAGGTCGATGCGCCGGGTATGCCTTTGGCAGGAGTGAGCTCTTTGGCAAGAAGCTCCAGCGCACGCGCATAGGTCGGTCCGCCCGTCAGGCCGGGCGTTGCAAATACCCGGCCGCCCCGATAGGCAATCGTTAATGGATCAACCATTTCCGCCTGATATGCGGCGAGGTCTTCAAGCGATAGGCAGCCACCTTTTGCACGCACGTCACGCACCAGCGCATGTGCGACATCACCAGTGTAAAAAGTTTCAGCGCCATATTCCGCTATTTGCTCAAGCGTTTGGGCAAAGGTTTTCTGATTCAGATGCCGATCATTCAGGGCGGTCCAGTCACCAGCGATTGGCCACTGACCATCCTCGAGAAATAAGGCCGCACAGTCTGGGTCCTGCGATAGTACGCGTGCATTCGCCCCGATGACCAGCGAGGTGTACCAATCTACGATCAAACCCTCACTGGCAAGTTTTGCTGCGGGTGTAACAAGCTCGCGCCAGGCTAATTTACCGAAATTTTTATGTGCAAGGTCCATGCCGGATACAACACCCGGCACAGCCACTGCTGTCGCGCCCATGACATTGCGGTCCTCAACTACAGCGGGCCAGGGAAACAAGTCTGAAGATTTACCTGAACCACTTAAAGGGTAGTGAGCAGGATTGAGTTCTCGGGGTGAGCGGCAGCCAAAGTTAATCACGTGCGCACGCGCTTCATTTGCTCTCCACAACACCATCGTGCCACCCGCAGCCGGACCGCTCATCCAGGGCTCAACCACGCCGAGTGCAAAGGAGGTCGCAATTGCGGCATCAACAGCATCGCCACCGGCCTCAAGCACTGCGGCACCCACTTCAGCGGCGCGTCGGTGCTGGGCGGCTACTACGCCGCCTTTGGTGACGATGACTTCCTTGCGTGTGATCTGTGAATTTGAAAAGTTATCAATCATGGCATGTTCTCGGTTTTTGAATGCTTGGTGATCTGCCCCGGCGGCGCGATAAGCAGGGTCTTTATATCAGCTATGTGTTTTAGCGTAACGCACAACATCTGCATGTGTGGCAAACCATACCCCAGGCAAGCTGCGCATATGGCGAATCAATTCTTCAAGTATCCATAGTCTTGAGCGGTAGCCGATAATGTGCGGATGCATGGTGAGTTGAAACAGGCCGCCTTCGGCGTAAGCCGCATCAAACTCGCGTTTGAAAATATCGAAAACCGCCGTTGGTGCGGTATGCGGACGCAATCCTGAAAAACGGTTCATGTTGAAATAAACCGCATCGTCGCGTATCCATTCGACAGGTAACTCAATCACACCGGTATTTTCACCATTGAGCATGAGTTCATAACAATCCACATCGGCCATTAACGAAGAGTCATAGATCAGACCGAGTTCTTTTGTCAGGGCTAAGGTGTTGGGACTGAAATCCCAGGAAGGCGTACGCATCCCGACAGGACGTACGCCAGAAATATTTTCCAGTGCATCCGCGCTGCGCAACATCAGGTCGCGTTCGGCCTCAATCGGGAGAACAGAGTTACGCTCATGTATCCAGCCGTGGATGCCGATTTCGTGACCTTCGGCAATAATCCGGCGCTGCTCATCGGGATATAGCAATGCCGTGACTGCGGGTACAAAAAAACTTGCAGGCACATCATTTTTACCAAGCAAGTCAAGGATGCGCGGTACACCCTGGCGGTTACCGTACTGACCTTGAGATAGCTTGCCAGGGGAGTCTCCACCCTCTCGTAATTCGTTGGTCTCATGATCCGAGTCAAACGAGATGGCGACAGCGCAACGTGCACCATCGGGCCAGAGTCTGGGCTTGAGCGTGCGGCCGGCGCGCACACGATTGACGATCCCGCGCCAGTGATCTTCAGGCCATTGCCAGGGTTCCATTTCGGGCGTGCTCATTTTTTATTCTCTGTTGGAGGGGTTGTAGGCGTTGCGGGAGCGACTCTACGCGCGATGTCCTGTGCAGCTGCAGCTTCTTTTACGACAAATTTCGCAAAATCTGCCGATGGCATTCCAATGCCTTCAAGGCCTAGCGTATCAAACTGTTTCATGACTTCCGGGTCTTGAATCGCCTTAACAATATCACCCTGGACGCGTGAGACGATCTGAGTCGGCACACCGGCGGGCATCCACAAGCCAAACCAGTTCACAACGTTAAAACCATTGAGACCAAGCTCCTGCAATGTTGGTACATCCGGCATACCTTTCCAGCGCTTGGCGCCAGTCAGCGCAAGTACGCGAAGCTTACCGCTCTGGACATGTTGCAAGGCTATTTGTGTGCCAACAAAAAAAATATCAATCCGACCTGCAATCACATCATTGGTCGCTTCGGCCACACCCTTATAAGGTACGGCCAGAATATCCGTACCGGTCATGGTTTTCATGACCTCGGCAGGAATGTGACTTGCAGTGCCGAGCCCGGCGTGTGCGTAAGTGAGTTTGCCAGGGTTCTTTTTTGCCAGCGCAATCAGATCCTGATAGGTTTTAGCGGGGGAGTCTGCTGGTACTACAAGAGCCTGGCCGAAGTTTTGTGCAACCAGTGATACGTGCGTAAAGTCTTTAACCGCATCGTAGGTAACATTCTCATTAAACGGCGGAATATTCGTGTGTGAGGCGGTCGTAAACAACCAGGTGTAGCCATCGGGAGGAAGTTTCGCAACATAAGCGGTTCCTACTAGACCACCCGCACCGAGTCTGTTCTCAACAATGATGGTCTGACCAAGCGAGGCGGTGAGCTTGGGGGCGATTGCGCGCATCAGTAAGTCCGGTGGTCCGCCCGGAGGTGAGGGAACAATCACGCGAATTGGTTTGTTGGGATAGTCAGACTCTCCCGGGGTTGCGGATTGTGCAGGCGCTGCACAAATCAAAGCACCCGTCACGATCGCATTCAAAACCAAACCGGATAGTCCTGGTAATAATTTACGCAAGGAAATACGTTTTTCACTATGCATGATTGAAACCCTCCAGCGGGGTTAAGCGAGCTTGATGGTTGTGTGAGTCGTTGCAGACTGAATGATTGCTTCGAGTACCGCGGCATTGCGCACAGCATCGCCGTCAGGCGTCACAATCGCCTGACGATTGGCGATGCACGCGGCAAAGTGCTCAAGCTCCGCACGCTCAGTGCTGACTGCAGGGAAACTCGTTGTCACAGGACGCTGTTTGTTTGTCACGTTGTTACGATCGATCATGCAGGTTGTCAGATCCCACGTATTCAAATGCTCCACATCACCCACCTGAACCCATCCGTTTGAACCAAAGACCTGCATACGCCAGGTTTCTGCTGTTGCGATGACGGTACCCAGATAGCCTGTCGATCCCCCTGCAAAATGCAGCAACATCGAGGTCGTATCGTCGGAGCCAAAGTCCTGGGCGATACGAAAACTCTGTGCCGTGACCTGGTCAATCGGACCCGCCAGATACATCATGGCGTCAATCACATGCACACCTCGACCTGTCATACCACCTGCCGGTGACTCATCGCCCTCATGACGCCAGTGGCCACGTGGAAAGCGATAGGCGCTCGGCCCGCAAAAATTGCCTTCGATGTGCATCACCTTTCCAAGGCGACCATCATCGATCATGCGTTTGATTTCCTGGAGGGCTGGTTGAAAGCGCCAGTTGTAACCAACGCCAAGCACGATGTTGTGCTGCGCCGCCGCATCGGCTGCGCGTTTGGCACTCTCACTATCCAAGCCGAGAGGTTTTTCACAAAATACATGTTTACCGGCTTGCGCGGCAGCGACAATCTGTTCGGTATGCATCGAATGTGGCGTTGCGAGTACTACCGCGTCAATTTCTGGATCTGCGAGCAATGCTTCGTAGCTATCACCCATTTTGATGTGGTGCTGCTGGGCGAAGTCTGCAGCCTTTGCAGGTGTGCGTGTGGCACCTGCGACGAACTGTATGCTGGTACTCACACCCTGAACACTTTTAACCAGATTCTGGCCCCAGTGGCCCATTCCGACGATTGCTGCCTTGATCATGATTGTTGTGATTTCCGTAAAAAATTAATCGATGCTGATCGATCGATTATCAGAGAAAGAATGACTGGTGACAACATAGATTAGGCATTTCTATCGAAAGATCTTAATTGAGGTCATATTCTTAATAGGTTTTAAATATACAAATTGGTGTGAGTACTTAACCAGGAAGTTATTTCTTGTAAAAAATTTTCGGTGTATGTGATTGGAAAAAAATGTCCCCCATAATTGAGTAGACGTAACTCAGCTCCGGGGATCGAAATAGCAAGTTCCTCCTGAAGAAAGCTCGGGATCATCAGGTCATCCCGGGCGCCGAGAATCAAACAAGGCATTGTCAGTTGTGCGAGCTCAGCCTTGCGATCGAACTTAATCAAGGCGCTGATTCTTTCCTGAATAATCTGTTGAACAGCGGGCGCGCGCGGCGCTCCGGCAAGAGCAGACTCATAAACAGACCAATTAGCGTTGAGCCAGCTGGATTCATAAGAGAGAAACACCGCCGAGCTTGCGTATTGCACAGGATTATTTTCCAGCAAAGCAAGACGTAGTTTGAATAACTCTTGCATATAGCGGGTCGGGCGAGCCCAGGTCGCGCTCAGGATTAGCGACTGCACCCGTGCGGGCTTGGTCAATGACATTGTCTGTGCAATGCAGCCACCCGTTGAGTGTCCCAACACGACGGCCGAGTCGATACCGCAGGCATCCAGCACGGTAAAGCAATCTTCTGCGAGTTGATCAATCGTGCATGCTGCCGTGCCACGTGTGCTACCTGCTATACCCCGCTGATCCAGGCAAATAGTCTGATGTGTCGTCGCAAGGGCAGGGATGCAAGGATTCCAGAAACCAGCCGTACCGCCCAGTCCGCTGATGCAGAGCAGGGCTTTGCCTGTCCCCTGAGCCGTGACTGCAAGACGCGCCCCATCAGTAAGCGTGACAGAAAATTGTTTGGCATTTGACTCCGGAATCGGCATAGCGGCATATCTCCATAATCATCTATGTTTTTAACCAATGTTTTTTGTATATGGTTAAGCCAATATACTGTAGTGACAAATTTATCCATTGTGATAAAAAGATCCACTGGAATTCAATATGATCAAACAGAAATATCTGCTGAGAAAAAGGTCACATCCCCTATGACCGATGAATACCAGATCGTCGTTCCTCCCTCATTTATCGCCCTGTTTGTAGAGCCCGGTCGAACCAAACCAAGCGCCACCAAAGAACATATTTACGAGCGGTATGATTTTTGTGAGGATTTGGCCAGCATGCTCACCGAGCCCGCTGCGAATAAGCTCTGGGAGCTAGGTATCACGGAGGCGGATGTTCTTGAGCGCATGCATCAGGGTCTGACCGCGACGGACGTAGGCGTCAATGCCGCCGAGGCCGAGTGGGTGATTCACCGGCTGGCTGAATTGATGAACTGGTCAGAGGACTGAATTATTTTTCTTCAGTAAAAAACTTTGTACCGGTCATGAACTGGTTTGGCTTCATGAACATTGATATAAACAGTGCGCCATTTGGTGCGTGGGCAGTATGGCGGTTACCACCTGGTCGCCAGACATAATTGCCGGCCGTGCAGGCGCCCTGATCATCTTCAAGGCTGCCCTCAAGCATATAGGTTTGCTCAATCGCAGTGTGAATATGATCCGGGACAATCGCTCCCGGCTCCATTTTGAACAGAATAGTGGATAAGCCCGTCTCAGGGTCTGAATACAGAATTTTTGTCTGTATGCCTTCAAAGGGAGAAGGTGCCCACTGCATCTCTCCAATACTTACGTAGCGCGCGTCAAGTGCAGACAGGCCATCGTGGGCCTTCATGCCGGGTGTACCACCTGCCATCTTTGTCTCCTGTTTTTTTATTTATTTTTTTAAATCACCGCTATTTATCGCTGCTATTTATTGCGTCCGCAAACCACTGCCCGCACTGCGTGGTGCTGGATAAGGGCTGCTATTGTTTGCGGGTGGCTCGGTTGTAGGGGATGTACTGCCACTGTATGGGCTGCTGTAAGTAGAGCCAGAGCCATAACTGCCCGAGCTGGAGTTGCTTGCACCAGACGAACCCGAGCTTTCAGAGTAGCTGCCCGGGGCTGCAGAGGGGCTTGTGTAGCTTCCTGTAGCGCCTGGCGTGCGATAGCCGGTTTCAGCTCCGCCTGCGCCACCGACTTGCCATCCACTACCAAAACTGCCTGTGTTTGGTTTCAAACCCTGAGCTTGAACTGTTGCGCCTAAAGCGATCGACAAGGTGAAACTGAGAGAGAGTGCAAATAGCGTAGTGCGCGTCGCGTAGGCCAAAGAGATTCTCCTGAGGGAAACGTAAATTCTACTCCCGCAATTTTGATGTGCGCATAAATGTTTACTCAGAATGATTTATGATCAAACGAAATAAATTACTTAAACATCACGGAGATCATACAGATGGCACTGATTAATTACATTACACAAATTCAGCTAGATTTTGGTGCTGTGGCCCTTTTGCAGGGTGAATGTGATCGTTTGGGCCTGAAGCGTCCGATGATTGTGACGGATGCAGGCGTGCGTGCTGCAGGCATTATTGACCGCGTTCTCGCGCAACTTAAAAACAAAGACGACGTAGGTATCTACGACCAGACACCCCCTAATCCTCATGAGGCTGCAGTACTCGATGCCCTCACGCTCTACCGCACTGGTAAATATGATGGTTTGATCGCCGTTGGTGGTGGTTCTGCCATGGATCTCGCCAAGGCCGTCGCCGTGATGGCGACACATGCTGGCGAACTCAAAAGCTTTGCTGTTGTTGAGGGTGGTGTGGCGCGGATTACTGCGGCGACCGCGCCTGTGATTGCTATCCCGACTACTGCAGGTACTGGCAGTGAAGTCGGCCGTGGCGCGATGCTCATCCTCGCTGATGGTCGCAAGGTCGGAATCCTGTCCCCATTTATTGTGCCGAAAGTTGCAATCTGTGACCCTGAGCTGACATTTGACCTGCCTGCGATGCTCACGGCAGCGACAGGTATGGATGCGATCACGCATTGTTTTGAAACATTTATGTCTCCGGCACTGAATTTCCCCGCAGAAGGCATTGCCCTGGATGGACTCTGGCGCGGTTGGGCGCATATTGAGCGTGCGACTAAGACTCCGCACGACCGTGAAGCGCGCCTGAATATGATGAGCGCCTCCACACAAGGCGCGTTAGCTTTCCAGAAGGGCCTGGGAGCCGTCCACAGTCTGAGCCATGCATTAGGTGGAATCAACCCGCGTCTGCACCATGGCACGCTGAACGCGATGTTCTTACCCGCTGTGATTACATTCAACGCAAGTGTTGAGTCCATGCAGAAAGCTAAAAAGCTTGAGCGCCTGGCACAAACCATCGGGGTAGCGCAGGCCAATGAGGTTGCGCCAGCCGTCAAAGCGCTGAATCAGCGTCTAGGCTTGCCTTTAGGGCTGGCAGCGATGGGGGTCACTGAAGATATGTTTCCTAAAGCGATCGAGTTGGCGCTGAAGGATCACTGTCACCTGACGAATCCACGCATAGCCACGGCAGAAGACTACGCAGCGTTGTTGCGTCAGTCTATGTAAGTCTGCGTCAGGACATCAGGCTGCTGCTTCAATGTCCTGACCAGATTCTCCTGGAGATGGAATTTCCTGAACAGGAAACCCCTCACAGTTAGGAGTTAGGGGCTATTTAAGCCTTGTGTGCTGCCTGATAGCCTTTGAGGCCATCGGTAATTTCTTTGTGCGCATCGGCGATATCGCCCCAGCCAATTACCTTGACCCATTTTCCAGGCTCGAGATCTTTGTAGTGCTCAAAGAAGTGCTGGATTTGTTTTAGTGTGAGCTCGGAGACATCAGCCAGTGTTTTGATATGGCTATAGAGAGGCAGTAGCTTGTCTACAGGGACTGCCAACAGTTTGGCGTCCTCACCGCCTTCATCGGACATCTTAAGCATGCCAAGGGCGCGGCAGCGCACTACAGCGCCAGGTATAACTGGGAAAGGGGTCATCACCAACACATCAACTGGATCGCCATCGCCAGCGATAGTTTGTGGAATGTAGCCATAGTTGCAAGGGTAGTGCATGGCCGTACCCATAAAACGGTCGACAAACAATGCGCCCGACTCTTTATCAACTTCATATTTGATTGGATCAGCATTGGCTGAAATTTCGATGACGACATTGAAATCGTTAGGAAGATTTTTGCCCGGGGGGACGTTTGCGAGACTCATTCTTGCTCCAAATACTTGAAATAACTAATGAATTTCATAATCTTAACAAATAAACCCTTACGCCCTGAGTCCATTGACCAAGTCTCAGACATAAAGCATTCAAAAGCTTTGATATACAGGCCGATTTTGCAACGCGGCAATGTTCCTTTACAATATCGCCTGTCTGTATGAGGTTGAGCTTTTTCTCATTCACACGTTGCCCTCTTAGCACAGTGGTAGTGCAGCGGTTTTGTAAACCGAAGGTCGGGAGTTCAAATCTCTCAGAGGGCACCACTAATACAATAAAACCTGCTTAAAGCAGGTTTTATCGTTTCTAAAGCTGTGTGTTTAGGCTCTACCCCATTAACGGGGGATGACCAGTATTCATAAAATAGTAGTATCCATCAAACACGGCTAAATACGCCGTTCCAACCGCAGTGGGCCAAGACCCTCAGACGGTAATTTTCAAAGTTTCT
>JAUSCY010000121.1 GCA_030650995.1 Sheuella sp. | reverse complement strand
AACAGAAAACACGCTTGGCGCCATGCGTAGCGGTTATGCATGTGGCTTCAGGATGGTTGAATTTGATGTCAAGTTAACGAGTGATCACCAGCCAATCTTGCTTCATGACACCACACTTGAGCGAACGACAAACGGCACAGGCGTTGCAGGTGATTACTCTCTGGGTGAGCTGCTACAACTGGATGCGGGCAGCTGGCATTCGGGTGCTTTTGCAGGTGAGACGATCCCCACCCTGCGTGCCATTGCTCGCTATACGCAGGCCAATGGAATAGCCAGCAATATCGAGATCAAGCCAACCCCTGGTCAGGAGGTGCTGACTGGCGAGCTGGTTGCGCGCCAGGCCCAGCGTGACTGGGCGGGTGCTTCTCTCAAGCCTTTATTGTCTTCTTTTTCAGTTATTTCCCTGAAGACGGCTATGATCGAGGCTCCAGAACTGCCACGCGGGCTGATCGCGGACGTTCTACCTGAAAACTGGCAGCAACTGCTTGCTGAGTTAGCCTGTGTTTCTGTCCACCTGAAACATACGTCTGTCACGTCCGAAACCGTCACTACCTTGCATAAAGCGGGGTATCGTTTAGCTGTCTGGACCGTTAACGAACCTGCGCGCGCGCAGGAGCTATTAAACTGGGGCGTTGACGCAGTCATTACCGATGCGATAGACCGGATTTCGCCGGTTTGATGTTTACGGGGTAATACCACCCTGCCACGGAGATTTTTTTGTTCAGTTACAGACACGGTTTTCATGCGGGCAATCATGCCGACGTGCTTAAGCACACGGTGTTGACGCAAATCATCAATTACTACAACCAGAAGGATGTTCCCTACTGGTTTATCGATTTGCACGCTGGTGCAGGACTCTACGATCTCGGTGGTCAATGGGCTCAAAAACGTACGGAATTTGCCGAAGGTATCGGTAAAATCTGGGGGGCTAAAGCTTGCCCGATTGCCGTACGCGAATATTTGGATGTCATTGAAGCGCTCAACCCTGATGGTGAGTTAAAAATCTACCCCGGTTCACCGTGGATCGCCCTGGATACCTGCAGGGAGCAAGACAAACTCCGCTTCTTTGAAATGCATCCTACAGAAGCTGAAATTCTGTTGCTCAATATGGAGCAACGCGGCGGTCGAACGCTCAAGCAGGCGACGCTATACGCAGACGATGGTTTTGCCGGGTTGAAAGCGCACCTTCCCCCACCGAGCCGACGAGCAATTGTGTTGATCGACCCATCCTATGAAGATAAAAAAGACTACAGACGTGTTGTGGATACCGTGCGGGATGCTATGCAACGCTTTCCTACTGGATGCTATGCAGTGTGGTACCCCCAGATTCAGCGCCGTGAAGCACAGGAGCTCCCAAGACAGCTTGAAAAGCTGGGCGCTAAAAGCTGGCTGCACGCCAGTCTGACGGTTCATAAAACAGCGGCTGATGGCCTGGGTCTGCATGGCAGCGGGATGTTTATTGTGAATCCGCCCTGGACGCTGGCGGCGGCACTTAAAGAAACGCTGCCTTTTCTTGAAAAAGCCCTGAGCCAGGACGACCGTTCTGCCTGGAAACTGGACTATCTCGCGGACTAAATTCTCTCAGAACTTCTCATTAGGCCTGAGAAAACGCCACTGACCCACGGGCAGATCTCCAAGAGAAATCTGCCCGATTCGCACGCGTTTCAAACCAATCACTTTCAAACCAACGAGTTCACACATCCGGCGAATCTGGCGTTTTTTGCCTTCACGCAAAACAAACTGCAACTGATCTTCGTTTTGCCACCGCACCTGGGCACGTTTAAGCTTTTTGCCGTCCAGTGAAAGCCCTTCATTGAGCAGCGCAAGTCCTGCAGGCGACAGGCGCCCCTCAACGCGCACGAGATATTCCTTTTCTACTTCCGAATGCTCGCCAATCAGTTGGCGAGCAACACGTCCGTCCTGGGTAAGCACCAGTAATCCGGTCGAATCAATATCCAGACGCCCCGATACAGCCAATCCGCGCAAATGCGATCGACTGAAGCTGATCGGGCTACGATCATTCTGAGCGCGATTCTGAGCTTGAATCAATGCCACCGCAGGCGTGTACCCATCCTCGGCCTGTCCAGACACATAGCCCATGGGCTTATGCACCAGAATAGTCACCAGCGCAGTCTGCTGCGTAGAAACAGAACGATCCAGGGTAATTGTCTGTGAAGGTAAGGCGCGCTCGCCCAGGGTGGCAACCACGCCATCAACCTTGACCCAGCCGCGCTCGATATACGTGTCGGCTTCTCTGCGAGAACAAATCCCTCGCTCTGCCAGTAATTTTGAAATACGAACTTTTTCCATAACTTGCGATAATACAACTCTTGATGCCCTCCCCGATGTGTCCTGCGGGGTTTTTCGGAAGATTTGATGTCGCCTCACCCCGATCACAGCTGCTGGAGCCTGACCCCTCCCGCATCATTGCAGATTCGCCAAAAGCATTGGCTGATGCGACCTGGCCCCTTGACAGCAGGTTTGCGCGCGCTTGGCACACTTAAGCTGCGTATCATCAGGGAGTTTTCTGCTGGACTGACAAGGGACGAGGCCCGCTGCCTGCAAAAGCCCGTGAGGAGTCCGGTATGGGTCAGAGAAGTGGTCATGAGTATCGATGGCGTGGACTGTGTAGTTGCACGCAGCCTGACACCGCTCGGCGCCTCACACGGCGTCTGGCAGGGTATGCGCAGATTAAGAAGTCGCCCCTTGGCGGACATTCTCTACCATGAGCGCTCGATCACGCGCTCTGCCTTCCAGGTAGCTCGGGTGAACCAATCCATTGCACTGCACAAAACAGCGCGACATGTTTTGAGAAGCGATCACAATCAAAACAAACCAGTCACACTGCTCGCAAGACGCTCGGTATTCTGGCGAAACAGTTACCCCTTACTGGTGGCGGAATGTTTCTTGCCAGCGTTCTGGTTGATAGAGTCCGGGCCGTCTGTGCAAGTAAAAAAGGCGTAGCAGCTAACTGGAGAGCACCAAGACTGAATTACCAGAGCTGAATAATTAAGGTTTTTATCTATACGTTCAACACTACATGCGATTGCACGCTAAATAAAAAACCCCCTGATGATTGGATCGCAGTCCAAGATATCAGGGGGTAATTAATTGAATGTAAAGTCGCTTAAAGCGCGGAGTCGCCGCTCTCGCCGGTACGGATGCGGATAGCTTGCTGAACCTCAGAGACGAAAATTTTACCGTCGCCGATCTTTCCCGTACGTGCCGCTTTGACAATCGCCTCAATCACACCATCGACCAAGTCATCAGCAATAACCATCTCGACACGTATTTTTGGCAAAAAATCTACAACATATTCAGCACCACGGTAGAGCTCGGTGTGACCTTTCTGACGTCCGAAACCTTTGACCTCGGTCACTGTCAGTCCATTGACACCAACTTCGGCAAGTGCTTCACGCACTTCGTCGAGTTTAAAAGGCTTAATGATGGCGGTAACTTGCTTCACGGTAAATCCTGTAAGAATTCGAAAAAATTAAAAGTATCAGACTGACTCTCTGAATCCGTTAGACAGAGGATAACGCCAATCTCTCCCGAACGCACGATCGGTGATACGCGGCCCAGGCGGGCTCTGCCTGCGTTTATATTCATTTATACGAATAAGCCGAACAATTTGCTCGACCGCAGCTTTGGGATAGCCCGCAGCGACCACTTCAGCAACTGTCTGATTCTGCTCCATATATCTTTCGATAATCGCGTCGATAACTTCATACTCGGGCAGATTATCCTGATCTGTTTGATCCGGTCTGAGCTCCGCTGAGGGCGCACGCGTGATAATCCGATCTGGTATGACCTCTGTACTCTGGTTACGCCAGCGAGCGAGCCGGTACACCAGGGTTTTAGCGACATCCTTGAGAACGGCAAAGCCCCCTGCCATATCTCCATAGAGTGTGCAGTAACCAGTCGACAACTCGGATTTGTTGCCCGTAGTGAGGACAATATGACCAAATTTATTAGAGAGCGCCATGAGCAACATGCCTCGTACACGCGCCTGGATATTCTCCTCGGTCGCATCCAGGGCACGTCCGACAAATAATGGACTGAGTGCCGCATCATAGGCACTGGCCAGACCAGCTATTTCAATTTCCTCGTAGTGCACGCCCAGGCGTTTAGCCATATCACGCGCATCTATCTGAGAAATATCAGCGGTGTAGCGCGAAGGCATCATCACAGCATGCACACGGTCTGCACCCAGCGCATCAACGGCAACAGCCATCACCACCGCGGAATCAATTCCTCCAGACAAGCCAAGGATGATGGATTTAAAACCATTCTTGTTCACGTAATCAGTCAGACCAACTTTAAGCGCCTCCCAAACCTGCCACTCCACGGTTGCGTCCTGAGCAGGACCTGTGTGCTGAACAGCCTGGGATTGCGCAGGCGCTGAAGCGCTGCTGAGTAACGCGTGCAACCCTCCTTGAGAATCGACATCCACGAACTGCAGATCTTCTTTGAAGTCGGCCAGTTTCGAAATGATTTGACCATCAGGAGCCATTGCAAAAGACGCCCCATCAAACACCAGCTCATCCTGGGCACCAGAAAGATTCGAGTAAATAAGCGAGCATCCGGTTTGTTGCACACATCGCGCAGCCACCATCAGTCTTTGAGCTGGCTTACCCACATTAAAAGGTGAGGCATTGAGTACCAGCAGGCAACGAGCACCCTGCTCTGCAGCAGCCTGAGGCGCGCTGTCAAACCAGGAGTCCTCACAGATATTGATGCCAAATGTCACGCCGGCAACAGTCATCGTGAATGGCTCAGAGCCGGCAGAAAAGTAGCGCTTTTCATCAAATACAGAGTAATTTGGTAATTCGCGCTTGAAATAACTCCCCGCCAACGCGCCATTACAAAAAACGGATGCTGCATTCATCAGACCCAGGCTAGTTTGACGAACATGTCCAACAACGACGTGTAAATCTGCAAATTGAGCCAGATCAGTACATAAACCTGTCAATACGCGCTCATTTTCTTCAATAAATGCTGGTCGGAGCAGCAAATCCTCAGGCGGATAGCCAGTCAGAACCATTTCTGGAGTCAGCAGTATCTGAGCACCTGCGTCATATGCCGCACGCGCAGCTTCAAGGACTTTTGAGGCATTGCCCTTCAAATCCCCTACACAAGCGTTAATTTGCGCGATTCCTACTCTTGCCGCTGCCATGTGATTTCCGGTCAAAACAAATTGAGATTAAAAAAAATTATCGCACGAGAGCCTTATTCACGCAGCACTCTATAATTTAAACATCATGAAAAATACTCAGAATCCTACCCAAAGCCAGTTCGATAAAAAAGCCGAAGCCTGGTCGGCACGCTTTTCAGAACCCGTGTCCGAGCTTGTCAAACGTTATACAGCCTCTGTCGACTTCGACAAACGACTGGCAATGTTTGATATTCAAGGCTCTCTTGCTCACGCTGAAATGCTTGCTGCCGTTCAGGTCATCGCTGCGCAAGACCTGGCTGACATTCAACGCGGAATGGTACAGATCAGTCAAGAGATCTCTGCCGGACAGTTTCAGTGGCTACTTGACCTTGAAGATGTACACCTGAATATTGAAAAGCGACTGGTGGAATTAGTGGGTGATGCCGGTAAACGTCTGCATACAGGGCGCTCACGCAACGATCAGGTCGCGACAGACATCCGGCTCTGGTTGCGCAATGAAATCGACCAGATTATTGAATTATTAAATCTCCTTCGCCATGCGCTGGCTACCGTCGCGCTCACACACGCAGAAACAATTCTTCCTGGCTTTACTCACCTGCAAGTCGCACAGCCCGTGACCTTCGGTCACCACTTGCTGGCTTATGCTGAAATGTTCGGACGAGATGCCGCTCGGCTTGCTGATTGCCGCAAACGCGTCAATATCCTGCCTTTGGGTGCTGCGGCGCTTGCCGGCACGAGCTTTCCTATCGACCGTCCAATGGTTGCCAGACTGCTAGGATTTGATGATGTATGCCGCAATTCACTCGACGCGGTCTCGGACCGGGATTTTGCGATTGAGTTTTGCGCAGCCTCGGCACTCATCATGACCCATATTTCACGGTTTTCTGAAGAGCTCGTCATGTGGATGAGTCCTCGGGTTGGATTCATTGATTTAGCTGACAGATTCTGCACCGGCAGCTCCATCATGCCTCAGAAAAAAAATCCGGATGTACCTGAACTGGCACGAGGTAAAACAGGTCGCGTAAACGGCAATCTTGTTGGACTGCTGACGCTGATGAAGGGCCAGCCTCTTGCCTATAACAAGGACAATCAGGAAGATAAAGAAGGCCTCTTTGACACGGCAGATACCGTTCGCGACACGCTGATTATTTTTGCGGATATGGTGGGGGGCATTCGCGTCAAGGCCGACAATATGCGTGCAGCTGCCTTGCAGGGTTTTGCTACAGCAACCGATCTGGCAGACTATCTTGTCAAGCGTGGAACGCCTTTTCGTGACGCCCACGAAGCCGTCGCACATGCCGTTCGCGAGTGCGAGCAAAAAGGCTGTGATCTAGCGGATCTGAGCGTTGAGGAGTTGAAAAAATTCCACCCCTCAATCGAAGCTGATGTTCATGCTGTGCTGACACTCGAAGGGTCCGTTGCGGCCCGCTCGCATATCGGCGGCACAGCACCCGCGCGCGTCAGAGAAGCCGCGCTCAAAGTGCTGTCAGACACATCACTCAAAAACGGCGATTGATTCGACGTGACCGGTGTGAGGAAACATATTCACCACTCCGGCCGCTTTGAGCGTATAGCCACCTTCAGTCACAAGCATGGCTGCATCGCGCGCGAGTGTTGCCGGATTACAGGAAACATACACAATCCGCACAGGGCGATCTGCTTTGGGCAATTGCGCTAAAGCTGCGCATAAAGCCTGAGCCCCTTCTCTGGGGGGATCAATCAGCATCCGGTCAAAATGGCCCAGACTGTTTAACCAGGTCAGATCGACTTCAAACAAATTCAATGTTTGAAATTGTGCATTTTGAATGTTCGCCTCGAGTGCGGCTTGCTGTGCACGATCGGTCAGCATTTTGCTGCCCTCCACACCAATTACTTCTGCTGCCTGGGTTGCTAACGGCAGTGTGAAATTACCAAGACCGCAAAACATATCGGCAACCCGATCAGTTTTAAGAACACCCAATAAGTTCAAGGCACGTGAAATCAATGCGCGATTAATGTGATGATTCACCTGCGTAAAGTCGGTCGGACGGTAAGGCATACGCAAGCCAAACTCTGGCAGCGTATAGGCAAGCTGTGCCTCGTGCTCTGGCTCCATCGCGTGAACAGTATCTGGTCCTTTTGATTGCAACCACCATTGAATATTGTGTTGCAGTGCAAACGTGCGAAGAACATTGGTGTCAGAGTCTGTCAGAGGCATCATATGCCGCAAAACCAGAGCTGTGACCTGATCACCGACAGAGACTTCGATCTGAGGAACCTTATCCGGGGCGGAGAGTTCTCTGACCATCTGACGCAGAGGCATTAATAAAGAGGCGACATGTGGGGTCAGCACGTGACAAGTTTTAATATCCGCGACAAAGCTGCTTTTGCGCTCATGAAAACCGACTAAAACAGTGTCTTTTTTAGCAACCCATTTAACCGAAAGTCGGGCACGAAAACGGTAGCCCCAAGTCGGTCCATGCAGAGGTGGCAACACGCGCTCTGGCTTGACTGCACCTATATGCACAAGGCTGTCTTCCAGTGCGCGTTGTTTGACAGCCACCTGGGCACTGGCATCCAGATGCTGCATGACACAGCCACCACACACGCCGAAATGTGGACAGCGTGGTTTGACACGTGCTGCAGACTCACGGTGGATCACCTCGAGACGTGCGACTTCATAGGACGGCTTGGTTCGCACCGTACGCGCACTCACCTTTTCAGTGGGCAACGCACCTTCTACAAACACAACCTTTCCATCCCGACGCGCAACACCGCGGGCTTCGAGATCCAGAGATTCAATTAACAGCACTTCAGCAGACATATCCCATCCTTAGATTCATGGACGGGATTGTAAGCGAGGCGACTACTTTGTCTTTGCCGGCGTATTCGCAGCTCTTTCCAGCGAATCACGCTGCTGGGAAAGTTTTGCATTATTGATGTGCTGTTGCTTCATGTAGCTCACAAGCGTTTTACGCTGGGTCGCATCGAGTGACTCCCAAAAATCCATCCAGACAGACTGCACTTCGTCCATGCGCTTATCCGCGGCTGTGCGGATTTTCTTTCTGATGGAAATAACTTCTTTAGGATCAAAATTATCTTTATCCAGTTCCTTAGTCAGCGCTGCATACTCCTGCATGCGGGCGTTACGCATCGCAGACCATAATTGACGTCGGGCGATATGCGCTTTGTCCAGCAGCTCCTTCTGTTTCGTTTCGAGCGCAAGGGCTTGTAACACTCCTACAGGCAACTCAAACATACTTTCAAAGGGCTGGTAGGGAAGCTTGGGGGTTGGAGCCTGTGCCGCGGTTTGAGACCTGCTTTGCGTTGCAGGTTGCGAAGCAGACTGAGAGACAGACTGAGATGCAGACTGAAGTACAGGCTGTGAAAGACCAGGGCTCGATACCTGTGCAAGCGCGCCCAGAGTCAATATTGATAAACCTATTGTCAAACAGACATGGCTCAAACGTTTAATCATGACAAAAACTCCTGAAACTGAGATGACTGATTGACTCATCAGTCTGAAAAGCACGCATTGCAGCCAATGGGCTCAATTATTTGGGCCAGGCAGCAAGATACTCTGCCCAATGCGCAGCCTGACTGTCCTCAAGCGTAGAACGCACCAGATCAATCTCAGCCTGATAGGCCGACTGATCCAGCTCACCGCGCAACAATCTGAAGCGGCAATATACCAGCCACGTATTCACAACATCGGTTTCGCAATAGGCCCGGACTTCCTGGGCGCGCCCTTCCATCCATGATTTCCAGACCTGGCTGCCGTCCATACCGAGTTTGCCAGGAAAGCCACACAGCTTAGCGAGATCATCGAGCGGTGCATTACCGCGGCCGTTATATTTGGCCAGCACATCCATCAAATCAAGATGGCGGGTGTGATAGCGACTCAAGTAATTGTTGTACTTGAATTCCCTGTCATCCTCACCCATATCCCAGTATCTCGGCGCCGCCACACCATGAATCAAACTCCGATAGTGCAACACCGGCAAATCAAATCCTGAACCATTCCAGCTAATCAGTTTTGGTGTGTATTTTTCTATTGTCTTGAAAAATCCAGATAAAAGAACAGGCTCAGGATCGTCCGCCGCGCCCAGACATTTGACCCGAAACCCCTGATCATCACGAAATACACATCCAACCACCGCGACTTTTTGTAAATGGAGTGGCAGAAAATCACTCCCGGTTGCTTCTTTACGTGCAGCAAAAGCACGTGTTGCAACCTCCACATCAGAAACATCATCTCCCCATGCATGAAGACGTCTTAATCCTTCAATATCGGGGATTGTTTCTAAATCGAAAACCAGTGTGGGAGTCATGTCGATTTATTTGGCAGGCAAATACTGCAGCGGATCAACAGGTGTTCCCTGACGGCGAACTTCAAAATGCAGCTTGACTGAAGACGCATCACTCTGCCCCATTTCTGCAATTTTCGTACCCTTTTTAATTTTCTGTCCAGTTTTAACCAGCAAGGCACGATTATGCGCATAGGCAGTAATGAAGCCATTATCGTGATCAACGATGATCAGATTACCCAGACCGCGAACACCATTACCGGAATACATCACCTTACCGTTAGCAGCTGCGATAACGGGGTCGCCCGCCGCACCCGCAATATCGATACCTTTGGTGTTAACAGTAAAGCCCTGAATAACTTTTCCCTGTGCAGGCCAGCCCCAGTTGATCACCCCTGCATCGGATGCCCGGGAGGGAGTGCTTGGCTCTGCTGATGCGGATGAAGAGGAAGAATCAGCCTGATCCAGAGGACGAACCTCTGCTCGGGTGGTTGGAGTTACAGGAGCCATTCCGGAGGCGGCTGTTTCAGAGCCGTCAGATAACTTCAAAATTAATCCAGGATAGATTTTGCGCGGATCTGAAATTTTGTTAATACGTTTAATCGTATTTTCATCCGCGCCAGTCGTGCGTGAAATTTTGGTAAGTGTATCGCCAGCTTTGACGGTATAAGTTCTGGCTTGTGTAGCAGTATTGGAAGAGGACTGGTTCAAATCATTAACGGGCGCTCGTGAGCCCGACTGACTGGCACATCCTGCCAGAATCAGGCAGGCCATTGCTACCGAAAAAAGTGATGCCCCAGAACGACTGCGCCTGCATACGACGCGTTTGACTGCATTGAATTTCGTATTCATCTTTGTTACCTGCTCTGCGAGCATACTTATCTCCCGTTTGCTCAATTCTGTAAACCAGCCTTGAGCGGAACAAATCTAACAGCTTCCAGCTCGAATCGTTCCCAACTCGATTCACTGGTCCTGTGTACTTTAACCAACCGTTGAGCACTTGTACCTTCAGGAGCGATCAGTATCCCACCTATCGATAACTGATCAAGCAAAGCCTGAGGAATACGGATGCCGGCAGCAGCCACGATAATCGCATCATAGGGTGCTGCAGTTGGAAATCCTGCCATGCCATCGCCAAAAGATAAACGTACTTTTGTCAGATGCAAAGCACGCAAGTGTTCGCGTGCAATATCGTACAACGCACGAATGCGCTCAATGGAATAAACCTGATTAAAAACCTGTGACATCACTGCAGCCTGATAGCCACATCCCGTGCCGACTTCCAGCACACGATTGGGTAAGGTGCTTTCACACACAGCAGAGATCATTCTTGCGACGACCCATGGCTGGGAAATCGTTTGTCCGTGACCGATCGGCAGTGCTGCGTCATCGTAGGCGCGACTGGCAAGTGCCTCATCAACAAATGCATGCCTGGGTACCATTTGCATGGCGGCCAGAATACGCTGATCCGTAATGCCCTGATCATGCAGGCGCTGCACCATCGCTGCACGAAGCCGTTCGGAATTCAGACCCAGATTTTCTGAAACTGGCACGATCGAGGGTCGATCCTGCAGTCGCGGCAGTCTGGTGGCAGAAATACGGGTATTACTATTGGTCGGCGTGATGCCATGCAGACCGCGACCTGATCCCGAACCAGACTTAGGGTCGCGTATTGCCATACACACGAACCTGGAAGTCAGCTGCATAGTGGACCTATCCAGTTACTCACCTGAGCAATATGATCATGATGCGTGAGATCCAGTCTTAACGGGGTCACTGAGACATAGCCCTGTGTGATCGCATCAAAGTCAGTGCCTTGGGTCGCATCACGTGCATCTCCGGCAGGACCGATCCAGTAGACAGTTTCGCCGTAAGGCGTAGCTGAGCGGATCACAGGCTGCGACGGATGGCGTTTTCCGAGTCGCGTCGTGCGCATGCCCTTGATTTCGTTCTCGGGCAAATTGGGAAAGTTGACATTCAACAGCGAAGTCACTTGCAGGGGTTGGGAGAGCTGGTGCGCGACTAGCTGGCGCGCGAAGGCCACCGCAGCATCCAGATGTCCCCAGCCACGTTCAACAAGTGAAAAAGCAATGCTTGGTATACCGAACAGGTAGCCTTCTGCGGCTGCGGCAACAGTCCCTGAATACAAGGTGTCATCGCCCATATTGGCGCCATTATTGATGCCAGACACCACAAGGTCAGGGCGACGATCCAGCAAACCTGTCAAGGCCACGTGCACACAATCTGACGGTGTGCCATTCACATACATGAAGCCATTGGGCGCATGACGGACCGATAAAGGGCGTGACAAAGTCAGGGAGTTGGAAGCACCACTATGATTGACTTCGGGAGCAACAACAGTGATTTCTGCCAGATCACGCAACGCTTCGACCAGGACCTCGAGTCCCCGTGCGTTGTAACCATCATCGTTTGAAACCAGAATATGCATAAAAAGGCAGAAAAATCTTGAGCAATTAACCCTTCGATTGTACCCGCAGCGTAGCAATTCCAATGATGAAAAATAATGAAATTAACTACGCCAACTGATTACACCAAGCTAGAATGCCAGCATATCCAGTTTAGCCCCATGCTCCCAATGATGAATTTGCCCGCCTCACTGTCTGATCCGCTACTAATCGGACTGTCCTATTTGATTGGTTCGATCCCTTTTGCCGTTGTGGTGAGCCTGTTTTTTGGGCTTCAAGACCCTCGCTCCTATGGTTCGGGCAATCCGGGCGCCACAAACGTATTGCGCTCCGGGAATAAGTCCGCTGCAGCACTGACCTTAATTGGTGATGCGGCCAAGGGCTGGTTTGCCATCTGGGCGGGTATCAAACTCGGCGCTTCAGGTCATTTACTGGCTGCAATCACCCTGGCCGTTTTTTTAGGTCACCTCTACCCTGTTTTTCTGAAATTCAAAGGGGGGAAAGGTGTTGCAACGGCACTGGGTGTGATGATTGCGATTCAACCCATGTTGGCTCTGGCAAGCGCTGCGACTTGGATCATTATCGTGGTCTGCTTTAAATACTCTTCGCTGGGCGCGATTGTGTGTGCGATATTTGCCCCTGTTTTTTATTTTTTTGGCGGCATGATTGGAGTCTGGAATGCCCAAACCCCTATTACGATAGTTTTAGCTGTGATTGGTCTGTTGCTGCTTTACCGTCATCGCGCGAATATCAGCAGGTTAATCGCGGGCACGGAGCCGCGAGTGGGTAAAAAAAGCTAAATTTCAGCTAGATCCCAGCGTGGTGCAACGTTAAAACCGTGGCCCTGCGCACTCAGGTCTGCCAAACCACGATTGACGCGCTGCGCAGCAGCAAAAGCAATCATGGCGCCATTATCTGTACACAGATCAATCGGGGGAAAGAAAGCCTCTGCCTTGAGGCGTGTGAGCTGACGCGCCAGCCGCTCACGCAATGCGCGGTTAGCGCCAACGCCTCCAGCCACAACCAAACGCTTTAATCCTGTCTGCTTCAGGGCAGAAATAGATTTCGCTACCAGCACGTCCACAATCGCATCCTGCGTGGCAGCAGCGAGATTGGCATGCAGATTATCCGGTACCACGGGTTGGTTCAGGGCCTCCTTGAGTCGGGTCATCACGGCTGTTTTCAACCCGCTGAAACTGAAATCCAGATTTTGACTGTGCAGCATCGGACGTGGCAAGACAATATCGCGTGGATCGCCCTGCTCTGCCAGTTTGGCTAAAGCAGGTCCGCCTGGATACCCCAGACCGAGTAATTTAGCTGTTTTATCAAAGGCTTCACCAGCTGCGTCATCCAGCGTCTCGCCGAGCAGTTCATATCTGGCAACGTCATCCACACGCATAAGCTGGGTGTGACCACCAGAAACGAGCAATGCAACAAAAGGAAATTCAGGACAAGGCATCGCCATGCGCGGCGATAACAAGTGCCCCTCAAGGTGGTGAATGGGAATCGCAGGCAATTCAAGCGACCAGGCGATGGCCTGAGCCACGCTCGCCCCGACCAGCAACGCGCCGGCAAGTCCAGGGCCAGCCGTGTAAGCAATCGCTCCAATATCGCTTAACGTTAGCTGAGCCTGTGCAAGCACCTCGCGAGCGAGTGGGATAATGCGGCGCACGTGGTCTCGCGATGCGAGTTCCGGCACCACACCACCATACGAGGCGTGCATAGCAACTTGAGAATGCAGCGCATGCGCAAGCAAGCCACGTTCGGTACAAACAACCGCTACGCCTGTTTCGTCACAAGAACTTTCGAAACCCAGAATAATCATCAGGACAGCTTAGTGATCAATGCCACGCGACTCGAGATATTCCTCATAACTGCCGCGGTAATCTGTGACTTCACCGCCGACCTGGATTTCCCATACACGGGTTGCAAGGGCTGAGACAAATTCACGGTCATGCGATACGAAAAACAAAGTACCCGGATATTTGTCCAGTGCGAGCTGCAAAGACTCAATGGACTCCATATCAAGGTGATTGGTCGGCTCATCCATCAGCATCACGTTATGCTTTTTGAGCATCAGACGACCAAAGGTCATACGGTTTTTCTCTCCACCGGAGAGGACATTCGGAGTCTTGGGTAAATCATCTGCACTGAACAATAAGCGGCCAAGCACCGAGCGGATTGACTGATCATCGTCACCTGGCTGTCTGTAATGCGTCATCCACTCAAACAGATTGTCATCTTTTTGCGTGAATTGATCCGAGACATCTTGTGCCATGTAGCCAATATCGGCGTTTTCGGACCATTTGACTGTACCCTTGTCTGGCGCTAGATCACCGGCAAGCATCCTCAACAGAGTCGTTTTACCCACACCGTTCGCACCGATAATGGCAATCTTTTCACCTGCCTCAACCATGGAGGAAAACGACTTGATGACGGGTGCTTCAAAGGCCTTTTGCACATGCTCAAGCGTGACCGCCTGGCGATGCATGACTTTGAGTTGTTCAAAACGAATAAACGGGTTTTGTCGTGAGGAAGGTTTGACCTGAATCTGTGAGCTTTTCAATCGATCAATTTGTTTAAGTCGCGAGGTTGCCTGACGTGCCTTGGATTTGTTGGCCGAAAAGCGGCGCACGAAGTCTTGCAACTCAATCACACGCTCTTTAGCCTTGGCATTGGATGAGGAGACGCGTTCACGGGCCTGGGTTGAGGCCAGCATGTAATCATCATAATTACCGGGATACACACGCAGCTCGCCGAAGTCCAGATCAGCCATATGGGTGCATACCTGGTTCAGAAAGTGACGGTCGTGGCTGATAATGATCATGGTGCTCTGATACCCGTTGAGCACATCTTCCAGCCAGCGAATGGTATTGATATCGAGGTTGTTGGTCGGCTCGTCGAGTAACAGTACATCAGGATTTGAAAATAGTGCCTGCGCGAGCAACACACGTAATTTCCAGCCTGGTGCGATCTCACGCATTGGCAACTGGTGCTGTTCAACCGGGAATTCCAGACCAAGCAGCAGCTCGCCAGCGCGTGCCTCGGCCGTGTAACCATCGTACTCGGCAAATTTCGCTTCAAGATCAGCGGCAAGCATATAGTCTTCGTCAGTCGCGTCTGCATTGGCATAAATTGCATCGCGCTGTGACATCGCATCCCACATTTCGGAATGACCCATCAGCACAACATCAAGCACACGCAAATCCTCAAAAGCGAACTGATCCTGGCGCAACTTACCCATGCGCAGTCCAGGTTCCAGAAAGACATTGCCGCCTGTCGACTCGAGGTCACCACCAATGATTTTCATTAAGGTTGATTTGCCGGAGCCATTCGCGCCAATCAGACCATAACGGTTTCCCTCCCCGAATTTGACGTTGACGTTTTCAAAAAGAGGCTTGGGTCCGAACTGTATGGTGAGGTTTGATGCGGTTATCACGTTATGCCGATAGAGTAAATATTGCGGTTACATCTTGAAAGATAGTCTTTCAGTGTAACAACTGGTTAAAAAATGACCTTTTTGCCTTGGTCCTTCCTATTATGCCGACCAGACCTACAGATCTTCATTCTGAGGTCATATATGGAGATAAGACATGCTGGATTCAAGGCTCAATGAAATAATGACAGACATTACCCACGTTCTGAACCAGATGGGGGGTTACGTCTGGGGACCGGTATTGCTGGTACTTTTGGTTGGAACAGGACTTTATCTGACTATCAGGATGGGTGCATTGCAATTCTCAATGCTGCCCTATGCACTTAAACTCGCTTTTTCAAGAAAACAGGATGAAAAATCGCCTGGTGACATTTCACAGTTCCAGGCGTTGATGACCGCTCTCGCGGCAACAATCGGCACCGGCAATATTGCGGGGGTGGCAACTGCCGTGGTTCTGGGAGGCCCCGGCGCAATTTTCTGGATGTGGATCTCAGCTCTTGTCGGAATGGCAACGAAGTACGCTGAAGGTCTCCTGGCAATCAAATACCGGTTCAGGGATGAAAACGGCGAAATGTCTGGCGGGCCTATGCATTATATAGAACGCGGGCTCAACATGAAATGGCTGGCGATGAGTTTTGCATTTTTTGGGATGATCGCAGCGCTCGGTACCGGCTGCTCTGTTCAGTCAAACTCCGTTGCGCACGCCTTTAATGACACCTTCGGCGTGCCAAACTGGATAACTGGACTGATCCTGAGTCTTATCACTGCCCTGGTCGTGCTCGGAGGGATTAAAAAAATAGCCCGTGCAGCCAGCATCATCGTTCCAGCCATGGCGATCCTTTATATCCTGGGGGGATTAGTCATCATCCTGAGTAATCTGGAAAAGCTCGTTCCCGCGCTGACCCTGATATTGACCGATGCGTTTACAGGATCTGCAGTAGCAGGCGGTGCAATCGGCACAGTGATTCGTTATGGTGTCGCAAGAGGCGTGTTTTCAAATGAGGCGGGGCTGGGAACGGCACCGATCGCCGCAGCCGCTGCCAAGACCGATGTGCCAGTCAAGCAGGCACTGGTATCGATGACCGGTACATTTATAGACACGATAGTGGTGTGCTCTATAACAGGCATTGCCCTGGTGATGGGAGGGCTCTATAAACAAGGCATTACGGGAGCCGCGCTGACGAGCCAGACCTTCGATGCCCTGTTGCCTGGACCAGGAGGATGGATTGTGACGATTGGTCTGATCTTTTTTGCCTACTCAACCATATTAGGGTGGAGTTTTTATGGTGAAAAATGCGCCCAGTACCTCATGGGTCCGCGATCGATACTCCCCTACCGCGTAATTTTCATTGGCTTCGTCATGCTCGGTACCGTCGCATCCCTCGATTTAGTCTGGGCGGTTTCAGATGTTTTTAATGGATTAATGGCATTTCCGAATCTGATTGGTATCGTGTTGTTATCAGGTGTCGTAGTTAAAGAAACAATTGAATATCGCAAAGGTTTACTTAAAACAAAAACCTAATCTGACACAGTACTGACAAAACTTTCAGTTCAATAAAATATAAGTAAATTAATTTTTCAATCTTCGTAATTTCCCACTTAAAACTAGAGTAAACCCTCGGGGAATTACGAAGAGAAATCGCTAAACTACGTGCTCTCAACTGATACAGGTTGATCGAGGAGAGCACATGAAATTGAAATACAAACTTTTAACAACGGTCGCTGCGTGCACTCTTGCAACAGCTGGCGCGTTTGCCCAGGAAACAATCAAAATTGGTGTGATTGGTCCGTTCACAGGTGGTTCGTCCTCTATGGGCGTAAGTATGCGTGATGGCGTGCGTCTAGCCGCCAAAGAAATTAATGCTTCAGGTGGTGTACTTGGTAAGAAAATCGAACTCGTTGAGCGCGATGACGAAGCCAAAAACGAGCGCGGCGTTCAAATTGCTCAGGAATTTATCAACAAGACAAAAGTTGACGCAGCCGTTGGTTACATCAACACCGGTGTCGCTCTTGCTTCACAGCGTTTTTTCCAGGAAGCAAAAATTCCTGTCATGAACAACGTTGCGACCGGTAGCCTGGTCACAAAACAGTTCGAAAAAGAACCTGAAAACTACGTATTCCGTAATGCTGCGGCTGACAATATCCAGGCTCCCATGATTGTCGAAGAAGCCGTGACCCGTCGCGGTTTCAAGAAAGTTGCGATTCTTGCTGACTCAACCGCCTATGGCGACCTGGGACGGAAAGATTTGACAGCAGCCTTGGCAGCCAAGGGCATTACGCCTGTTGCTGATGAGAAGTTCAACATCAAAGATGTTGACATGACTCCGCAGCTGCTCAAAGCTAAAGAAGCTGGCGCTGAAGTCATTCTCACCTATGCAATCGGACCTGAGCTTGCTCAGATCGCGAACGGCATGGCAAAGCTTGGCTGGAAAAAGCCGATGATTGGTAGCTGGACACTGTCAATGGCTAACTTTATCGACACTGCAGGTAAAAACGGTAATGGCGCAACGATGCCACAGACGTTCATTCAGGACGGTAGCACCCCTAAGCGCAAAGAGTTCATTGCCGCTTACCTGAAAGAATTCAAACCTAAAAAGGATCGTATCGACTCACCCGTATCTGCTGCACAGGGCTATGACTCGATTTTCCTTCTGGCCGCTGCGATGAAACAGGCCGGTACAACTGATGGCCCGAAAGTTCGTGAAGCACTCGAGAACCTGAATACGAAAGTTGACGGTATCGTGACGGTTTACGACAAGCCTTTCAGCAAGACCGACCACGAAGCCATCACTTCAAACATCCCGATGATGGGTGAAGTCAAGGACGGAAAAGTTATTTACGCAAACCCTGACGATGCAAAAAATGCTGGTCAGATTCGTGTAAAAAAGACTCAGTAATGGTTTGACGGGCATCACAACGCCCGACAAAAAACGCCGCGCCACATACGCGCGGCGTTTTTAATGTAAAAGTTTGTGATTGTGTTGTTTCACCGTTTTTTGTCTGACCTCATCCTTGGGACATTCCTATGGAAATCCTGCTCCAACTTATTTATAGCGGCATCTCACTCGGGATGATTTACGCTGTCATTGCGTTTGGCTACCAACTCACTTTTGCCACATCTGGCACGCTGAACTTCGGTCAGGGTGAAGCCTTGATGTTAGGCGCGATGGTCGGTCTGACGCTTGTCGACACCTTAGGGCTGAATTATTGGCTCATGATCCCAATTGTCCTTGTTTTTGGAGCCTTGCAAGGTGGACTCGTCGAATTAATCGGCGTTCGACCTGCGATAAAAATCAAGTCTGAATTTGGCTGGATCATGTCCACCATTGCTTTAGGCATTATTTTCAAGAACGTCGCTGAAAACCTCTGGGGTCGCGATGACATGAAGTTCCCCTCACCTATCGACGATGATCCAATCAAATTGCTGGGCGCAAACGTCCTGCCTATGGAAATCGTTGTGGTGTGCGGTGCTTTAGGCATGATGATGCTAGTCGAGTTATTCAACCGTAAAAGTATCTACGGCAAAGCCGTCGTTGCGACATCCAATGACCGTGATGCAGCAGGCCTGATGGGAATTAATACCGGTCTGGTCATTACATTCTCCTACGCGCTCTCATCACTAACCGCAGCGTTTGCTGGCGTATTGATCGCTCCACTCACGCTCACGGGTGCAACCATGGGTTCAGCGCTGGGCCTTAAAGCGTTCGCTGTTGCAATTATTGGTGGTTTGTCCAGTGGCATGGGGATCGTTGTTGGCGGTCTGATTCTTGGGATTGCAGAAACCACGACTGGTTTTTATATATCAACTGGCTACAAAGACGTACCAGGTCTGATTCTGTTGCTGCTTGTCCTGGCCATCAAGCCATCGGGACTGTTTGGCAAAACCGCGATCAAGAAGGTCTGATCTCATGAAAATCAAATATTTTTTGTTAGTAGCGGCTATCGTCGCTATGTTCGGCTTCCCCCTGGTTATCAGTAATCCTTATTACATCCATCTGGTCGAAACGATCCTGATCTATGCGGTGCTGCTATTTGGTCTGGATATCGTTGTGGGGTATACCGGTCAGGTTTCACTCGGTCACGCAGGCTTGTTTGGTATTGGCTCTTATGTAGCAGGCGTGCTATTCATGAAGCTTGGCATGCCATTCTGGGTCACCGTGCCGGCCGCGATCACGATCACTGCACTGTTTGGTGGTTTACTCGCCTTGCCCGCGCTGAAAGTGATCGGTCCGTATCTTGCTATGGTGACTCTGGCCTTCGGTACCATCATCCAGATTCTGATCAATGAAATGAGCTTTCTGACTGAAGGCCCTGTCGGGATCAAAATTCCCAAGCCAGCATTTTTCGGTCACGTCACCACAGAGGACGAGTATTACTGGATAGTATGCGTACTGATGCTGCTGAGTTTGCTGGTTGTGCACCGCATCCTTAAATCCCATCTGGGCAGAGCATTTGAAGCCTTGCGTGACAGTCCCGTCGCTTGCGACTGTATGGGAGTCTCCGTTTATCGCTACAAAGTCTATGCGTTCATCATCAGTGCCGGCTTTGCTGGTCTGGCGGGTTGCATGTATGCCTATTCGGAGCAATACATATCACCCAATACCTATGTGATTGAGTTAAGTGTGCTGTTCCTGCTCGCTGTCATCATGGGTGGCCGCAAATCACGTATCGGTGCGATCCTTGGCTCGTTCATTATTGTGATGTTGCCTAAACTGCTCGATGATATTCAACTGTTCCGTATCGTTGCGGTATCTCTTGCTGTGCTGTTTATCCTGCTTGCCGCGATTTCATTAAGCAAGAAGCTCACCACAGTTCGCAAAATCTCCATCCCTCTGGCTGGCATTGTCGGACTGGCAGCTTTTTCGTTCTGGCTGGAAAACATCACTGACTGGCGCTTGACGATTTTCGGCTTCATGATCCTGCTCGTGGTCTATTACTTGCAAGACGGTATTGTCGGATTCGTGCGGAATTACTACGCATCGCTGACGGGCAAATCCGCTCAGGCTGCGCTTGATGCTCAAGCGCTGCTCGATATCAAGCCTACCGGCAAAGATGTCATTAGCGCTGCTTCAGACACCTCCAAGGGCGGCACACTCCTGAGTGTGAAATCTGTCCTCATGCAGTTTGGAGGCCTGAAAGCACTTAACCAGGTCGACCTCACCATTGAACGCGGCACCATCCACGGTCTGATTGGCCCGAACGGTTCGGGCAAGAGCACGATGATGAACGTGCTGACGGGTATTTACGTCCCGACTGCAGGTGACGTGGTGTACGCAAGCAATAGCGTTGTGGGCAAAACCTCTTCAGAAATTGCACTCTCGGGTATTGCGCGAACATTCCAGAACGTTCAGCTGTTCGGCGAAATGACTGCACTTGAAAATATTCTGGTCGGTTTACATCACACATTTAATTCAAACTTGCTGGATGTCGCTCTGCACTTACCCAGATACACGAAAGAAGAAAAAGATGCGCGCGCGCGCGCCATGGGCTTGCTGCAATTTGTGGGTCTTGAGTCGCTGGCCAACGAAGAGGCTCGTAACTTGCCCTATGGCAAACAACGTGTTCTCGAAATCGCCCGCGCGCTGGCACTCGATCCAAACCTGCTGTTGCTCGATGAGCCTGCAGCTGGACTCACCGCACCTGACATCAAAGATCTGCTGGTCATCATTCAGAAGATTCGCGAGCATGGCATTACGATTATCCTGATTGAACATCATATGGATGTTGTGATGGCTGCCTGCGATAAAGTGTCTGTGCTTGATTTTGGTCAGAAAATTGCTGAAGGCAAACCTGCAGAGGTTCAGGCTGACGAGAAAGTCATTGAAGCCTATCTGGGCGGCTCGACCGCTTAACTTTCAGAGAAGATCAGGAAAATCATGTTATCGATCAAAAATCTCGAAGCCGGGTATGGCAAGGTCAAAGTCTTGCACGGCATCAGCATTGATGTGCCCAAGGGACAAGTTGTGACCTTGATTGGCTCAAATGGTGCAGGTAAAACGACCACGATGCGCGCAGTCACAGGCATGATCAAGCCATCCGCTGGTGATATCACGCTAGGCACCAACAAAATTGATGGTTTCGATTCTTACAAAATCGCTCGTCTTGGATTAGCACACTCGCCTGAAGGGCGCAGAGTGTTTTCAACGATGACCGTCAGTGACAATCTGGTGCTGGGTGCCTTTCCTCGCATGACAGGCAGCCGACCCAAAGGTGACGTCAAAAACGATCTTGAACGCGCAATGGAGCTATTTCCTCGCTTGAAAGAGCGTCGTAATCAGCTGGCAGGAACGTTGTCCGGTGGCGAGCAGCAGATGCTCGCGATGGCACGTGCCATCATGTTGAATCCAGAAATCATTTTGCTCGATGAGCCATCTATGGGGCTGGCGCCGATTCTTGTTGATGAGGTGTTCAAGATCATCGCCAGACTGAAATCAGAAGGCGTCACGATGTTGCTGGTAGAGCAGTTTGCCGCAGCGGCCTTACATGTCGCCGATTACGGTTACGTCCTGGAGAATGGTCGCATCACGGCGCATGGGGCGGCCAACAAGCTCATGAACGATCCCGCAGTGAAAGCCGCCTATCTGGGCGGTAGCCACTAGAGGCTAATCGCGGGTTCATTCAAGCAGCGCGTTTAGAACTGTCTGATCACGCATAAAAAGGGGCATCTTCAGGATGCCCCTTTCTCATTAACGCAGCGCCTAGGAATCGATCATACGCAAGACTCAATCAATAAGTCTTCGTGACAATCAATCTGTGTTCGTGTCAATCATTAGTGTTCGTGTTCATCCAGCACCAGATGCACCAAACCTTTTTCAGTCGCCAGACCTATCTTTGCACCAATCGGTAAAGTAGCTTTCATTGCCGTATGACCATAGGGCAATCCAGTAATGACGGGTATTCCAACAGTCTTGCGAATGTAGCTGATCACTGATTTCAAGTCATAGCCCTGATCATGCTCTGCAAGCTTATATTCAGTAAAGCCACCTAGTAACAAGGCCTTTTGCTTGCCCAGGATACCGGCCTGCGCAAGTTGATTCAGCATCCGCTCAATGCGATAGGGATGCTCACCCACATCTTCCACGAACAAAATTCCGCCTTTGATTTTAGGCATATAGGGCGTGCCAATCAGAGCCGTCACCATCGCGAGGTTTCCACCCCACAGTACGCCCCGGCAATCAACAGCATCGGCATCTTGCGTCTCAAAGCTCAGTATTTCAAGCTCGCCACGCATCGATTCACCGAAAATTTCGGTCGTAAGGATTTCAGGTTTTTTGGCACCGAAATCAGAACATGCCGTAGGACCCGCATAGCTGACCATTCCGGTTTGCGCAAGCAATGCGAGATTAAACGCTGTGAAATCGCTTTGACCAATGAAACGTTTTCCTGAATCCGCGATTGCTTTGAAGTCCAGATGCGGTAGGAGCCGGGTGATCCCGTAGCCACCACGAGAGGCCATCACGATTGGGAGTTTTTGTTTAATCGCACGTGAAAATGCAGCGAGGCGCTGGGTGTCGGTCCCTGCAAAACGCTGATGTCGCGCAAGCGCAGTGCGGTCAACAGCAACCTTGAATCCCATTGCATTAAGCTGAGTGGTCGCACGCTCGAGAGCCAGCGGATCTGCTATGGCACTCGAAGGCGAGAAAATATAAATACCACTCGCATCTGGAAACCCGTAATGATTAGCTTTTGTCATATTCTGCTTCCTTTGTACGACGAATTTTGAAAAATTGGCGCAGGATCTGACCGCATGCCTCAGCATGCACGCCACCTGCCACCTCTGTCTGATGATTGAGCTGTGTGTGACTGGGTAGATTAAGTACGCTGCCACACACGCCTGTTTTCGGATCATGCGCACCGAAGACTACACGCGCAAGACGCGCATGCATCATGGCACCCATACACATGGCGCAGGGCTCAAGCGTCACGTAGAGCGAATAGCCAGGCAAACGATAATTTTGCGCATGTTGAGCGGCAGCCCGTAAAGCGACGACTTCAGCATGAGCGGTTGGATCGTGATCGGTGATGGTACGGTTAAAACCTGTCGCAATCACCCGTCCCGCAGGATCGACTACTAGTGCACCAACAGGCACCTCTCCCTGTTGCGCTGCAAGCTCAGCCTGTTGCAGAGCAAGTTCCATGAAACCGATATCCGACGCAGACAAACCCGTTATAGAAGACATTGCCTGCAAATCAACCACGATACACACGGGACTTCAAGGCAACGCGTCCGGCGAGGCTGGTCAACGCTTCTTCGAGCCACTGGTAGAGCTCGGCATCGTCGTCATAACGTGCCTGATTCAAATTTGAGACACGACCGTCTTCGATAAATCCCCAGGCCCGGCTTCGCTTATCGCGGTGTTTAGGATCCCAGACTCCGAAGGCAAAACCACCCGAGCTGCGAATCAGTGAAAAACAAGGAATGTCGGTATAACCATCACCCACGAATACCATTTGATCAAAGGGAACACGCAAGCGATCTTCGGATACTTTTCGATTCACCTCGAAAGGCTTACCTACGAAAGAAGGTCCAACGATCCCTTTCTGAATATGAAAAAGATAACGTGTTTTATCGGTAAAACTGACAATGCGACGTGGAAACACAATTGCGCCAATCTCGTCATAAATGAACTCGGAAGCCCAGATCGCGGTGAACTCATGTGCAATACGCGTATGACGCACGACATCACCGATGCCACTGGAAATTAAATAAAACTCCAGTTGTACCTGGGGATGAACCTTCCTGACCTGCTCGCGTAACCGGCTAAATAGGGTCTCTACCCCTGCATGCAAAGGTAATGATGCCCCCCACTGCTGGAGTTTTTCCTGAGTAATAGGACTATCTGGGCGCTCGCGGGACAGCTGGATCATTTCGTGCAGATAGGCAGGTACTGGATCCCAGTCCTGCTGCAACAATGGATCGACCCGCTTGGTCCAGAACTGCTGCGTGTCGACCCCCATATTTTCCAGAAAACCAGAAGTACTGTCCGGAGCAAGCGTGTCGTCAAAATCAAAAATCAGTGCAATAACGTCAGACATCGTATCAATCCGTCTGCCTAAGATACCCTGATTGTACGATTACTCTTTAATTCCGAGTTGACGAATGATTTCTCCCCACTTGGAACCATCGCGCTGCATGAAAGATTGCACTTCAGCAGGTGTGGAGACATAGAGATCAACACCCTTTTTTGCCAAATCATCACGAAGCGTCTGATCCGCTCCAACTACCTGCATTGCGGCCTCAAGACGTTTGAGCACTGGTGCGGGTGTTTTAGCAGGCGCAAGCAAAGCTAACCAAAAAACAGCATCAAAGCCCTTGGTACCAGAAGCCTCATCAATCGTGGGCAAATCAGGCAGGCTACTGATCCGCTTCGCCGTGGAGACTGCGATACCCTGTGTTCTTCCCGAGCTGACTAAGGGCAGTGCCTCGTTTGTTGCGGAAAACATCATATGTATGCGGCCACCGATCAGATCTGTCGCAGCAGGCGCCCCACCCTTGTAATGAATGACAGCCATCTTCAGGCCAAAGTTTTTGATGAAATATTCTGCGGCAAGGTGATTAATGGAACCCATGCCTGATGTACCAATCGCGAATTTATCGGGATTGGCACGAATAAGTGCCAGCAACTCTTTAAGATCTTTAACCTTCAGATCCAGATTTGCCTGTAGAACAAAGGCCGAGGTGATCATCATGGAGATCGGAGCAAAATCTCTCTGTGCATCGTATTCAACCTTGGCTTGTAATACAGGGTTGATAACAATAGAAACGGGTGCTGCATAGAGGGTGTAGCCATCAGGTGCCGAGCGGGCAACGTAATTACTGGACAAGGTGGACGCCGCACCAGCCTTGTTTTCAATAATCATGGTTTGACCTAGCTCACGACCCAGACGATCAGCAATCGCCCGGCTGGAGTTGTCACTGACACCACCAGCTGGATAGGGCACGATGAATTTGATTGGTTTGTTGGGGTATTGCTCCTGCGCTGTGGCAGGCGAGAGCAGTGTAGCGAGCAGGACCACAAAGAACGTTTTTAATATCGACTTCATAAGATCTCCTGATTTTATTTTTATTTATTTATTTCTTTATTTCTGGATTGATCACGCGTGCATGTTGCGCACATGATCGAATCCAGTTTCTCTATGCAAACCTGCGTATAGCCTGCAAACCTACGAACAGCCAGACATTAACAGCTGGCTATCACTTCAGTGCCGGAACAGGTTGATACCAAGGCACCTCATTGCGATCGCCAAAGCGACGTACGCGCAGGTTTGCCTGTTCGCCATGACCCGCAAAGTTTTCCATATGGCATAACCGCGAGCAATACTCACCGATC
>JAUSCY010000119.1 GCA_030650995.1 Sheuella sp. | reverse complement strand
AAGGCAAAGGCGTTCGTTATTTCGATGAGCACGTCACGATCAAAGAAACCAAGAAGAAATAATCGCGCAAACAAGGAAACATCATGGACAAAAAAATTTCCCGTTTGCGTCGTGCAGTGCCGACGCGTAAGAAAATCTCTGAATTGCGATTCAATCGCCTTCAAGTTTTCCGCTCGAATCTGCATATATATGCAAACATTATTTCACCCGAAGGTGACGTTGTTCTGGTTTCGGCCTCAACAGTAGAACCTGAAGTGCGTCAATTGTTAGCCGGTCAATCCGGTGCAGGTAGCAACACTGCTGCAGCATCACTGATTGGTAAGCGCGTTGCTGAGAAAGCGAAAGCTGCAGGCATCGAGCTGGTTGCATTTGATCGCTCGGGTTTCCGTTACCACGGCCGTGTTAAAGCCTTGGCCGATGCCGCGCGTGAAGCCGGTCTGAAGTTTTAAGCGAGGAATAGTCAAATGGCTAAAGAACAACGCAAGAACGCTCCTGAAGAGCGAGATGACGGCCTCCGCGAAAAGATGATTGCGGTTAACCGCGTCAGTAAAGTCGTAAAAGGTGGTCGTACCATGAGCTTTGCTGCTCTGACTGTAGTTGGCGATGGCGATGGCCGCGTCGGTATGGGCAAAGGCAAAGCACGTGAAGTGCCTGTATCGGTTCAGAAAGCAATGGAACAAGCTCGTCGCGAGATGTTCAAAGTTGCTTTGAAGAACGGTACGCTGCACCACACAGTGGTTGGAAAGCACGGCGCCTCCAAAGTACTGATTTCGCCAGCTGCTGAAGGTACTGGCGTTATCGCCGGCGGCCCAATGCGCGCTATTTTTGATGTAATGGGTGTGCGTAACGTCGTGGCGAAAAGCCTCGGTTCAAGCAACCCTTACAACATGGTTCGTGCCACGCTGAATGGTTTGCGCGCGTCTCTCACTCCGTCGGATGTTGCCGCTAAGCGTGGCAAGACCGTCGAAGAGATTTTGGGGTAAGTCATGGCTCAAAAACAAGTCAAAGTGACCTTGGTCCGTTCGACCATCGGTACCAAACAAGACCATCGCGACACCGTTCGCGGTCTGGGTCTGCGTCGTGTCAACAGCAGCAAAGTGCTGATCGACACACCCGAAGTTCGTGGGATGATCAATAAAGTTGATTACCTCGTGACTGTTTCGGAAGTTTGAAAGGAAACACGATGTCGATTACTCAACTCAATACAATTAAACCTGCAGAAGGTTCCACACACGCCAAGCGTCGCGTAGGTCGCGGCATTGGCTCAGGTCTGGGCAAAACTGCAGGTCGCGGCCACAAAGGTCAAAAATCACGTTCAGGCGGCTTTCATAAAGTCGGCTTTGAAGGTGGTCAGATGCCTTTGCAGCGTCGTCTGCCAAAGCGTGGTTTTTCTACGCTTGACGGTCATCTGTATGCTCAGATCCGTTTGTCAGACTTGCAAGCTCTGCCTGTCGAAGAAGTCGACGTTCAGATTCTTAAGCAAGCTGGTGTGGTTGGTGTCCAGGTTCGTTACGTTAAAGTGTTTAAGTCTGGTGAGCTGACACGCAAAGTTACCCTCAAAGGTATCAGCGCGACTGTTGGTGCGCGTGCTTCAGTTGAAGCCGCTGGCGGCAGTATTGCTTAAGACGGATCACAGATAGCATGGCAACAGCTCAGATAACAGGTAAAGCAGCACCGAAATTCGGCGATCTTAAACGTCGTCTGATATTTTTGGTGTTGGCCCTGGTGGTTTACCGCCTTGGTACGCACATACCTGTTCCTGGTATCAATCCGGATGCATTGGCAGATCTGTTTCGTCAGAATGAAGGCGGAGTTTTAGGTTTGTTCAATATGTTCTCGGGTGGTGCGTTGTCACGCTTCTCGATTTTTGCCCTGGGTATCATGCCCTACATTTCTGCATCGATCATTATGCAGTTGATGTCGGTAGTGGTGCCATCGCTTGAGGCAATCAAAAAGGACGGCGAAGCGGGTCGTCGCAAGATTACGCAGTACACGCGTTACGGTACGGTTGGTTTAGCACTGATTCAGGCAATAGGTATTTCTGTGGCACTCGAGTCACAGCCAAACCTTGTGATTGAATCTGGAATGATGTTCCGTATTACAACGGTAGTCACACTCGTCACCGGCACAATGTTTGTGATGTGGTTAGGCGAGCAGATTACTGAACGTGGTTTAGGTAACGGTATTTCGATTTTGATTTTCTGCGGTATCGTTTCAGGTTTGCCTGGCGGACTGGCAGGACTTCTGGATCTGGTACGCACCAATGCAATGTCTGCTTTTTCAGCATTGTTCATTGTTGCCCTGGTAGTTTTAGTAACAGCTTTTGTTGTGCTGGTTGAGCGTGGTCAGCGCAAGATCACGGTGAATTACGCAAAACGTCAGGTTGGTAATAAAGTGTATGGTGGACAAACGTCACACCTTCCTTTAAAGCTCAACATGGCTGGTGTGATTCCTCCGATCTTTGCTTCGTCGATCATTTTGTTCCCGGCAACGATTACAAGCTGGTTTTCAAGTAGCGAAAATATGCGTTGGTTAAGTGATCTGGCTGCTGCATTAGCACCACGCCAGCCACTCTATATCACCCTGTACGCTACTGCGATTATTTTCTTCTGTTTCTTCTATACTGCGCTGGTTTTTAACAGCCGTGAAACAGCAGATAATTTAAAGAAGAGCGGTGCGTTTGTACCTGGGATTCGTCCTGGTGAACAAACAGCAAAGTTTATCGATAAGATTTTGATGCGGTTGACTTTGGCTGGTGCTTTATACATCACGGTGGTGTGTTTATTACCAGAGTTCTTAGTCATGCGTTGGAATGTACCGTTTTACTTTGGCGGCACCTCTTTGCTGATTATTGTTGTAGTTACGATGGACTTCATGGCTCAGGTTCAGGCCTACATGATGTCACACCAGTACGATTCACTGCTCAAGAAGTCTAACTTCAAGGGCTCGAATCTGCCAATGAGATAAGCGAGAGCAATGTCAAAGGACGACGTCATTCAAATGCAGGGTGAGATTCTTGAGAATCTTCCCAATGCAACATTCCGCGTTAAGCTGGAAAACGGCCATGTAGTTTTAGGTCATATTTCTGGCAAGATGCGTATGCATTACATCAGGATTTTGCCGGGCGATAAAGTCACAGTGGAACTCACCCCCTATGACCTTACACGCGCCAGAATCGTTTTCCGCTCTAAATAAGCGGCCAGGTTACGTAAAAACAGGAATCAACCATGAAAGTAATGGCATCGGTTAAGCGGATCTGCCGCAACTGTAAAATTATTAAACGTCACGGCGTAGTGCGTGTTATTTGCACAGAACCGCGTCACAAACAGCGTCAGGGCTAATCATGATTAGCCTCATCGCAACGTATTAAATCAAGGAACAGTCATGGCCCGTATTGCTGGCATCAACATTCCGCCGCATCAGCACGCAGAGATCGGCCTGACCGCCATTTTTGGCATCGGTCGCACTCGCTCACGCAAAATTTGTGAAGCAGCTAATGTGCCCCTGAACAAAAAGGTCAAAGATCTCACCGACGCAGAACTCGAGCGCATCCGTGAACACGTAGGTGTGTTCGCGGTTGAAGGCGACCTGCGACGCGAAGTGCAGCTCTCGATCAAGCGATTGATCGATCTGGGTACCTATCGCGGCATGCGCCACAAGCGCGGCTTGCCGGTTCGCGGTCAACGTACTCGCACCAACGCCCGTACCCGTAAGGGACCACGTCGCGCTGCTGCAAGTCTGAAGAAATAATAAGGATTAGACGATGGCTAAAGCTTCTGGCAGCGGCGCTACACGCGTACGCAAAAAAGTCAAAAAGAACGTATCGGACGGCATTGCGCACGTTCATGCGTCTTTTAACAACACTATCATCACAATCACCGATCGTCAGGGCAATGCCCTGTCATGGGCAACGTCTGGTGGTGCTGGTTTCAAAGGCTCACGTAAATCGACACCGTTTGCAGCACAGGTTGCAGCAGAAACGGCCGGTAAAGTGGCAATTGAATTCGGCATCAAGACGTTGGAAGTTCGCATCAAGGGCCCAGGTCCTGGACGTGAATCTTCAGTGCGCGCCTTAAATGCGTTGGGTATAAAGATTTCGAGCATTGCCGATATCACACCCGTGCCGCATAACGGTTGCCGTCCGCCTAAGCGTCGTCGTATCTAAGGGGTATCCACATGGCACGTTACACTGGTCCCAAATGCAAACTCTCACGTCGTGAGGGCATTGATCTGTTCTTGAAGAGCGCACGTCGCTCACTCGAATCAAAGTGCAAACTTGATTCCAAGCCAGGTCAGCATGGTCGCACTTCAGGTGCTCGTACATCGGACTACGGTCTGCAGTTGCGCGAAAAGCAAAAACTGAAGCGTATGTACGGCATTATGGAAAAGCAATTCCGTAAATATTTTGCAGAAGCAGAACGTCGCAAAGGTAACACTGGCGAACAGTTGATCCAGTTGCTCGAGTCGCGTCTTGACAACGTTGTGTACCGCATGGGCTTTGGCTCAACACGTGCAGAAGCACGTCAGCTGGTTTCACACCGTGCGATTGAACTGAACGGCCACACTGCAGACATTCCTTCAATGCTGATCAAGTCTGGCGACATTATTGCCATTCGTGAAAAAGCAAAGAGCCAGGCTCGCATCCGCGAAGCAATGGATCTTGCTTCAGGCAACGGCATCCCCCAGTGGGTTGAAGTTGACACAGCTAAGCTGGTCGGTACTTTTAAACAAGTTCCTGATCGTGCTGACGTTGCTCGTGATATTAACGAGTCAATGGTTGTGGAATTGTATTCGCGTTAATTTTGATGTTGTATGGGATGATCTTCAAAGATTTTTCCATACCTCAGTCAGGCTCACCCGCTTCGCTATATTGATTGCTATCCACGCAATGAATCCGGCAGGCGGGTTTTGCTCCAGATTAGTCATGTAATTTTCTCGCCGGGTAACCGGTTCCCATCAGCCTTATCGGTGTAACGAGCCGAGGGTATTGAAAAGGAATAGTCACTATGTCAGGTTTTCTCAAGCCACGTTCTATCGAAGTCGAACCAGTCGGCACTAACCATGCCAAGATCATCATGGAGCCGTTTGAACGCGGTTACGGACATACATTAGGTAACGCCCTGCGTCGCATCCTGTTGTCTTCAATGACTGGTTATGCTCCAACCGAAGTGCAAATCACTGGTGTTGTGCATGAGTACTCAACAATCCCCGGCGTTCGCGAAGACGTCGTTGATATCTTGTTGAACCTGAAAGGTGTCGTATTTAAACTGCATAGTCGCGACGAAGTAACACTCGTCTTGCGCAAGCAGGGCGCCGGTCCAGTTTTCGCTTCAGATATTGAATTGCCACACGACGTTGAAATCGTAAATCCTGGTCAGGTCATTGCTACGCTGACTGAGTCAGGTAAATTAGAAATGCAGATCAAGGTCGAAAAAGGCCGTGGCTATGTTCCTGGTAACGTTCGTGCACTGATCGATGACCGTGCCCACACAATTGGTCGTATTGTTCTGGATGCCTCATTCAGCCCAGTGCGCCGTGTGAGTTACGCTGTTGAAAACGCGCGTGTTGAACAGCGTACCGACCTCGACAAGCTGGTGCTTGATGTTGAAACAAATGGCGTGATTTCCCCAGAAGAAGCCGTGCGTCAGTCAGCACGTATCCTGATGGATCAGATTTCAGTATTTGCAGCACTCGAAGGTGCTGGCGATTCATACGAAGCCCCAAGCCGCGGTACACCACAGATCGATCCAGTTCTGTTGCGTCCAGTCGACGACCTTGAGCTGACAGTTCGTTCAGCTAACTGCCTCAAAGCAGAAAATATTTATTACATCGGTGATCTGATTCAGCGCACCGAAAACGAATTGCTCAAGACACCAAATCTTGGTCGCAAGTCACTCAACGAAATCAAAGAAGTCCTGGCTGCACGCGGCTTGACTTTAGGTATGAAGCTTGAGAACTGGCCACCAATGGGCCTCGAGCGTCCTTAATCTATAATAGCGACGCTCTTTGTTTTGAGTGTCGCTGTTAAAGACGTTTTTTAGTTGTTCTGCAGTAAAAATTAGTGAAATAACTCACACCCGGACCGCAGCCTGGCTGATAGAAGATCCGGTTTAAACCGAGCAAATTGCTCTTATATAGATTCATAAAGGATATATCATGCGTCACGGTAATGGATTACGTAAGCTCAATCGCACCAGCAGCCACCGTCTGGCTATGTTTCGCAACATGGCTGTCGCCCTGTTGACCCACGAAGCAATCAAGACAACACTGCCTAAGGCAAAAGAATTACGCCGCATTGTTGAGCCTCTGATCACGATGGGAAAAAACCCAACACTGGCAAACAAGCGTCTGGCATTTGCCCGTTTGCGCGATCGTGAGATCGTTCTGAAACTGTTTGCTGAAATCGGTCCACGTTATGCAGCGCGTAATGGCGGTTACACCCGTGTTTTAAAAATGGGTTTCCGTCAGGGTGATAACGCTCCTATGGCATTCATGGAGTTGGTTGATCGTCCAGTAGTTGAGGCAGTTGAAGCAGCTGCTGAGTAAATTCATCCAGCCTTATCTGGAATGAGTGGATATTGATTAATCATCAATCACTCTATATATAAAGAAAGCCTCAGTTTTTAACTGGGGCTTTTTTATATCCATGCGCAAGAAACAGGCTATTTCTATCTGTCCTGGAGAAACACCTGGGCGCAGGAATACAATGTGAAATCTTTACTGGATTGAACGTTCATGCTGCAAGACGACGTAGTTCTAGTCATCACAAATGCTCCTGGCCAGGCACTTGCTAACAACATTGCTCGTCTTGTTGTCCAAGAGGGCCTGGCTGCCTGCGTCAATATTGGATCATCTTTTGAGTCAATTTACAGCTGGAAAGGTTTAGTCGAGTCTGCAGTGGAAATCCCTCTGACGATGAAAACCACCTGGGGACGCTACGCAGCCCTCAACAGCCGGCTCAAGGAACTACATCCTTACGAAGTACCCGAAATCATTGTTATGCCCGTAATGGCTGGCGACACTGCTTATATGGCATGGGTAAGGGACATGACAAAGGATCTTTCAGCATGACTTTTATACGTGTCCTGTGGCTCGTCTTAAGCCTTGCAATCTGCGCCCCACTGTCTGCATCAGCTGATCAGGATGGATATCTTGATCCGGAGAAAGCCTTTGTAATGCGGGCTGAGATGTCCGGTACTGACGTTGTCGTGTTGAATTTTAATATTGCGCCTGGTTATTACATGTACCGTGATCGCTTCAGCTTCACGGTCGCGAGCGGTGATATCAAATTAGGAAATGCAGTTTTTCCCGCTGGACAGATTAAGTTCGATAAGACCTTTAATCAGGAAATGGAGTTGTATTTCAATGCGCTGAAGATACAAGTGCCATTGATCATCACTACTCCAGGCGCGGGCTCTGAACGCACAGCACCAATCAATATGACTGTTACAGGCCAGGGTTGCGCGCAAGCAGGTCTGTGCTATCCGCCTATGGACTTCGTGGTCAAGCTGATACCGTCAGCCGATGGAATGTCTTATACCGTCAATCAGCCGCATAAAAGTCTGATGACCAGACTTGCAGAAGGTCAGTTAAGCGAAATCTTGTTCGGAGGCCACGATGAGGGCCTGGCAAATCTTTTGTCGGCATCAGGACTTTTGGAATTATCACTTTTGTTTTTTGTACTCGGTTTACTTCTGGCATTGACCCCCTGTGTATTGCCGATGGTGCCGATCTTGTCTGTGTTGTTGGTGGGTGAACAACATCATGTTTCACGAAGTCGAGGACTGCTACTCGCGGCGGCTTATGTTGCGGGCATGTCCGTGGTCTATACGGCACTTGGTGTTGCTGCCGGACTGAGCGGCGCGGGTCTTGCCGCCTGGTTACAAACGCCGTGGGTGCTGGCAGGATTTTCCGTGTTGCTGGTCATGCTCGCGCTTGCGATGTTTGATGTGTATCAGTTTCAAATGCCGAGCAGTATTCAAACGCGATTGACCGTAGCAAATTCACATATCCTAGGCGGAAGAATGCGCGCTGCCTGGATGATGGGTGCATTGTCCGCGTTGATTGTTGGTCCGTGCGTGGCAGCGCCCCTTGCAGGAGCGTTACTCTACATTTCCCAGACGGGAGATGTAGTGCTGGGTGGAACAGTATTGTTCGCGATGGCCTGGGGGATGGGTGTGCCCTTGTTACTGATGGGTGCCTCGGCCGGTAAGCTCATGCCTCGTTCAGGGCCGTGGATGGAAGGCGTGAAAAAGTTTTTTGGCATATTGCTATTTGCCACGGCGTGGTGGATGGTGATGCCATTGCTCTCAACCTGGATGCAGATTCTTGGTTGGGCGGTGTTGGCGATGCTTGCAGCGATGCTCTTGCGCCCCTTTGATCCATTGCCACAGGGAGCGGGGTTTACGGGTGTACTGCGTAAAACACTCGGCATGCTGCTAGTGCTAATCAGTGCGGTCTGGATCGTTGCTGTAGCAAGTGGTGGACGCTCGTTATTACAGCCCCTTTCGCACCTCGCTCGCGTGAAGCCGTCTGAGGCGATGACGGTACCACTGGCTCGCATGAGTGCAGATAAATTACCTGGCTCAGGACTTAAACAACAACTGTTTGGTGCGAAAGCGAACGCAAACACAAACTCCTTATCGCAAACTGCAGAAAATCTAATTACGCCTAACAATAAAGATTCCAGTTCGATTAGCGTGGGTCATCCAGTATTTCTCAGAGTTAAGAACGTGGCTGATCTCGATGCCATGATTGCGCAATCCAAAAAACCCGTCATGCTGGATTTTTATGCAGACTGGTGCGTCTCTTGCAAAGAAATGGAGGCGTTTACGTTTGTAGATCCTGCCGTTACCAGAAAAATGAATCAGATGCTTCTACTTCAGGCGGATGTGACCGCGAATAATGCAGAGGATCGCGCATTGCTCAAGCGCTTCAGATTGTTCGGACCACCGGGTATTATTTTTTTTGAACCCGGCGGCCAAGAGCGTCGTGACGTGAGAGTCGTCGGATTTCAGGATGCAACGCGATTCGCATCAACACTTGATCGCATATTGAAGTAATTCAGGATTTTATGTCCACACCTGTTGCAACTAATTCGTCTGCGTCAACCACGCCAGTCATTATTCTATTGGCACTTGCTGCGTTTGCCAGTGCAAGCGCATTCAGAATTTGTGACCCTCTGCTGCCTGTTCTTGCTAGCGACTTTGGGGTGCGTACGGCGCAGGCTTCAAACTCCGTTACTTTCTTTTCTATCGCATACGGTGTCATGCAGTTTTTTTACGGACCGATGGGTGATCGTTACGGAAAGTTCCGTGTGTTATCAATTGCGACTATTGGTTGTGCGTTTGGTAGCGTATTGACCGCGATGGCACCAACACTGGATATGGTCGTCGTGGGCCGGTTTATCTCAGGAGCAACGGCGGCGGGTATTGTCCCGCTATCGATGGCATGGATCGGTGATAATGTGCCCTACGAGCAACGGCAGGCAACGCTGGCCAGGTTTTTGCTGGGTTCGATTTCCGGCCTCGCTGCGGGACAATTCATGGGTGGTATTTTTGCCGATACGATCGGCTGGCGCTGGACCTTTGTCGTGATGGCGGTTGTTTATCTTGTAGTGGGTACGCTGCTCATCTCAAAAAGAAAATCAGTACCTGAAAAAATCGCCCCTAAGGATCAACGCAGCAATTTACTCGCACCGCTCAAGCAGGTGTTATCCATTCCCTGGGCAAGGATCGTGATTTTGACAGTATTCCTTGAGGGAGCATTCGTCTTTGGTCCGCTGGCTTTTGTGCCTGCCTATTTGCATGAGCATCACGGTATCGCGGTGTCCTGGGCAGGCGTAATCGGTGGGTTATTTGCGCTTGGCGCCTTGATGTATGCGTTGCGCGCGAATCAGTTAGTGAGCTTGTTGGGTGAAAGGCGTCTTGCTTTATATGGCGGGGGCACGATTGCGCTCTCTTATGCGATCTACTGGGTCTCCGGCTCATGGCACTGGGCAGTTCTGGCGAGCATTTTGTCCGGTTTTGGCTACTATTTGCTGCACGCAGTGCTGCAAACGAATGCGACGCAAATGGCACCCGCCGTACGTGGAACCGCGGTATCGCTTTTTGCCTCATTTTTATTTTTGGGCCAGTCTGTCGGTGTGACCGCCGCTGCGCTGCTGGTCGATGTGGCAGGCCTGGGTTCGGTTTTTCCGGTTGGGATTGTGGCAATCCCTCTGCTGGCTTATTCGTTTGCCTGGAGGCTGCGTAAGCGGGCCTTGCAGGCAGTGAAGACGTAATTCGTCCTCACTGCGTACATCTTCACTGCATACGTCTTCACTGCGTACATCTAAATGATTTTACTTATGCTCAGCCAACAGTTTGGCTGCAGCAACTGCAAAATAAGTCAGGAT
>JAUSCY010000118.1 GCA_030650995.1 Sheuella sp. | reverse complement strand
ATCCTGATGCACACCGATATCTACAAAGGCCCCAAAGTTGGCGACGTTCGTCACAACGCCCTCAAGAATCATGCCGGGCAGCAAGTCGTTCAGAGTTTCAACGCCTTCTTTGAAGGTTGCTGTTTTGAACTCTGGTCGCGGGTCACGCCCTGGTTTTTCGAGTTCAAGCAAAATATCCCGGACTGTCGGCACGCCAAATTTTTCGTCGGTGAATTCTGAGGGGGAGAGTCCTTTGAGTTTGTCTCGGTTCCCAATAACATCTTTCATATCTGAGGCGATTTTTTTCAGAATTCGCTCAACTACGGGATAGGCTTCGGGATGGACAGAGGACGTATCCAGAGGATTGTCACCATTTGGGATGCGCAAAAATCCAGCCGCTTGTTCAAATGCTTTTTCACCAAATCGTGAAACTTCTTTGAGTGCACGCCGATTAGGAAACGCGCCTTTCTCATCACGATAGCTGACGATGTTTTTAGCGAGCGTGCTGTTCAGACCAGACACGCGAGCCAGCAGGGCGGCTGAAGCCGTATTCACATCCACACCAACTGCGTTGACGCAATCTTCAACAACAGCGTCAAGAGAGCGGGCGAGTTCGCGCTGGTTCAGGTCGTGTTGATACTGACCGACACCGATTGCTTTAGGTTCAATTTTGACTAATTCTGCAAGCGGGTCTTGTAGGCGACGGGCGATTGAGGCTGCGCCGCGCAGGCTCACATCCAGATCCGGAAATTCAAGCGCAGCGAGCTCAGACGCGGAGTAAACGGAGGCGCCTGCCTCAGAGACGACAACACGCGTGAGATTGAGATCAGGTTGTGCGGCCATTAGCTCTCCAACCAGTTTTTCTGTTTCGCGCGAAGCGGTACCGTTTCCAATCGCAACTAATTCGATCTTGTGGCGGCGAGCGATCATCGCGATTGTCGCGAGAGCACCCGCACGGTCACGGCGCGGTTCAAAAGGATAAACCGTCGCTGTTTCAACGAGTTTGCCCGTGTGGTCGATTGCTGCGACTTTAACGCCCGTCCGGATACCCGGGTCAAGTCCTAAAACTGCTTTCGGACCTGCGGGAGCTGCCAGCAGCAGATCTTTCAGGTTGGCTGCAAACACGCGAATTGCTTCGGTCTCTGCTGTTTCGCGCAGGCGAGTGATCATCTCTGATTCGAACATGGTCAGGAGCTTGACCCGCCAGGTCCAGCGACTGACATCAGCTAGCCATTTTGCGCGTGGCGAAGGCAGCGCATCAAACAGGTCGCGACCGAGTTTCAGGAACTGGGCGACGCGCTCCACACAAGGGTGGGGGACGAGTACATCCTGGCTTGCTTCCAGACCAATACGTAACTCGAGTACGCCTTGCTGGCGCCCGCGCAGCATAGCCAGGATGCGGTGCGAGGGGAGCGTGCGCAGTGGCTCGTTAAATTCGAACCAGTCGCGGAAATTAGCGCCTTCTGTTTCTTTGCCTTCGGATACTTTGGAGTACAGATATCCACTGGACCAGAGATGGGTACGCATATCGGCCAGCAGGTCAGCGTTTTCCGCATAGCGCTCAGCGAGAATGTCCCGGGCACCATCGAGTGCGGCTTTTGTATCGTTGATGCTGGCTTCGGCGTTGAAATATTGAGTTGCAAGCACGTTTGGATCACATTTCAGATCCGCAAGGATAGCGTCTGCCAACGGCTCTAGACCTGCTTCCCGGGCGATCTGCGCGCGGGTGCGACGCTTGGGCTTGAAGGGCGCATACAAGTCCTCCAGACGCTGTTTGGTGTCAGCTTGCTGCACTTCACGCTCAAGCTCGGGGGTGAGTTTGCCCTGCTCAGTGATGGAGGCCATGATGGCCCCGCGCCGCTCTTCGAGGTCTTTAAGATAAATCAGCCGGGTATCGAGATTGCGCAAGACCGTGTCATCGAGGCCGCCGGTCGCTTCTTTGCGGTAGCGGGCGATGAAAGGGATGGTCGCCCCATCGTTAATCAGTTCGATAACCGATGCCACCTGCTGGGGACGTACACTCAGCTCCAGAGCCAGTTGCGCGATGATCCGGGCTTGCGCCTCGAGAGGGGTGACAGGTTTGGCAAGAATAGAAACGCTCATTGGGCAACACACTTAATTAGCTTTAACAAGCGGAGGATTTTGCCACAGTCTCGGAGCACACTACATTCAGGCGGTATGATCCGACGTGGCTTTTGGTGTGTTTAATGCTTGATTTGACGATTTCCGAGATTTTTTCCCTGGAGGGCCCGCTTGCAGCGCGCGCTCCGGGCTTTCGTGTGCGGCCCGCCCAGATTGAGCTGGCCCAGGCTGTCGAGCGTACGATTGCCGAACGCGGCACCCTCGTGGCCGAGGCTGGTACCGGTACCGGGAAAACCTGGGCTTATTTGGTGCCTGCCCTGTTGGGCGGCGGTAAAGTCCTGGTATCAACCGGGACGCGTACTCTGCAGGATCAGCTTTTCTCAAGAGATTTGCCGGGTGTGCGCGATGCACTGAGCATTCCCGCTGTCATTGCGCTGCTCAAGGGCCGCGGTAATTATGTCTGCCACTACCATCTTGAGCGTCAGCAGGGGGAAGACCGCGCGTTAAAGTCACGTGCCGAGGTCCAGCAGCTCAGACATATCCAGGTGTTTGCCCAGCAAAGTGCTACGGGTGATCGCGCTGATTTACCTACTGTGCCAGAGGATGCCGAAATTTGGCAGCGTGTGACATCCACGCGTGAAAACTGCCTCGGACAGGAATGCCCCAATGTTCGTGATTGTTTTGTACTCAAGGCCAGAAGACAGGCACAGGAGGCCGATGTAGTCGTCATCAATCACGCCTTGTTCATGGCAGACCTGGTGTTGCGCGATGCAGGGGTCACGGACTTGCTGCCCGCTGCGGATACCGTGATTTTTGATGAAGCACATCAGCTTCCGGATACTGCGACACGATTTTTAGGGACGAATATTTCCACGCATCAGCTGCTCGATCTTGCCAAACTGATCGAGGCTGCGGGGCTGGCACATGCCCGAGAGATGACTAACTGGTCCGAGCAGGCCCGCCGCATTGAGCTGGCGGCCAAGGAGTTGCGTTTATCTTGCCTAGCGCTCGAAAAGCTTCCCGGGCGACGTGTAACGTTTGAGGCTTTTCCAGAGCCCGCAAGTTTTGATCTGGCGCGCGATGTGTTGCAGACCGCGCTCGATGAGCTGGTGGCATTGTTGGGCCCTGTCGAGGAAAAACATCCTGATTTGTTAGCAGCATCTAGAACTTGTTTACAGTTGTCTGCTCGCTTGTCTGAATGGGGACAACCAGGGCGCGCTGGAGGAAGAGGGCGTAGCGATCAGCAAAATATTGTGCGTTGGGTAGAGCTCGGTTTGCACCACGTGCGACTCCATGCGGCGCCTTTGTCGGTTGCTGAAGCTTTTGCCAGGTACAGACAGTCTAGCCAGGCCTGGATTTTCACCTCCGCAACCTTATCCGTACAAAAAGATTTTTCGCATTTCACATCGCGTCTTGGGATTGATGATGCCCAGACCATGCGTATGGATTCACCATTTGATTATCCGAATCAGGCGCTACTGTTTGTGCCACAAAACTTACCTGCGCCACAGTCCGCAGATTTCTTACCTGCGTTTGTCAAAACCCTGATGCCGCTGATCCAGGCTAGTCAGGCAGGTGCTCTGGTGTTATGCACAACATTGCGTGCGGTTGAGCGTGTAGCTGGTTTGCTTGCCGAGGCCTACGAGGCACAGGGGCTGAGCTGGCCCATCATGCGACAGGGCAATGGCACGCGTCGTGATTTACTTGAGCGTTTCCGCACGCTCCCCAATGCCGTTCTTGTGGGGAGTGCGAGTTTTTGGGAAGGTATCGATATTCCGGGCGACAGGCTCACGCTTGTGGCCATAGATAAACTTCCTTTCGCGCCGCCCGATGATCCCGTTCTGGAGGCGCGCTTACGTGCCTGCCGTGAACTGGGTGGTAATCCTTTCATGGAGTTTCAGCTACCAGAGGCAGCGATTGCGCTTAAACAGGGTGCTGGTCGTCTGATTCGAAGCGAAACGGACTGGGGGGTGTTGATGGTGGGCGACTCAAGGCTTGTAGATAAGCCATATGGCAAGCAGCTGTGGCGTGGATTGCCACCCTTTGCCCGAACGCGCTCTCTGGAGGAGGCGGTCGAGTTTTATCGCCGCCGGACCTCGTTACTGGATACTTAAAACAGTCTCAGCAGGTTCCATTTTGCGTACTTGTCAGGGAAACCTTCTGAAATGAATTTGGTATTTGGAAAGTTCGCAAGCAACACACGCTCGGAATCGTTTCGCAAATCGGTCATACCCAGTTTCTCGTAAGACATCATCATGATGTAGAGCGCTTCTTCAGAAGCAGGTACACCCTGGAAATCGGTAATGACAATTTGTGCACGATTGATCGCAGCGACGTATGCATAGCGATCGTAGTAATAACGGGCAATAAACTTTTCGTTTTCAGCCATTGTGTTGACCAGCCATGACACCCGCTTGCGAGCGTCTACGCTGTAACGGCTGTCGGGGAAGCGTTGAATCAGTTCGTTGAATGCGGCATACGATTGACGCAAAGCCTTTGGATCGCGCTCTCCGGGGTTCTGTCTGGTAACCGATGCAAATACTGCGCTCGGCGGCGTGAAGTTAATCATGCCTTTGAGGTACAGAACATAATCCATTGCGGGATGATTAGGGTATTGCTGCTGAAAACGTGCCAGTGTGGCAAGCGCGACCTCGGGCTCTTTGTCTTTCCACTGGCTATAGGCCAGGTTGATCATGGACTGTTGCGCATAGACACCGAGTGGAAAGCGCGTTTCGACGGCCAGGAATCTTTCCTTGGCCAGTTTCCAGTTTGCGGCGTTCATTTCCTCTTTACCGTCCTGGAATAGCCTTTCAGCCGTCCAGTTGGCGGTCGGGTCGTATTCCTGACCATTTTTCGCGCAACCGGCGATCAGTATGACTGCGCAAAGGAGCAGAATTCTGCTGAAAGCGTTGGCGCCAGACAATTTCTGGAAAAAATTAAAAGTGGTGCGACCCATCACGAAATGATCCTTGGTGTTAGCATTCTCTCCTGATTATATGACTAGTCCTTATGCCTGATACTCAAATACCTGAAGACCACCTCTCCGAAGACGAACCCCAGCTTTTTCGTGTCACGGCAGATATGCCGCTTGAGCGGCTCGATAAAGTGCTGGCGATGCTCATGCCGCAACACTCCCGCAGTCGTTTACAGACCTGGATCGAAAGCGGTCATGTGCAAGTAAACGGCCAGATTGCCAAGGTTCGCCAGACTATGCGCGAGGACGATCTGATCACGGTCTATGAGCAGCCCGCACCTGAGGATCAGGCTTTCAGGCCCGAACCGATTGAGTTTGAGGTGATGGGCCAAAGCCCGGACTGGATCGTGGTTAATAAACCCGTAGGCTTGGTGACTCATCCGGGCGCAGGCAACTGGAGCGGGACGCTTCTTAATGGCCTCTTACATCGTTTTCCTGAGCTCGCCCATGTAGCCCGTGCGGGGATTGTGCACCGGCTTGACAAAGATACCTCCGGATTACTGGTGGTGGCACGCAACGAGGTGGCACAGACGCATTTGGTCAGGCAGCTGCAGGCAAGGACCATGGGGCGACTTTATACGGCTCTGGCGCACGGCAGAATGCTGCCACAGGGCAAGATTGACCGGCCGATCGGACGCGACCCCCGCGTCCCTGTCAGGATGGCCGTAGAAAGACCGAACGCGCCGAAGGCGGCGATTACCCATTACCAATTGATCCGGACTGGCGAGTACGAGGGATCCAATATCTCTCAGGTAAGTTGCAAGCTAGAAACTGGGCGCACGCACCAGATCCGGGTGCATCTTGCGAGTCTTGGACATCCTTTGCTCGGTGATACGCAATACGGAGGGAAGATTCTGGGTGATGCCTCGCGTCAGATGTTGCATGCATTTGAGTTGAAATTTGAAGATCCGGCTGGTTCGGGGGAGGTCGCTTTTCAGGCACCTTTACCTCAGGACATGGCAAAGGTTGTAGAAGGAATCACCTGGAAGTGACTATCCCCGTGATCCGGCCCAGCTCCCCATGGCAGGGTACTCAACTGTTTTGCACCACCCGGCAAGGTGGAATCGGACAGCCGCCTTTTGATCATTTCAATTTAGGCCTGGGTGCTGGAGACGACGCAGCGACTGTTTTACATAACCGAAAGTTATTAAGATCGCTAGTGCCTGCTGAGCCCTGCTGGTTAAAGCAAGTCCATGGCCGTGAAGTTGTCGATGCGGATAGTTCCGTGTTTTTTGGGCCCGATAGAATGCCTCCAGAGGCAGACGCTTCGGTCACGCAGACGCCTGGCCGAGTGCTTGCTATTTTGACCGCAGACTGTTTGCCTGTGGTGATTGGCGATCTGGATGGTCAGGTGCTAGGTGTTGCGCACGCAGGTTGGAGAGGATTGGCCTCGGGTGTACTCGAGGCTACACTACGTTCGATGCAGAGCAGGCATCCCCAGGCGCGCGGATGGCAAGCCTGGATCGGACCGGGAATAGGTGCCAGAAATTTTCAGGTCGGTGATGAAGTGCGCGCTGCTTTTGAAGCAAGCGGTGCCGAGCAGCCTGGTATGTTTATCCGTGACACCTCTGCCCCCAATAAGTGGCTGGCTGACCTGGCCGGACTGGCCGTGTGGCGACTTAAGCAGTCAGGCGCAGAGCACGTAGAAAACTCTGGTCTGTGTACGGTGTCAGATCAGGAAAATCGTTTTTTTTCTTACCGGCGCGACCACCAGACGGGCCGCATGGCGACCTTGGCCTGGCTGGGCGAGCGCAACTAAATCTGCGCGATACAGTTATTTGATCAGAATGGCGGGTGAGGGCGGTATCGACCCAGGTACACGACTCAAGGCGAGCAACTGAGACAAAATATTGATAACTAATGTGCTGTAACCATTATT
>JAUSCY010000116.1 GCA_030650995.1 Sheuella sp. | reverse complement strand
AGGTTCGCATGCCATTACTGTTTTCAGAAGGGGTGATGAATGGGCGCATGACCATAGAGCGCTTTGTTGCTGTCACTTCGACCAATCATGCACGTACCTATGGCATGTATCCAAAAAAGGGAAATATAGCTGTTGGTGCTGATGCAGATCTGGCAATCTGGAATCCAGGAAAACGTGTCATGATTAGCACCACGATGCTGCATGATAATGTTGGCTATACCCCTTATGAGGGACGTTGGGTGACTGGCTGGCCTGAGGTAGTTATTAGTCGTGGTCGGGTAGTGGTAGATCAGGGCGCCTTGCATGCCAAGCCAGGTAGTGGGCAATTCGTCAAGCGCGAGACTCCAGAGCCCGTGTTGCGTCAGCGATTAATCAGCAATCCAAACTCAATCATGCGTAAATATTTTAGTGGGAGTGACAAATGAAAAAAAGACCCTTCGGTTTAGCCGTCGCGCAACTTGGTCCTATCCAGCCACAAGATACGCGCGCGCAGTGCGTGGCCCGTTTACTTGCGATGATGCATGAGGCAGCTTCGCGCGGCGCAAAGCTAGTCGTATTTCCAGAGCTCGCGCTGACAACTTTTTTCCCACGCTACTGGATGACGGAGCAGGAAGCCGAGCAGCGTTATTTTGAAAAAACAATGCCGGGACCTGAGACACAGATCTTGTTTGATACCAGTAAAAAACTGGGGATCGGGTTTTATCTTGGCTACGCCGAAATCTCTAAAGAGAGTAAAAGATTCAACACCTCGATTCTTGTCGATACGCAGGCCAACATCGTCGGACGCTATCGTAAAGTGCATCTGCCCGGTCACAGCGACCATAAGCCGCAAGCCCCCTTTCAACACCTGGAAAAGAAATATTTTGAGGTGGGTAACGAAGGATTCAATGTCTGGGAGACCATGGATGCGAAGATCGGCATGTGTATTTGTAATGACCGACGCTGGCCAGAACCATGGCGTGTGATGGCATTGCAAGGTGCGGATCTGATTACGCTCGGTTACAACACGCCCTCAGTCAACATCCACTGGCCAGAGCCATCACATTTACGTATGTTTCACCACTTGCTCACGCTCCAGGCGGCTGCTTATCAAAGCGCCGTATGGGTGGGCGCAGCAGCTAAGGCCGGGCTCGAAGACGGCAGCCACCTGATTGGTGGCTCAGCGATCGTAGCCCCCAGTGGCGAGATCATGGCGCAGGCGCAAGGTGAAGACGACGAGGTCATTTTCTGTATGGCAGACCTCGCGATGGGTGACACATTCAAACAGCACGTGTTCAATTACGCAGCCCACCGCAGACCTGAACATTATGGGTTGATCACTGAGCGTGTCGGAGCTGGATCCGCACTCGGACGCCCACCTGTTAATTAATAGCCTGCTCGCCGCCAAACTCTTCGAATGCGAGCAGGGCCTCGGCTGCGGTCATGAGTGAGGGGCCACCACCCATGTAGACGGCGACTTGGATCATTTCCTCGAATTCTGCGCGGGTGACACCAAGCTTGACGCAAGCTTGCGCATGAAATGCCAGACAGCCCTGACAGCGTACCGCAATACCAATCGCCATTGCCATCAGTTCCTTGGCTTTTTTGCTCAGTGCGCCATCGGTGTGCGTGGCCGCCGCCATGGCATTGAAACCCTGCATCGTGTCGGGGATCTCATGACGAAAGTTTTTTAATTTGCTGCTGATCTGGTGGGCGAGGTCTTTGTAAGCGGTGGTCATGACAGGTTTCCAAATAAACAATATATGTATTTATATTATATTTATATAGATATTGTTTTGATCTTTATCAAACAACTCAACTCAGACTCAAAAAGAAGCTACGATTGCCACAATAATTCTTCAAAAACGCAGACAAATCACTTATCACTCGCATTCTTATATCAGGCTCAAACATGTCCACTACAGATGACTCAAAGAAAGGCCACGCAATCAATCCGGCCGCTAATCAGGATGGTATGGCCAAGGGCCTGACTAATTATGGTGATCGTGGGTTTTCATTGTTTTTACGTAAGGCCTTCATCAAAGGCGCGGGCTTCACAGATAAGGCACTGGATCGCCCAGTGATCGGTATTACGAACACGGGCAGCGCCTATAACCCCTGCCATGGAAATATGCCCCAGCTGCTTGAGGCAGTTAAGCGCGGCGTCATGATGGCAGGTGGCCTGCCGATGGATTTCCCTACGATCTCCATCCACGAGAGCTTTTCCCAGCCCAACAGCATGTTCTTGCGTAATCTGATGTCCATGGACACAGAAGAGTTGTTGTTAGCTGCGCCCATGGATGCTGTGGTGCTGATCGGTGGTTGCGACAAGACTGTGCCCGCACAACTGATGGGTGCTGCCTCCGCAGGATTGCCTGCAGTGCAACTCATCACGGGCTCCATGCTGACTGGCTCACATCGCGGCGAACGCGTTGGCGCCTGTACGGATTGCCGCCGCTACTGGGGAAAATTCCGCGCTGAAGAAATCGATGCTGAAGAGATCGCAGAGGTCAATGGTCAGCTCGTGGCCAGCGTGGGGACTTGCTCGGTCATGGGGACCGCCAGCACCATGGCCTGCATCGCTGAGGCGCTTGGTATGACCGTACCCGGGGGCGCCTCGCCACCAGCCGTGACAGCAGATCGTATGCGTATTGCAGAGCAGAGCGGTGCCTTGGCCGTTGAAATTGCACGCAAACGTTTGGGTATCGATCAGATTCTGACAGCCAAAGCTTTTGAAAACGCGATGCGCGTATTGCTCGCGATCGGCGGCTCGACAAACGGCATTGTTCACCTGACAGCAATTGCTGGTCGCATGGGTTTTGAAATTGATCTAAAAGCGCTGGACCGCATGGGTCGCGAAACACCTGTATTGCTTGATCTGAAACCCTCAGGTATTCATTACATGGAAGATTTCCATGCGGCAGGCGGTATGGCAACATTGCTGCGCGAGCTCAAACCACTGCTGCACCTGGATGCCATGACGGTGACGGGACGTACGCTGGGTGAGGAAATCGAAGCAGCAGGTCCAGGGTTTAAACAGGACGTTGTGCGTACAGCGAGCAATCCAATTTATCCGCAAGGCGGAATCGCCGTGCTGGAAGGTAATCTCGCACCAGGGGGCGCCATTATCAAGCAGTCTGCGGCACATCCCAAGCTCATGGAGCACGAGGGTCGTGCGGTCGTATTTGAAAACCTTGAAGATATGGCGAACCGTATCGACTCACCCGATCTCGATGTGACACCAGACGATATTCTTGTGCTTAAACATATCGGCCCTAAAGGTGCCGCGATGCCTGAAGCGGGCTATATGCCAATCCCTAAAAAACTTGCGGTTGCAGGTTGCAAAGACATCGTACGGATTTCTGATGGACGCATGAGCGGTACGGCATTTGGCACCATCGTGCTGCACGTCACGCCAGAGTCCGCGATTGGCGGTCCTCTCGCCTATGTACAGAATGGAGACAGAATTCGCCTGAGTGTGGCCAACCGCGAATTGTCTTTACTGATCTCGGATGAAGAACTGGCACGTCGCGCCGCACTCAAGCCAGTCGTCATCCCCACTGCACAACGTGGCTATCGCAAGCTGTTCCTCGATAGCGTGACGCAAGCAGATAAAGGGGTGGATTTTGATTTTCTGATGCCACCAGCAACTGCTGGAAAAATTCCGAATAAATAATTCAGAACATCATCATGTTGCATAAGAAATTCAATAAATGAAACACAATAAATTGTTCAGTTGTCTGCACGCGTGTTCACAGCAAGCACGTGCAGGCAGACGACAGTTCCTCAAGCTCATCAACCTGTCGCTGCTCGGCTTGTCCCTGATGGCTACGGGACTGAGTATTTCTGTGTCGCATGCCCAGACGAGTTATCCGGACCGTCCCATTAAACTGATCGTGCCATTTGCAGCAGGCGGTCCGACAGATATGGTCGGACGATTAATGGCACACGGCATGGAAAAAGAGCTTGGTCAAAACATCATTGTCGAGAACAAGCCCGGGGGCGGATCGAATATTGGTTCAGAACTCGTTGCACGGGCAAAGCCTGATGGCTATACGCTTTTGCTCGGCACGATCGCGAATGCAACCAGCATGTCGATCTACAACAACCTGAATTACAGCACCGAGCGCGATCTGGTGGCGATTACACAATTCATGTCCTCACCAAGCGTGCTGGTAGTTAATCCATCTATACCGGTTAAGAGTCTGGATGAGTTGATCGCTTATGCCAAAGCTCATCCAGGCAAACTGAGCTTTGCTTCTTCAGGTGCGGGCGGCTCTCCTCACCTCGCAGGTGAAATGCTGAAGCTGCGTGCCAATATTGATTTGTTGCATGTGCCCTATAAAGGCGCCTCTCCCGCACTGAATGATGTCCTGGGCGGAAACGTATCGATGGGATTCATGACGGCTGCTGGCGCGTTGCCCAGCATCCATGCAGGCAAGCTGCGGGCGATTGCTGTAGCGGGTGCGCAGCGTCTGCCACAATTGCCTGATGTGCCCACTATGCAAGAAGCAGGCATCGCTGATTTTGAGGTGAGCTCCTGGAATGGCTTGTTTGCTCCGGCCGGTACACCTCCAGCTATCTTGCAAAAGCTGGCCGAGGCGGCGCTCAAGGTCATCACGCAACCAGAGATGCAGAAGACGTTCGAGTCCCATGCCTCACTAGGCGTCGGTGGAACACCTGAGCAATTCAAGCAATATGTGCATGCAGAAATCGTCAAGTGGGAAAAGGTCGCCAAGGCTGCCAATATTAAATTGAATTAGTACGCGGTGTCCCCGCGCATCGGCCTTAGCGTTTAAGAAGAATCCGCCAGGGCTGAAAGCGCATCCAGATATCCGCATCCTGAAATGGTTCACTTTTTTGAATGCGCGCGAACCATTGATCAAGCGCAGAGCCTTTATCCACAAGGCCGTATTCGCCGATCATTTTCAAGCGGCCAAGAAGAACGGCGGTCACCACATCTGCAGAGCTAGTGGTCTGTCCAAAAAGCATGTTTGGACAAGAAGGTAAGGTATCCAGAAACGCACGAACCTGCTGTCGTTGCTCATCTACTTTGTCTGAAAGCTTTCCTTGCGTAAAGTAGGCTAGACGTTCACGGTTGATGGATATTTTATTTTCTAACGCAACGGGATCCGCAGAGCTGCCAAGTTCATTTTCAAGCTTTTTAATAATACCGCGCAGCATGCGAGGGACAATCAGTCGCAATGGCGGGATGCTCAGGAGCGCCTTGCCAAAGGTTAATCGCTCGATAGAAATATTGTATTGACCGTTGACGATGGCCTCGATCGCTGTCGAGTGTGCCGGATCACTATCCAGCCACTTTAGGCCTGCGAGCGTTGCTGCATAACGAAGAATATCGCGACTGTCAGTGAGGCAATGCTCATCATCTACAAGTGAAGGGACCGTCATATGTGGATTAATTTTCAGGTACCAGTCTGACAGCTGCTCCTTTGCCAGATGAATATCCATGCGTCGACTAGTGAAGGGAACTTGCGCAGAAAGCAAGGCTAGTCTGGCTATCATTGAATAATAGGAGGATGAGGCGTGATAGAGAATCATCTCAAAGCACCTTGTAAAGTACTGCGATGTTGAAAAAACGGCTCACTCACAATTAATTTCAATGACTGCATCTACGGCAAAGGCACCCTGACCTTCGGGCATTGCCAGGACAGGATTTAAATCAATAGACTGGAGCGTGGGACCCGCCTTTGCGGCAAAAGCAGAAAGTTGCGCCAGCATCCGGGCCAGTGCTTTGATGTCAACAGGCGCACGACCCCTGGCACCCGTTAATAAAGGGGCGCCTTTGATGGACAGAATCATTTGCTCGGCCACGTCTTCACCGAAGGGGCAGCGATGCAGCACAACATCCTGTAATACTTCTACAAAAATCCCACCCAGACCGAACAGGGCAACCGGACCAAATACCGGGTCACGATGTACGCCGAGGATGCATTCGACACCTCCATCTAACTGTTTAGCAACCAGCACACCCTCCAGACGTGCCTGAGCTGCGGCATCGCGGCCACGCTGCATGAGCAGCGCAAAATTATCTCTGACCGCCTGCTCGCTATTCACGTTGAGCAGTACGCCACCGATTTCTGACTTATGCAAAATATCGGGCGATAGAATTTTCATGACAACCGGGTAGCCGATTTCATTTGCTGCAGCCACAGCAAATTCTGCAGAGGCGCACGCACGTTCAGGTGCGCAGGCAATACCTGCCTGCGCAAGCAGAGACTTGGCCTGAGCCTCGCTAGGCGTCTGGGATGGCAAGCTGATGTCCGGGCACGTTGGTGCAGGTAATGCGGGCGTCTTTGCAAACGCGCGACCAAAACGACCCATCGCCTCAATTGCGATCACGGCACGCGCCGGATCTTCAAATACGGTGAAGCCATCATTTTCATATTCACGTATTTGCTCTCTCGAAGCCATGAGAGACAGTACAAAGATACAGTCAGGGTATTTCGCGCGCACAATCTTTAATTGCTCGCGCAGGCGTGGTGCGATGCTCGGTGCGCCACCCGTGTAGGTAAAGAACCCGAGTATGGAGGAGTAGCCGCCTTC
>JAUSCY010000115.1 GCA_030650995.1 Sheuella sp. | reverse complement strand
CCGACTAAGCCGATCAAAATAGTTGTCCCGTTCGCACCGGGTGGCGCAGCAGATACGACGGCGCGCATGATGAGCGAGCCTCTCGCACGACAGCTCGGGCAGACGGTGATTGTTGAAAACAAACCTGGCGGTGGCGCAACCATTGGTGCGGCGTATGTCGCGAACGCACCGGCCGATGGCTACACGATTTTATATACGACGCCTGGTCCCCAGATTACCAATCCTTATTTGATGGCTAAGCTGCCCTATGACCCAGACAAGGATCTGGTTCCTGTCTCGCGGGTGTCGTGGTTTCCTAATGTGCTGGTTGTGACGACGAGCTTGCCCGTTAAAAGCGTATCCGAGCTCATCGCTTACGCGCGCAAGAATCCGGGCAAGGTTAATTTTGCAAGCTCTGGAATTGGTGCCAGTAGCCATCTGGCGGGTGAGTTATTCAAAACGATGGCCAATATTGACATCACGCACGTTCCTTACAAAGGCTCGGGACAGGTGTTGCAAGATCTGATTGGTGGCAATGTGCAGATGACGATTGATAGTTTGTCAGTCTATCTGCCAAGTATCAAAGCCGGCACAGTGAGAGCTCTCGGCATCGCGATGCCGCAGCGCTCACCAGCCTTGCCCGAGGTTCCTCCCATTGATGATCAGCTCAAAGGTTTTGATGCAACGGCTGTGAATTATCTGACTGTCCCGGCAGGCACGCCTAAGGCGGTGATTGACCGGTTGAATAAAGCGGTCATGACTGTGTTGGCTGATCCTGCTTTGCAGGAGCGCATGATTGCGATGGGAATGGTGCCTAAATCCAGCACGCCGGATGAAATGGCAAAAGAAGTGCGACTCGAGCAAGCCAAATGGAAGAAAGTGATACAGGATTCGGGGGCAAAACCAGAATAACGTGTCATTGAAACAAAATTGTAATTTTCTTGTAAGATGTCCGACATCGAAATTTAATTCTCAAACTCTGGAAAATAATAATAGGCCGGAGTTTGATTTATTTTGTGTTGGAGACTTGCATGCAGCCGTTGCCTTTAAGCCGTTTCACGATCCTGGATCTGACCCGCGTGCGGTCCGGTCCTGCCGCTGTCAGGCAGTTTGCTGACTGGGGTGCAAACGTCATCAAAATTGAAGAGCCAGGTGATATGCCTGATGACAAACCAGGTGGCTCTGCACAGTTCGCGGATTATCAAAACACCCATCGTAATAAACGCAGCGTGACGCTTAATCTGAAAAATCCTGAAGGGCGTGCACTCTTTCTGGAGATGGTTAAGCAGGCCGATGTCGTGGTGGAAAACTATCGCCCCAACGTCAAATTCAAACTCGGTATCGATTACGAGTCACTGAAAAAAGTGAATCCACGCATTATTCTTTCGAGCGTATCGGGCTTTGGACAGGATGGCCCTTACAAGGATCGTCCTGGTCTGGATCAGATCGCCCAGGGCCTGGGAGGTGTGATGTCTGTGACAGGCGAGCCCGGCCGCGGACCGATGCGTGCAGGCATCCCCATTGCTGATTTGACCTCGGGGCTGTTTTGCGCGATCGGAACGTTAGTCGCACTGCTTGAGCGCGAAGTATCAGGCCAGGGGCAGTGGGTGCAGACCTCATTGCTCCAGGCCCAAGTCTGGATGATGGATTTCCAGATCATGCGCTGGCTGATGAATAAAGAAATCCCTGGCCAGAGCGGCAATGATCATCCCACGAGTTCACCGACGGGTGTCTTTAAGACATCGGATGGATATATCAATATCGCTGCCATGGGCACCGAGATGTATGTGCGACTGGTCACTGTTCTGGGTGTGCCTGAAATGGCCTCTGATCCGCGTTATCAGACCCTCCAGTTGCGTGCAAAAAATCGTCCACAGCTCAACGCTGATATCGCAGCGGTTACCGTGCAGAACACCAATAAATTCTGGATTGATCTGCTCAATAAAGAAGGCGTGCCCTGCGGTTTGATCAAGAACGTGCAGGAGACGATGGAAGACCCACAGGTACAGCACCTCGGTATGGCCAAAACCTTGCAGCACCCAAAGCTTGGTGAGATCAGTGTTGTCGGGCAAGCGGTCATCCTGAGCCGCTCCAAGAAAGACGTGTTTACTGCTGCCCCTGACCGGGGTCAGCATAACGATGAGGTTTATGCCGAGTTTGGTGTCACGCCAGAGCGAATCTCCGCTCTGCGTCAGCAAGGAGCGATCTGAATGAACAAGCCTGTGGTGACCGCTACGGTTTATACCGCGCGCAGACAGCCCTTAGTGAGCAGGGGCTCTTCCAGCAAAACCTCCGTATTGATGGACTCGGGTAAGGTCAAGACTGCTTTTGACAGTCTGGGTCGTCCGGAAAATCTGCCTGATGAAATCGCGCAGCAACTGCGTGCGCGTATTCTGAATGAAAGCCTGGCGCCAGGACAACGTTTACCGACCGAGCAAGAGCTTGGCGCACAGTTCGGCGTGAGTCGAAACGTTGTGCGCGAAGCGATCGCACGCCTGAAACTCACGGGTCTTGTTGAGACACGGCATGGCGTGGGTACCTTTGTGTGCTCGGACATCGCTATGCGTCCTTTCGAGGTCTCTCACGATGATTTGCTCGAACTCTCGCAGCTGATTCAGGTGCATCAGTTACGCGTTGAAATCGAGTCAGGTGCGGCCGCCCTGGCCGCAACACACCGCACCAAGCAGCAGCTCGAAATGTTGCAGCAGGCACTCAAGCGCGTGGAGTTGGACTCTGCGGACTGGCAGGCGGCAGCGCACTCCGCGGTAGACTTCCATCTGGCGGTGGCGCAGGCTGCAAATAATCCTTATTTTGTACGGATTATGGGTCATCTGAGTCATGTGATCCATAATGCTGTGCGCACATTCCGTTTTAGAATCACCGGCACCCCCCGTATTGATGAAATTGGTGATGAGCATCTGAATATCGTCGACGCGATTGCCCGACAGGATTCAGCTGCTGCCCGTCTTGCTATGCGCACCCATCTGGATAATGCCATGGCACGTTATCGCAAATTACTTGGAGACTTTTAAATATGACAACCACTAGATTGTTGCAGGGCGAGATTACCGATAGCCTGATCGTTGAGAAAAAAGGCGCAGTAGGCTGGATCACTTTTAATGATCCGGGTCGTCACAATGCGATGTCTTATGACATGTGGGTCGGCGTGCCGATCGCTCTGAATTTGTTTGAAAAAGACGATACGATCCGTGCGGTCGTGCTGAACGGTGCCGGCGACAAAGCTTTCGTCAGTGGCGCCAATATTTCCCAGTTTGAAAAGCTGCGCACAACCGAAGACGCAGTGGCTGAATACGAACGCGTCGCTGAGAACGCACAAAATGCGATTTATAACTTTCTCAAACCCGTTATTGGCCGCCTCAATGGTTATTGCATTGGTGGCGGACTGAATATTGCGCTGTGTTGTGACATCCGTATCGCCAGTGATGTCAGCACCTTTGCGATCCCCGCAGGCAAACTGGGTCTGGGTTACCGCCTGACCGCGATTCGTAACCTGGTCATGACAGTCGGCGCACCACAGGCGCTCGACATCATCATTTCTGCCGCACGTTTCAGTGCTGCCGAGGCGCTCACAAAAGGTCTGGTGCAGTATGTCGTACCTGTAGAAGAACTCGATAAAACACTTGACGCCTATCTGAGCAAGATTGCCGGCAATGCGCCGCTGACACTGCAAGCAGGTAAAAAAGCGATCCGTGAGTTCCAGCGCGTCGCACCCCACATCGATACCGATGGCATCACGAAACTGGTGCTGGGTTGTTTCGCAAGCGATGATTATCAGGAAGGTAAGCGCGCGTTTGCTGAAAAACGTGCTCCGGTCTTTCTCGGTAAGTAATCGAATAAAAGTAAATAAAGAGGAGTACCGCTGGTGTCTTTAAGTTTCTGGAGCGCTGATCTCTGGCACCAGCTGTTTCCCTCCATGCCTGTTTTGATTCTTTTGTCTTTCTGCGTGCTGGTCGCAGGGACGATACGTTCATTCACCGGGTTTGGAGGCGGGCTGATACTTGCACCGTTGTTGAGCGTATTTATGGCGCCCGCTGATATGGTGGTCGTCGTATTGTTATTAAACTTTATGACCTCTGCCCAGTCGCTGCCCAGCACCTGGAAAACAACCGACTGGCGTCTCGTTTTTTCTTTGTCGATCCCCGCGTTGTTTGGTGTGCCTTTGGGGGTCTGGTTAATCGAATGGTTAGACGCTAACCTGATTCGTCGCCTGATCGGTGTCATTGTTGCGGGTCTCGCAGGCATCATGCTGATTGGCTGGAAATATAGCGGTCCGCGTGGAAAAGTACAGGACTGTGTAGTGGGTGTCACGAGTGGCGCCTTGACTGCGATAGCCGGCGTCGGTGGTCCACCCCTCGTGCTGTATCTGCTTTCGGCAAAAGAAATTTCTGCCACGACGCTGCGCTCATTTTCATGATGTTTTTTTGTTTTGCCCAGCTCGCGACGCTGGCATACTTTTTATATCAAGGAATGATCAATCGCTCGCAACTGATTTACAGCCTGACCTTTGCGCCTGTGTACCTGGTCTCTACCGTACTGGGTACCTTTCTGTTCAAAAAGGCAGTCAAGGGTAGTGTGGATCTGATCAAGCGCTTTACCTTATGGTTCTTGCTTGTCATTGGGATCGCTACACTGGCCTTTTAATACACTCGCCTTTAATTCAGGGCGGTGTCATCCAGATTCCTGTAAGAAATCCCTATAAGAAATTCCTGAAAGAACCGCCTACAATCAGGTATGTCCAGACCTACTATCTTGCTCATTGGTGCCAACGGCCAGGTTGGTTTCGCGTTGCAGACTGCCCTCTCGCATATGGGAGAGGTGGTGGCATGTACTCGCGCTGAACTTGATCTGGGTGAGGTAGCAACAAAGCCTCATTTAATTTCTGATCTTGTTCAGGCAATCAGACCTTCAGTCATCGTGAATGCTTCTGCCTACACGGCAGTTGACAAAGCCGAGTCCGAGACAGAGCAGGCTCGCACGCTCAACGCAGTGGTTCCGGGCCTGCTTGCACAAGCCGCAAACGAGGTGGGTGCGTGCATGGTTCATTACTCAACAGACTATGTTTTTGATGGCACTAAAAAAGGTAGCTATCAGGAACAAGACCAGACCAATCCTTTGTCGGTCTACGGCCAGACAAAATTACAGGGTGAGCAAGCTGTTGCAAAAGCGTGTGCGCGTCATCTGATCATGCGTACCTCTTGGGTGGTGAGTGCACATGGTGGTAATTTTTTAAAGACCATGCTCAGGCTCGGACTCGAAAGAGATCATTTGCGCGTGGTCGCAGATCAGATTGGCGCACCGACCTCAGCGAAACTGATTGCACAAACAACCTCGCAATTGCTTGAGACGATGCTCCTTGCGCCCGGGACAGATCCGCGCTGGGGGCTCTACCATCTCACGGCGAGTGGGCAGACGAGCTGGTTTTATTACGCGCAATATGTGTTGAGTCATGCCCGCGCGCGAGGATGGCCGATCAAGGTTGCAGATGACAATATCGAAGCGATTGCGACCGCTGATTATCCCGTCGCAGCACCCAGGCCCCATAATTCAAAACTGAATACCAGCAAGATTCGTCAGACGTTTAATGTGGTCCTGCCTGACTGGACCGAGGGCGTAGACGATGTGTTGGCGGAATTGTTCAAGCAGTACAGCGCTTCATCGCAGGAGTCACCACAAGGGCTCTCGCGATGACGACAAAAATTCTGATTGTTCGTACCTCGTCGCTCGGTGACCTGATTCATATGTTGCCCGCCATGACTGATATTGCCAGTCATGTGCCAGACGCAAGGATAGACTGGCTGGTGGAGGATTCTTTCGCACAGATTCCTGGCTGGCATCCTGCGGTCAATGAGGTGATCCCGATTGCCCATCGCCGATGGCGACGTAACTGGTGGTCTGCTGAAGTGCGACATGAGCGCCTGGCGCTCGAACAAAATTTACGCAGTCGCCAATACGATATCGTGCTTGATATGCAAGCCCTGCTTAAAACCGTCTGGTATACGCGTATGGCCACAGGGGTCAAACATGGTCTGGACTGGCGCTCGGCGCGTGAGCCGTTGTCGACGCTGTTTTATGACGTCAGACATCGCGTTGAGTTCTGGCAGCCGGCTGTCACGCGCCAACGCAAGCTGGCAGCGGCAGCATTTGGATATTCCTACGCGGATCTGCCTGATTTCGGTTTGCAAGCATTCGAAGAGGAAGCGCACGTATTGCGTACACACGAAACGCCCTATGCGGTGATCATGCCTTCAGCCAGTCGGGACGATAAATTATGGCCTGTAGAAGACTGGCATGCAGTGTTTGATGCACTGTCTGAACAAGGCTTGCAGCTCAAGTTGCTGGCAGGTAACGCCAGTGAGACAGCGCGGGCACAGGCGTTGATTGCCCATCGCACGGGTTCGATGGTGTTACCCAGAATGGACTTGACCGAAACGGCCAGATCTCTGGCGGGTGCGCAGATCATGGTTGGACTCGATAGCGGTCTGACGCATTTGTCTGCAGCGCTCGGTCGTCCGACTATCGGAATTTATAAGGCGTCAACGCCTGTGCGCACGCCTTTGGTAGGAGACGCGTATGTAGCAAGTCTCGGTGACCGTGGTCACCCGCCTGCGCGTCACACTGTTCTCGCTGCGATCAAACAAGCTCTGAATGATTAACCATCCATGACACGTATTTTTTATACTTTTTTCTTACGCCTGTTCGCTCCCCTGATCTGGGCGTGGATGGCACATCGTGCCCATCGTGCGGGTGGTGACTGGCAGATCTTCGGCGCAGAGCGATTCGGCTCTTACCCCCAGCCCTGGGATGGTGAGAGGCCCCTCTGGGTGCATGCCGTCAGCCTGGGTGAGACACGTGCGTCCCAGACGCTGATCTTGGGATTGATCGCAAGGGGTGATCGTGTGCTCTTGACCCATACGACAGCCACAGGTCGAGCCGAGGGCGCACGGTTGTTTGCAGCTGAAATCGCCTTGGGTCAGCTACAGCAACAGTGGTTGCCCTATGATTTCCCAGGGGCGACCCGCAAATTTCTGCAGCACTATCAGCCTCGTCTCGGCATTCTGATTGAACGTGAGATCTGGCCTAATTTGATGGTGCAGGCAGGCATGGAGAGTGTGCTGATGATCCTGGCAAGTGCCCGGTTTTCAGAGCAGGCGCTCGGACATGTCAGAACGATCGATCGGTTTTTTCCGCATTTAATGCGTGACAGTTATGACAGTCTGAATCTGACACTTGCGCAAACACAGGACGATGCCAACAGGCTTTATCTGGCGGGCGCAAACAATATCGTGGTGGTCGGTAATCTTAAATTTGATGTGTTGTTACCTGTTGTCGCGGTCGACGCTGGCCGCAGCTGGCGTACGCGCATCAAACGTCCGATCATTGCGATTGCAAGCACGCGCGAAGGCGAGGACGAAATGTTTGTGTCTGCCATCTCCACCGTCCTTACCCCAGAGCCATCCGGTTCTGATGCTGAGCGTGCGGTGCCTTTATTTTTACTCATCCCCAGGCATCCGCAGCGGTTTGATGAGGCAGCCGCGCTGCTCGAACACGCGGGTATACGCTTTATCCGCTGGTCGACCATCCGTCATGACGTGCATGCGGATGCGCAAGTTATCCAGGCGCAAGTAGTGTTGTGCGATACGCTTGGTGAAATGCCGTTCTTTTATGCTGCCAGTCAGGTAGCGATCGTGGCGGGTAGCTTTGCGCCGCTCGGCGGCCAGAACCTGATTGAGGCTTGTGCGCTCGGTACGCCCGTGATTGTTGGCCCTCATACGCGTAATTTCGCTGATGCCGTGCAGGGTGCGGTACAGGCGGGTGGGGCGATACAAATACAGACATCGGACTCCGCTGTGGCAGCGCTGCAGGCTGTAACCTGTGCAATCGGGTGGCTAGACGATACAGAGTCTTTGCAAAAACGTTCAACTCAGGCTCAACAGTGGGTCGCTCAGCATACTGGTGCGACAACCCGTACGCTGAGTGAAATCAGCGAGTTTGAAACTGCCCGGGCCCAAGCTTGACCAATTCAGGGTTGAGCTGCGAGGGAATTTTTGACTCAGCTGTTTTGCCCAGCTGGCTGCGTGCAGTGCCAAACACGCCCTGACCAAACGCAAAAAATACGGCGTTGGCAATAATCAGAATAATAAATAGTGTGCGCATGTGTTCAATGTAATCAATGGTTTGTCAGACGGTCTTGGTGGTGCGTCAAGTGCAGTGCGTCAAGCATGGTGTCTCGGACGTGGTGAGTCATATCTGGTGAGTCATGTGTGGTGTGTCATAGCTGGTGTGCCATACGCGCGAGCCCATCCAGTACCGGATTCGCAATAAAAGTAATGCGCAGGTGCGCAAGTCTGGTTCGCACTTCTGCTTCGACCTCGGGCCATCCGCCTCCGCTGACAAAGAGCGCGGGTGCCGTGGCGTAATGTTGCTCAGCGATCAGGCACTGACGCCAGACCGCACCGGCTTGCGCCGCCACAACACCTGTCGAGATCGCTTGCAATGTGTTTTTTGGAAAGTTGTTGCCTGCACCGCTCGCGAGTGGCAAATTGGCTGTGCCTTGGGCGAGGGACTGACGCATGAGTGCGGGACCTGGCAATATCAGCCCGCCCTCAAACACCAGGTCAGGACTCAGTGTGTCAATGGTGGTTGCGGTCCCAAATGTTGCTAGCACTGAGGCGCTGACTGGACTGGTTGCAGCCTGTGTTCTGGCAGCGTCTTTCAGATGCGCTGCCAGACCCAGTAAGGCTGACCAGCGGTCTGCGCCGAGTTGCTCCGGATTATCGTAGGCATTGTGTACTTCGAATTTTTTTGCGATGGGCAAAAGCCACTGTATCTGCGCCTCGTACTCTTGCAAGACTTGTTCAATGCGCTGACCCACCACACTACCCGCCACATTGACACCACAGGCGGCTGTGGCGGGTATAGGTAGGGCGCTGAGCCATTTCCGCAGTAATTCCGGAAGTGCTTCAAGCGGTCGCAGGGCGATCGCATGAACGCTCGGCTCACGCCCCAGCGAAGGGTGTTTCCAGCCAAGTTTAATCCGGCTATTACCAACGTCCAGCAAAACAATCATGAGTAATCAGCCGTCGAAGAGGTGTGCATAGATGGGCGAATGGAAACATCTCCAACCATCACTGCATGCATTCCCTGGTCGGTTTGAATCAGGAGTCTGCCAGTTGAATCAGTCCCCATTGCGGTCCCTGTTTGTAAGACACAGCCCTGGTCTGTGACATCCACTCGATGCCCGGCCAGTCCGTCTACATGCTCAAAGTGTTTGATAAATGCGGCATATCCACTGGTTGAGTATTCTGAAAGTGCGTCAGACCAGGCACGTGCGATGTGCGTCACTATTTGTACGGGACTGATCTCTGCAATCTGGGACCAGTCGGCAATCGGACGATTGAGTTGTGCAGAGAGTGTTGCACCATCCCTCAGGTTGAGTCCTATTCCGATCACAATCAATGGCGTACGCGAGCCCGTCATGTGAGTTGACTCGACCAGAATGCCAGCGAGTTTGGCTTGGTCCCACAACAGGTCATTCGGCCATTTCAGCTGTAGTCGATGCGCAAGTTTCCTGTCATGTTCATCATCGCCGTACGCCGCGAGGAGCACTCGCAAAGCTTCACAGGCAGCAATGCCCATCACGGGTGACAGGCCTGGCAGTTCAGAGGGCGGCAGATTGACCTCGAAAGCACAGGAAAACATCAGCGTTGCGCCCGAGGTATTTTCCCAGACACGTCCTGCACGTCCACGGGCGGTTGATTGCCGGTCCGCACCGAGCAGCCAGGGCAACGCAGGGCGGGCGGGCTGTCGCGCACGCTGCACAAGATCAAGGTTTGTCGAGCCCGTATTGGCGAGCCATTGCACGCTACCAAAGCCAGGCAGTGATGGCTTGAGCGCGCCTGACATCGTCTCAGACGTTTGTAAGTCTGAATGGGAGGGTACGGACATCAAATTTAAGGTGGTTTGAACCATAAACGTTCATTTTACGACCCTTGTCTGCTTTATGATACGAAGTATGGTTATTAAGTAAATTTTTAAGTGAAAATTAACTTCACATGGTGATGTCTTTAAACAAGACGGACGCGACAGCTTTGCCGGTATCTGCCTCGGCTGGCGTCTGCCGCCTGTCCGGTGACTGGAATGTTCAGGCCTTATCGCTGCGCGATGAAGTGCAACGACGCCGCAAAGCTTTGCAGGCTGCAGGCCAGTCAGTGAAATGGGATTTGTCTGGCATTGATCGGCTCGATGCGGTGGGCGCGCAAGTTCTGTGGCAGTTCTGGGGGCAGGCTATTCCTGCAGGGGTCGCTTTATCTCCTAGTCAGCAGGCTTTGTTCAAAATCCTGGCCGACCATCCTGTTGCTGCCCCGCCTGCACCACCGCCGACTGATTGGTTTGGCTGGATCCGCAACCTCGGGCTAGGAGTGTTCACCACGCTTGAGCATGCCCGCATGATGCTGGTGCTGCTGGGTGCCCTGATTTTCAACTTTGTTGCATTTGTCACCCTGCCGCTGCGTGGACCCTGGCGCGAAATTTCTGCGCAGATTTTTCGCACTGGCGCGCAGGCACTCGGCATCACCGCACTCGTCGGGTTTTTGATTGGTATTGTTCTTTCTTATCTCTCAGCACAACAGCTGGCGGTTTTTGGTGCAGGACAGTTCATTGTGAAGTTGCTGGGGGTCGCGATCGTACGGGAACTCGGCCCGGTGCTGGCCGCGATTCTGGTCGCGGGGCGTTCTGGCTCATCCATTACCGCGCAAATCGGTGTCATGCGGGTGACGCAAGAACTCGACGCGATGGCCGTGATGGGAATATCAGAAGGCCAGCGGCTGATTTTGCCACGCGTCATCGCGCTCGCGCTGACGATGCCGTTGCTCGTACTCTGGACGGATGCAATGGCGCTGATTGGTGGCATGTTGGCCGCAAAATTTCAGCTGGGTCTGTCCGTTGTATGGTTCGCCGAACGGCTGCCCGATGCGATCGGTATTAAAAACTACTGGATCGGCATGATCAAAGGCGTAACGTTTGGCGTGTGGGTGGCCCTGGTCGCATGTCATTTTGGTTTGCGTATCGAGCCTAATACAGAAAGTCTGGGCAAAGGCACAACGGCTTCGGTAGTAACAGCCATTACCGGTGTGATTTTGATCGATGCGATTTATGCCGTCATTTTCAATGAGATGAATATCTGATGGCGAATGCAGCGATTATTGATGTGGAGGACCTCACGACAGCATTTGGTACGCATGTTGTGCATGAGCATTTGAATCTGCAGGTCTTTCCAAAAGAGATTCTTGCGCTGGTAGGGGGCTCGGGTTCTGGTAAAACAACCTTGCTGAGACAGATATTGGGTCTGGATTCTCCCAGGTCGGGTGAGGTTAAAGTATTTGGCAGGCCTGTGCATGATTACATTGGCCCGCAGAGAATTGCGTTGACGCACCGCTGGGGAATGCTGTTCCAGGCAGGCGCCTTGTTCTCGGCACTTCCGGTATTTGATAATGTGGCCTTGCCTTTGCGTGAGATTCATCATCTGCCAGAAGATCTGATTCGTGACGTCGTTCTGATGCGACTGAGCTGGATGGGGCTGACTTCGCGTGACGCTGCACTGATGCCCTCTGACTTGTCTGGCGGGATGGTCAAGCGTGTTGCGCTAGCGCGTGCGTTAGCGCTTGATCCTGAGCTGCTGTTTCTTGACGAACCGACTGCTGGACTGGATCCGCAACGGGCCGATGAGTTTTGCGAATTAATCAAGACCTTGCATGCAGAGCTCGGGTTTACGGTGGTGATGGTCACCCATGACCTTGATACGATTGGCGCGCTGGCCACCCGCGTAGCCGTCCTGGCAGAAAAGAAAGTACTGGTAGAAGGAACGATCGATCAAGTCATGCAAACCAAACACCCCTTTATTGAATCTTTTTTTCACGGCGAGCGCGGTGTACGTGCACTCGGCCAGTTTGATACCAAGGATGTGACGCATGGAAAACCGTAGTCATGCCATGTTGGCTGGACTTTTTACGCTGGTTTTCCTGATTGCTGCTGCCGTTGCCGCGATCTGGATCAGCAAAAAGAATGTGCCGCTCAAACCCTACGAACTGGTTGCAAGCTCACCTGTGACCGGCTTGTCGGTTCAGTCTCAGGTCCGCTATCAGGGTGTGCCTGTCGGCAAAGTTGAATCTTTGCGATTTATTGAGAGCAAGCCCGGACAGGTGCGTATCCTCATTGGCGTTGACCCCAAAGCGCCTGTCACGGAAGCGACGTGGGCCGAAATCATTACCGCCGGTGTCACCGGTATTTCTAATGTGGAGCTGCGCGACAATGGATCTTCCAAGGTTCTGCTGGAGTCTACAGCTGAACAACCGGCTGAAATTCCGATCAGGCCGAGTTTCCTTGAAAGGCTGCAATCACAAGGTGGCGGGATGCTGGCTTCTGTTGAGCGTGTGCTGACGCAAGTCGAAAAAATCACCAGTGACGAGAATATTGCTTCGATTACGACTTCATTAAAAAACACAGCCCAGCTGACAGAGCGGCTGAGTCGTTCAGTCGAAGCACTCGAGCCGGGCTTGAAAAAATTCCCGAAAGTGATGGACGGACTATCAGATTCGATCAGCCTGCTCAATGCTCCGAACGGACCAATGCATCAGGCTGTTCAGAGCCTGCAAAGCATTCAGGATATGGTCGCCCAGCTTCGCGTCTCGACCTTGCCCGATGTCTCGTCACTGACCGTGAGCGTGACGGATGCGGCACGGGCATTTACTTTGATGAGCCGTCAGCTTGGCCAGTCTCCACAATCATTGATCTTTGGTTTGCCACGCGCTGCCGCCGGACCGGGTGAGCCTGGCTTTGCCGGTTTTTCGGGTGCTGCGGTGTCGAGTCCCCAGGCACGCTAATGGAGAAAAGTATGAAAGACATGTTTTTATCTGCCTCCCGGAAAAACACAGCTAAACGTTTGGTTGCATCCACGCTGATTACGCTGGTCTGCACGGGGCTGGCTGCATGCGTGAGTGGTGCGGGCGCCCGCGCACCTAAACAGCTGGACTTGGGTTGGGCCACGACTGCTCTGAAATCTCCCTTGCCTCCTAACCCGGCGGTAGCCGTGCCCGCAGCGGCTTCTGCTGCATTGTTAAATGAAACAATGGTGATCTGGCGAGTGGGCGATACGGGCCAGCCGCAGGCCTACACCAGCTATCAGTGGGTGGCACCGCCCGCACGTCTGATCACACAGCGCGTAGTGGATCGTTTATCTCTTCAAGGTGCGGTACTGCAGCAAAGTGTGGGTGCGGATTTTCCTCAGATCCGTTTGAATGTGCAGCGCTTTGAACAAACCTTTTCGCCTGATGGTGCAACGAGCAAGGGAAATCTGACCCTGCAGGTCGTGCTGATTCGGGGCACCAAAGTGGTTGATCAGTTGCTGATCGATCTTTCTGTGCCGGCGTCGACACAAGATGCGCCCGGAGGCGCCGACGCATTGCGGCAGGCGACAGATCAGGCCGTTGAACAAATGGCACAATGGTTAACTGTTGCGCTCAAGCGTAAATAATCATTCCTAAATTTTGAACTCGAAAATAATTCATGGCTGCACATACTGAAGTAACCACCTTTGATGGCCTGGCCGGTGTAATCGATGTTGCGCTGGATTGGCCAGAGACTGCGCCGACGGGCTGGGCGCTGATTCTGCATCCTAATCCCGCGCAGGGAGGCACACGTGACAATAAGGTAGTCACGACGATTTCCCGTGCGTGTGTCCAACATGGTTTACTGGCCGTACGCCCGAATTTTCGTGGCATCGGGACTTCCGCGGGGACCTTTGACCACGGCAAGGGTGAGCTTCTGGATATGGCGGCGCTCGTTGAGCAATTTCGCGTGCGCTATCCCGAAATCGCAGCCAAGCCCTGGGTGATGGGTGGATTTTCTTTTGGTACGTCGATTGCGGTTCAGCTCTATGCGCAGTGGAAGGGCCAGGCTAAGCGTCTGCCGGATATTGTGATTCTGGCGGGTTCGGCTGCTATGCGGTTTCGTCATGGCGATTCACAGGCACCCGAGGATGCGCTAGTCATTCATGGCGAGAATGATGAAGTCGTTCCGCTGTCGGAAGTGATGGATTGGGCACGCCCGATTGGTATGCCTGTCGTTGTGGTGCCAGAGGCAGGTCACTTTTTTCATGGAAAATTACTTGTACTGCGACAGCTGGTGCAAACGCGTCTGAAAGCGCTGTTTTACCTATAATGAATCTTTATTAGCTTGACTCGGATACCCCCCATGATGAATCGTTTTAAACCTGCCGCAGGTACGACTGTAGATAAGTTGCTGCGCTCAATGGGGGCTGCAGCGGTACTGGCGTTCACGCTCGGTGTGACGCAGTTTGTCTCGATCGTACCCGCACAGGCTCAGTCCCAGTCCCAGACCTCCTCCAACGCAGAAAAATCATCCTCCTCCAAAAAGGATACCGCCAAGAAAGACACCGCTAAAAAAGAAGCGCCTAAGGCTGAAGCGCCTAAGTCTGATTCCCCAAAGACTGAATCAACTGCGACGCCGTCTGCGGCCGCAGTTGCTGCGACAACGCCGCCCTCCACGGGTCCGGTGCAGGTGGGCGAGTTGAGCCCCATCCCCGTTCCTGCGATTGCTGCGCGTGCATGGATGACCATGGATGTCACCAGTGGTCAGATTGTGGCTTCATCGAATGCAGATATGAAAATTGAGCCCGCTTCGCTGACCAAAATCATGACGGCTTATGTTGCCTTCAATGCGATCAACGAAAAACGACTGGCCATGGATCAGCAGGTCAATGTTTCCCAGTCAGCCTGGAAAACAAAAGGTTCGCGCATGTTTATCGAGCCGCGCAAACCAGTCAATGTCGATGAGTTACTCAAGGGCGTCATTATTCAGTCCGGCAACGACGCGTCTGTCGCGCTGGCGGAGGCTGTGTCGGGCAATGAAGCATCATTTGCCACGCTCATGAACGAAGAGGCCAAGCGCATGGGCTTGACCAACACGAATTTTGTGAATGCGACTGGTCTGCCAGATCCACAGCACGTCACGACTGTGCGTGATCTGGCGATACTCGCACGCCGCATGATTGTGGATCACCCGGATTATTTTTATTACTATTCGACCAAAGAGTTCACGTACAACAAGATTAAACAGACGAACCGTAATCGTTTGTTGTGGGCGGATCCTTCGGTCGATGGCATGAAAACAGGCCATACCGATGCTGCAGGCTACTGCCTCGTTGCTACCGCCAAACGCGGCGATCGTCGTGTTATTACGATTCTCGTTGGCTCAGATAGTTCTGCCACACGTGCAGAGGAAAGTCTGAAACTTTTGAACTGGACTTTCCAGAACTTTGAAACCGTCAAGCTGTTTGATAAAAACCATCCTGCGGTAGAAGCGAAAGTCTGGCAGGGCACAACCGAGCAGGCCAAGCTCGGTGTCATGGAGCCGCTCTGGGTGACTGTCCCGCGTGGCAAAGTCGGTGATGTCAAGCCCGTAGCCAAACGACCTGATCCTTTACTCGCACCGCTTGCGCAGGGTCAAAAGGTCGGTACGCTGTCCCTGATGCTGGATGACAAACTATTGCGTACTGAGCCGCTCGAAGTGCTGGATGCGGTGGAGCGTGCAGGGTTCTTTGGCCGTACGGTCGACATGATTAAGCTGTGGTTCCGTTAATGCGGGTTCCGGTCATCCGGGATCATTCAATCATACTGATGGATAGGATCTGAAAATAAAATGGTTCAGAATATGTTGATTCAAGGTGTATCGGGCGATCCGATTGTGTTTTTGAATGGTGAGTTTGGTCCTCTCTCCGAGGCCAAGATTTCTGTTCTGGACCGTGGTTTTATTTTCGGTGACGGCATCTATGAGGTCGTGCCTGTCTATCACCGCAAGCCGTTTCGCATGGCGCAACATCTGGCGCGTCTGGAGCGTAGTCTGGCCAAGATCAAAATCCAGCAGCCTTATAGCCTCGCGCAATGGGAAAAGCTGGTGCAGGATCTGATAGAGCGTTCGCCTGAGACGACCTGCATGGTTTATCTGCAGATCACGCGTGGTGTGGCCAAGCGTGATCATGCCTATCCTGTACCTGCTGTCACGCCAACGGTATTTGGCATGGTGGCACCCATGGCGCGCCCCTCTGCTGCCGTGCGTACACAGGGAGTACGCGTCATCAGCATTGCCGATGAGCGCTGGCTGCATTGTGATATCAAGTCGGTTTCCTTGCTGGGTAATGTTCTGGCCAAGCAGGCTGCGGTCGATGCGGGTGTTGACGAGGTCATTCAGTTTCGCGATGGCAATCTGACAGAGGCCTCTTCGTGCAATATCTGGGTCGTCAAGGACGGCAAGCTGATCGCGCCTCTGAAAGACAATCTCGTGCTCGAAGGCATCCGTTACGGCTTGCTTGAGGAACTCTGCAAAGAAGTTGGCATTCCATTTGAGCTGCGCGTGGTTAAACGACCAGAGGTTGAGTCGGCCGATGAGTTGATGCTGTCCTCTGCGACCAAGGAAATCCTGCCAATCGTTGAGCTCGATGGCAAGCCTGTCGCACATGGCGAGCCCGGAGATATCTATAAGCGGTTGAGCGCGGCCTACGATGCGCGCATTGCGGCGCTTGCATGAAAGACATCCCTGAGTCCGAATCACTGATCAAATACCCTTGCGAATTCCCAATCAAGGTCATGGGTAAGCAATCTCCGGATCTGGCACAGACGTTGTCAGATCTGGTGCGTGAGTTTGATCCTGCGTTTGACCCCGCGACAGTGGAAATGCGTCCGAGTAAAGGCGGCAACTATATGGGGCTGACCTTTACCATCCATGCGACCTCGCGCAAGCAGCTCGATGACCTGTATAAGGCCTTGCATGCCCACCACATGGTGAAGATTGTTCTGTAGTCTTAACTCGACAGCGAGTGATCGCCATCGGGTCAATCACCCGGTCATGAAACGATGATACGCAGATGGCCGGGCCTCTCGGACTATCAGACCGTCTGGCAGGCGATGCAGCAATTTACAGCTGACCGGACTGCGGATACCGCGGACGAAATCTGGCTGGTTGAACATCACCCTGTCTACACGCTCGGTCTGGCAGGCAAGTCCGAGCATCTGCTCAATGCAGGCAATATCCCTGTGGTGAAAACGGACCGTGGTGGCCAGATTACTTATCACGGACCAGGTCAGGTGATGGCTTATGTGCTGATGGATCTCAAGCGCGCGGGCATTTACATTAAAGAGATGGTCAATCAGCTCGAAGAGTCGACAATCGTGACCTTGGCTGAGTTTGGTATTGAACATGCCACCCGCAAACCTGGCGCTCCTGGGGTCTATGTGCCCGGCAGAACCGGGTTGGCCAAAATCGCAGCGCTGGGGATCAAGGTGCGTAATGGCTGCACTTATCACGGCATGGCCTTGAATATTGATATGGATTTGACACCCTTTGATGGCATTAATCCCTGCGGGTATGCCGGTTTGCAGACGGTTTGCATGGCTAATTACGGCGTGCAGGCCTCACTGGAAGATGTCGGCCAGACACTGGCTGAACAGATCGCCACGCGCTGCGCGCTCACCTTGAGCTAACTCTTCTTTAATTGACCTTATCTATGAAGCGGTCAACCGGGTAAACGCCTGGGCTGGGGTTAAAATGATCGTCTGTCGTATCCGCTCAGAGAAAACATGTCGACCACACCTATCGAATCCGCAAGTCCCGCCCCTTACGACGCGACTCAGAAGCAAAAGTCGCTGGCCAAGACTTCGCGCATCCCTATTAAAGTGGTGGCAGCCGAGCGCTTGAAAAAGCCTGAGTGGATCCGCGTTAAAGCCGCAGCGGCAGGCTCACGGTTTTACGACATCAAAAAGATTCTGCGCGAACATAATTTGCACACAGTCTGTGAGGAAGCCTCCTGCCCGAATATCGGGGAGTGTTTTGGCAAAGGCACCGCGACCTTCATGATCATGGGTGACAAGTGCACGCGCCGTTGCCCGTTTTGCGATGTGGGTCACGGTCGTCCCGATCCACTCGATGTGAATGAGCCCGTCAATCTGGCGAAAACGATTGCTGCACTGAAACTGAATTACGTGGTGATCACCTCAGTAGATCGCGATGATTTGCGTGACGGCGGAGCAGGGCATTTCGTCGAGTGCATCCAGAAAGTCCGTGAGCTGTCCCCCACTACACAGATTGAAGTGCTCGTCCCTGATTTTCGGGGTCGTCTCGATCGCGCGCTGGAGATTCTCAACGGCGGTCCGCCGGATGTGATGAATCATAATCTCGAGACCGTGCCACGTCTGTACAAGCAGGCGCGCCCGGGCTCGGACTATCACCACTCGCTCAAGCTGCTTCAGGAGTTCAAAAAACTCCATCCCGCGACACCAACTAAATCCGGTCTGATGCTGGGTCTGGGTGAGACCGATGAAGAGATCCTCCAGGTCATGCGCGATATGCGTGCGCATGACGTAGATATGCTGACGATCGGACAGTATCTGCAGCCCTCCGAGCATCATTTGCCGGTGCTGCGCTATGTGCATCCCGATACCTTCAAGATGTTTGAAGCCGAGGCTTACGCCATGGGCTTTAAGCACGCAGCGGTTGGTGCGATGGTGCGCTCCTCATACCATGCGGATCAGCAGGCGCACGAGGCGGGTGTTTAAGCTTAGGCAATTGATCGTGATTTATTGCGGGAAGTCTAATTCGCGCCAGTTTTTTTCAGAAACGGATTCATGGCTGACAACGGCATAGGCTTTTCCATCTGCAATAAAGCGCGTCGTACGCGCCACATACCAGTATTTTTTATTTTTAGAATGGCACGGATACTTCAGTGCAAATTCGGTGATGTCGCCATTTAAAACACTCCTTATGCCTGCCGCCATCGCTTGGGCTGTTTTGCTTTCTGGTCCCGTTACCCGTTCGCAAACCTCTAGGTAATTCAGCCCAGTTGCTGCGGTGACTTTCTTCTTGGCGGCGTTGTCATTCGCAAATACTTGCCACGCTTTATTAACCTGAAGAATGTTGCCCTGACTATCTAGTATGGCCAGATGAGCTGACAGTGCGTCAAGCGCGTGTTGGGCAAAATAAATATCAGATGTCGCACTGGGTACTTTTCTGCTTTGCGTACGCCTTATTCTGCGCTGCGCCTGACTGCTAACCAGAATATCGACAGGATTCAGATGAAGCCAGTCCACAAGTACCTGCAGGCGACCTGTTTCTGGATAGGCCTTGGCATTCAACCATTTCCTGGCAGTTTCACGTGTGATGCTTTGCGCGCCAGATGCATGCGCGTTGAAACCCTCTGAGATTTGGCTCGTCGAAGGAATTTTTTTGAAACGATGCATTAAAGCCTCTTGAAAGGCTTTGGCAAAGCGTTGAAGGACGATCGCGTGATTGTCCATGGGTTTCGTTGAGTATTATTTTTACAACGGTATATACTTTGCCAACTTAAACGTGGCAAAATCGAAACTGATTCTCAGAGCAACAAAACGTGTCATTGGTGACGATTCGATGTACGGCAAAGAGTGAAGGATACCGTGAGATGAATGTATTGTGAACGTGTTTCAACTGAACCGGCAATCATATTTAATACGGCAGTGGGTCACACTTAGCTTAATACTGTTTGTTTTTGGCTGTTTGATCGCTTTATCTCAATGGATGGAGTACGTGCACCTCCAGCAGCAGGAGATCGATCGCCTGACAGCTCAGGCAGAAGTACTTAAACAAAAATCGAACCTCCACTGCAAACCGTTGGTCGCGTGATTGACGATGTGATCAACCGTATAGAATTTTCGCCGGCCACTCACAGCATATTAAAAACAATCAGTAATCTACACCTGGTTGCAATTGACAGCGCGACAAGAGGGTTGATTCAGCCCATTTCAGTTGTGGATGCAGAGGGTGTGATTATTGCCTCTAGCAATGAGATGCTGGTCGGTAAAAGTCTCGGTGAGCAGAGTTTTTTTAAACTGGGTGGACAAAACAGTGATCCGGATATTCTGCATATCAGTGCGCCTTATAAAGTGCCAGGTGAGGCGATACACGCAATTAGCCTGTTTAAAACAGTATTTGATCCACTTGGAAATTATGCGGGAATGGTGATGGCAACACTGGTGCCAGAGCATTTCGCAACGTTACTGGGTTCGATGCATTACTCGCCAGATATCCGTTCAAGCATTATTCATTCCGATGGCATCCTTTTTCAAATGGCGCCAGCGTCGCTGGCGCATTCTGGTGAGAATCTGGCGGCGACGAACACGTTTTTTAAACGACATCAAGATAGCGGAAAGCCTGCAACTGTGCACAGCGGGTTAAGCAGGGCAACAGGAGAAAATCGGATTGTTGCGCTGCGCACGGTGAGTATGGATGATGTCGGGATCGATAAACCGCTTGTTGTGGCGGTCAGTCGTAATATCGACCGTGCCATTCTCGAGCCTTGGAAAAAAAATGCAAATGCGCAGGGTTTGCTGTTCGGGACGATCGCATTGATAAGTTGCGTCGTGCTTGCGCTGGCTCAGCGCTGGCAGAGCAAAGTGCATGAGGAAAAACAAAATGATGCATTAGCGCTTGAGCGGGCTAATCGCTCACTACTGACCCTGAGTGCCTGCAACGAAGCACTTGTGAGAAATATCAATCAGGCGGATTTGCTAGCTTCGATATGCCGTTTGATTGTAGAAAAAGGGCAGTATCGGATGGCCTGGGTGGGCATGCCAGATTCCGAAAAATACCCTGAGAAGGTTATACGGCCTGTTGCGCATTACGGTTTTGAAGATGGGTATCTCGGTGTGATGAAGTTTAGCTGGGCGGATGATAGTGAGTTTGGGCAAGGTCCAGTTGGCAGAGCGATGCGTACTGGAAATATCCAGGTGAATCAGAGCTTTCAGACTGCCTCGCCGATGCTGCCATGGCGGGCAGCTGCGCTTGAGCGCAGTTACCACGCGAGCATTGGACTGCCACTCAAAAGTGGGGAAAAGGTGTTGGGCGTTTTGTCCATTTATGCCTCAGAGCCTGATGCGTTTGATCGTGATGAATGCAAGTTATTACAAGAGCTTGCGGATAATCTGGCTTTTGGTATGGCCGCATTGCAGATTCAGCTCGAGCGTAAACGCGTCCAGGAACAGCTCAATATTGCTGCGGTCGCTTTTGATTCGCAGGAGGGCATCATGATTACCGATGCTAACCAGATGATATTGAATGTTAATCAGGCGTTCACTGAAATTACGGGTTACAGAGCAGGTGAGGTGATTGGCCAAAAATCTAATATGCTTCAATCGGGCAGGCACGATCGCGCATTTTTCCATTCATTGCATATCTCTCTGGTTGAGCATGGTACCTGGCAGGGCGAAATCTGGAATAAGAGAAAAAATGGCGAGATTTATCCTGAGTGGCTGATCATTACGGCCGTCAAGGACCATAGCGGTGTCATCACCCATTTTGTTGGTAGTTTTACCGATATGACTGCACGTAAACAGGCGGATGAAAAAATTCATCAGCTGGCCTTTTACGACACACTGACTAAATTACCGAATCGGCAGTTGCTACTTGAAAATATGCAGGATGCATTAACCAGAAGCGCACATAGTAAAAACTACTGTGCACTGATGCAAATCAACCTGGATCATTTCATGACGCTGAATGACACACTCGGTCATGAGGTTGGAGATCAGCTGTTACAGCAAATTAGCCATCAGCTGGTTGAGATTGTTGGCGAGACTGGTTTTGTTGCCCGTCTGGGGGGCGATGAGTTTGTAGTATTGATGGAGAATTTGAGCTGGAATTTTCAGGACGCTGCAGATCATACTGATGTATTGGGTGAAAAGGTACTCAACGAACTCAGCCGCGTGTATCAGTTGTCAGATTATTCTTATCGTAGTACTTCGAGTGTGGGTATCTGTATTTTCTCCGGCCATCAGCAGGATACGTTAGATGAGATTCTTAAAATGGCAGATCTGGCCCTCCATCACGCGAAACAGGCAGGGCGCAATACGTTGAGATTTTTTGCCCCACAGATGAAAGCCAATGTGAGTGCAAGGGCCTCATTGGAGTCGGATTTGAGAGAGGCCATCCGGAAAAGTGAGTTCGTGCTGTT
>JAUSCY010000084.1 GCA_030650995.1 Sheuella sp. | reverse complement strand
CGGAAGTACGCAGCCATTTCTCCGGCGATGATGGCTTCGATGTCACAAACTCGCACATTAAGCTCGATCGTCTGGAGATCAAGCATCCAACTGAAGATGGTATGAACATCAGCAGTAGTCGAGTTGAAATTCATAAAAGTTTATTGCTCGATATTCGTAAAACCGATGATACCGACCGTGATCTGTTTGATTTGGAAACAGATGACGGAGCCTCCTACGTTGAGCTGTATCGTCGATGCTGGGTCAGACTCAATGGCGTGTTTGGAGATCAGGTTGTACTGAGCTCAAAAGATATGCCAAAACCGAATGTCACAGACGATAACGAAATGAGGTATGTATTTAGCGGACAGCTGAAAACTGCCGCTCTGGTCTATTCGATCGATGAAGATTAGTTCTTTTTTTCCGATGCTTTGAGCTGTTCTAGCTTTGTTTGACCCCTTGCGCGAATCTGTCTTATGGCGGTCATGCGCATTGCATAAAACTGTCCAAGATCCCCATCATCAAACCATCGGCTCGTCATGTCCTTTTCTAGTTCATCGAACTCATTGAGGTGATGCTGGACCTGCTCTACAGTTGTGCAAGCGTAGAGATCCTCTTCGATATCTCGTACATCCTGCCAATAATCACCGATAAACTTTTTGGACGGAAATACACGCCAGGTACTGATGAACATTAATAGAGGATAGATCAGTGCGAAGAGTGCGAGAACGAGTACCCATGCCCGGTCAAACAGTGCGGCAATCCATAATGGGAAATACTCGAAAACGGAAGGTAGGCCAGAGTTGTAGTATTGCTTGGCAATGGAGCTTAGAGGAATACTCTGATCCAGATACGCTGGGAAATATCCCTGTTTGGCGAAAAACTGATTACGATCATTGCTGATCTGTTTTGCCGCCATCAGAAATAGCCATTGATGTACCGGGTGCGTTGTTTTCTCTACTAATAATGTCGCTGTAGAAGAGAGCATCTCGGTATCTTTAGCAGGATAAATATCTGAGATGCGGATTGAACCACGCGGGATGACAACTTTTTCGAGAAACTGTAGTTTCTTTACATATGCATCAACTAAATTAAAACTGTAAATTTGTGCGCCCGGCGTTGCCAAGAGCTTTTGAACGTTTGGTGCATCGATACCATCCACAACAAATACAGCATCTATTTTTCCATTAGAAAAATCTTCTGCCGCTTGTTGATGCGGGAGTTCAATCAGGTGCTCGTCCTCATCGCGATATGTCATTCCGTGAAGCGCCCAGAGTTGTCTGAGAATACTTTGGGTGTGTGATCCTTTTAAACCTACCGCAATATTCATTTTGCTTAGCTCTTCCAGACTAGGAGAGCTGCCAAGTTCTGGTCCTTTATAGAATAGCCAGATTGGGGAGAACTGTATGCTGCCGAGAGACCTTAAGTTTGGATAGGCATCTGCTTTTGCGCTGCCAGCAGTTAAAAATGAGGCGTTGACCGGGGATTTATCATCATTCAGTTTTAGAAATCCTTCGTCCAGCCCTGGTGTTTCAACGAGCACCAGTTCGTAGCCATGCTTGGCGAAGTAATCAGCAAATTTTTCGGACAGTACCCGATAGGAGGAGCCCGCCTGCCCGGACGCGAGATAAGCTTTTTGAGATGGAATAGGATCCACATATATAAAGATAGCAATCATTGCAATGATTGCCAGGGGTGTCAGCATTCCGTAATAGATGAAAACTTTCCGCCACCCACGAATTTCACGCCAGAAATCCTTGCGAAAGTAGTCTAATAAATCAGGCCAGACTGAGTCAGTATCGGAACGTTTTTGAATTGGCATGTTTCTGGGTTTTATTTAAGAGTAAAAACTGATTTTGACGCACGGATGCATTGCTCGTCGTTATCATACTGTGGTTATACGAATCAATACTTCAATATATAAATATGCGTGAATTTGCAGATTTCGTTGTAATCGGTGCCGGTATTGCTGGCGCTTCAGTGGCGTATTGGCTGGCGCCGCATGGAAAGGTAGTGGTGCTTGAGCAGGAGTCTCAGCCTGGATATCACTCGACGGGTCGTTCGGCTGCGTTATATATGGCGAGTTATGGGTCTGAACAGGTCAGGGCACTCACTCTTGCGAGCCGGGCTTTTTTTTGACGCTCCGCCAGCAGGCTTTACGAGCCATGCATTGCTTACGCCACGCGGCGCACTAATGGTCGCAACCCTCTGGAGAACGCCAATCGTGATTAATGCAGCTGGTGCTTGGGCTGATCTCGTTGGTTCGCTGGCAGGTGCGCAGTCAATTGGACTGACGCCGTGCAGGCGATCTGCATTTACCTTCAAACCAGAACCTGAGTGTGATTTCAGTCATTGGCCAATGACATACGGTGCGAGTGAAGACTGGTACATCAAGCCTGATGCTGGCTTAATGCTGGGTTCCCCAGCGAATGCGGACCCCGTTGAACCTCATGATGTCCGACCTGAAGAGCTGAATATTGCTACGGCTATCTATCGGATTGAGGACATGACAACCTTAACAATACGCAGACCTTCTCATACCTGGGCTGGACTGCGCTCTTTTGTCGATGATCATTCGCTGGTGTGTAGATATGATAATCAGGTAAAAGGATTTTTCTGGGTCGCAGCGCAGGGAGGGTATGGTATCCAGACCTCTCCTGCGATGGGTGAGTCCTGTGCAAGTTTAATTCGTGGACTCGGCATACCCGAACATATCGCTTCTTGGGGCTTAACGGCTGAAATGTTATCGCCTGCGCGTCTGATTTAATCAATACCAGCGAGTAAAGGAATCTGCGTCCTCGCGTGCACTTTTATACGAATTCAGCGCAGCGCTTTCATCTGGATACCCAAGGGACATGCCGACCATTAGTTTCATGTTCTCAGGGATATTCAGGAATGTACGCACCGCTTGTGGATAGTTTGAAAGGGAAGCTTGCATGCATGTTCCCAGTCCTAATCCGTGTGCTGCCAGAGATAGAGTCTGAATAAAAATACCCATGTCCATGGTGGACCAGTCGCCGAGCGATTTATCCATCAAGAAAAAAAGAGCGCATGGAGCATTGAAAAACTTGAAATTAGCGAGTCTTATTTCTTCGCGACGTAATGAGTCATCACGCGCAACGCCGAGTGCTTCAAATCTGCGGGCGCCGTGTATTTTTGTACGCTCAGCAATTGCTTGAGGCCACGACTTGGGATAAGGCATTTCCGCACTGCTGGGCGTGCCTGAAGCAGCGAGGTCATACAAGATCTTTGACAATTCATCGCGCTTACTACCCACTACGACCGCAACTTCCCAGGGCTGTGAGTTGGTAAAGGATGGGCTTCGATTGGCGGCATGCAGAATCTTTCTGATCGTTTCCTGAGTCACTGCTTGTCCGGTGAAGCCTCTTGTACTACGACGGCTTTCAATGCCTTCTAATAATTCCATCACTTCTCCGTTCGATATATTTTTTATTTAAATTTAAAACTTACCTATCGCTAAGCGTCACTACAGGTTGTTTATCCCTGTATAACTTGTATACGAACAAATCACGGTCAAACAAGAGATTTCTGTGATGTTGCACTGCAGCGACGATGAAGGGCAAACATCTATAAAAAAGAATATTTTAAAAATGTTACCTTTCTATACACTCAGCCTACTCAGGTGCTGAGTATGAAGAGCTAAAAAAATTACTCATAAAAAGAGGTGCAGTCAAGCCATGAGCTCAACGGATAACACCACGCCATGTGATGCGTACGATCACTTATTAGCTGTTAAGGATTTTGAGGTGGCAGCTAAAAAATTCCTACCGCACTGTGTATTTGAATATTTGCGTGGTGGAACAGAAGATGAGGTGACGCTCTGCGCGAATCGCAGCGCATTTGATCTGGTGGGATTTCGACCGCGAGGTCTCTGTGATGTATCTGAAAGAACCCAGGTTGTTGAGTTATGGGGAAAGCAGTACGCGAGTCCGATTGGCATTGCTCCAACGGGCGTAGCGGGAATAGTGAGACATGATTGTGATGCCATGCTCGCTCAGGAGACTGCGCAGGCGAATGTTCCTTTCATTATTAGCGGCGCGTCGAACGTTCCTCTTGAGCGTCTTGCCAGACTAAATCCGGATAGTTGGTATCAGGGTTATTTTCCCGGTGATCGGGAGCAGATTTCAAAGATTACGCAACGCTTGACTGCAGCCAGCATCAACACGATCGTTCTCACAATAGATACCTGTGTTGGTGCTAACCGTGAAAACAATATGCGTAATCATTTCACGATTCCGTTCAAGCTATCTCCTCGCGTTCTGTTCGACGGTGTAACCCATCCGACTTGGTTGATTCAAGTATTCGCTAGGACACTAATCAAGTCAGGTGTGCCGCGTTTTGTAAATATGTACGGTGAAAACGGCCCTATGATTACCGAATCTACACCGGGAGGTTTTCGGGCAGGGCGCGACCGGTTAAGTTGGGAAGATTTGAAATGGCTGCGTTCGCAATGGAAAGGTCGTCTCGTCGTAAAGGGTGTCATGCACCCTGCTGATGCGAAGCTAGCGGCCGAGATCGGTGTGGATGCGATGATCGTTTCTAATCATGGCGGCAGACAGCTTGACGCAGCAATTTCTTCTTTTCAGGCCTTGCCAGAAGTGATCGCCCAGGTTCCTGCTTCGATCCCTGTTTTCCTTGACGGAGGCATACGACGCGGATCAGATGTATTGAAGGCTCTGGCATTAGGAGCGAAACTGGTTTTTATGGGACGCCCAACACTCTATGGTGCTGCGGTTGGCGAGAGGCCGGGGATCAGACGTGTATTGAATATTTTGATGAGCGAAATCGACAGAAACCTCGCTTTGTTAGGGTGTCGTCAGCTTAGTGATGTGTCACCAGATTTATTGCAATACATTTCAGCGCCGAGAATTAATATTGATATCAACAATAAAGGAGATAACCGATGAACACATCAACAATTAACATGAAAGCTACAACGCCTATTGCACCAGGTACGATTAAAAGTCGCGTGAGCGCAGCTGAATGGAAAACGCGCGTGGAGCTGGCGGCCTGCTACAGACTGGTATCTCTCTATGGTATGACCGATATGATTGCGAATCATATTTCCGCCATGGTGCTTGGTGAGCCCAATCATTATCTGATCAATCCCTATGGCATGCTGTACGATGAAATCACTGCTTCCTCGCTCATCAAGATTGATATCGATGGCAATATCGTGGATCGTCCGAATGATGATTACGGTATCAATCGGACGGGTTTTGTTATTCATAGCGCGATTCATGCGGTGCGTCCAGATGCCGCCTGTGTTATTCATACTCATTCTCGTGCAGGGATGGCACTGTCCACGCTTAAATGCGGATTGCTGCCGTTAACACAGACGGCTACGCGATTTGCAAAAGTCGCCTACCACCACTTTCAAGGCATTTCAGTTGATTTGTCGGAACAAAAGAGTCTCCAGGATGATTTGGGTGATGCCGAAGTGATGGTGTTGCACAATCATGGCTTACTTGCTCTTGGCCCTTCGATTGCTGAGGCGTTCAATAATATTTACAGACTCGAGGTCGCTTGCAAGGTTCAGGTCGACGCGATGGCATGTAATACTGAACTGATTATTCCTTCTGCAGAAATTGTGTCTAAAGCTAATGCTCAATGGAATCCCAGTGTGACCAGACGCTACGGTATTCTGGAGTGGCCTGCGATTCTGCGACAGCTGGATCGCGTAAGCGAAACCTATAAAGATTAAGAGTGTGGAATACGTGAATAAACCTCAAGTTATTGTTTCTTTTCCTGTGGAAGCCTTCGCGCTTGAGGCGTTGCGTGCGCATTACATCGTTCACTACGTGCCTGTGATGACTGATCGACAAGCTCTCATTGATCAGTGCGGTGCCACAATCGAGGCGGTCATCACGAATGGCACATTTGGTTGGCCGGGTGAGCTGATGCGTCAAATGCCCAAACTGAAAATTGTTGCTGCGTTTGGTGTGGGGTATGAAAATATCGATGCAGTCAGTGCAAAAGAGCTGGGAATCGCCGTGGTGCACGGTCGTGGAACGAATACGATTAGCGTTGCAGATCATGCTTTGGCATTGTTATTTGCAATCGTACGAGATATTGTCCAGTCTGAACAGGGACTGCGGCAAGGTGGCTGGAAGGGTATTCGCAGTCCACGTCCCGATATTTCAGGCAAGCGCTTAGGGATTTTTGGTATGGGTGCGATTGGGCGCGCGATCGCTAAACGCGCTGAGGCGTTCGATATGCAAATTTATTATCACAATCGTAATAAAGACCTCTCTTGCGCGTATGAATATGTTTCCAGCCTTGAACAATTGGCACGCGAGGTTGACTTTTTAATTTGTGCTGCGCCTGGTGGAGTGACTACCCATCATATGGTCAGTGCCAAGGTGTTACAGGCCTTAGGGCCGGCAGGATATCTGGTCAATGTGGGGCGTGGTAGTGTGGTTGATAGCGCCGCGCTTGCGCAGTCGCTGATTGATAAAGATATCGCTGGGGCTGCGCTGGATGTGTTTGAGGGAGAGCCCAAGTTCCCGGAAATTTTCCGCGAAGTCCCTAATTTGATCGTAACGCCGCACATAGCTGGTTTTTCACCAGATTCTTTTGCTGCGTACCTCAAGTCAGTCATTGATAATATTGATGCCTGTCTGGATGGGAAATCTTTGATCAGCCCAATACCCTGAGTTGGACTTAAAATTTAAGTTTTGCCCTGAAAACGATTAAACTCGTTGTGCAGTGAGTTTGATCCACCAGAAGCTGGGTATTCATGCCCAAGTATTAAGGCAAACAAGAACAACATGTTTCAGAAACTGAAAATGGCCTCAGTGGCCATCGCAATCCTGTTTTTTTTGCTGAGTCTGCTCGCCGTACTGCAGTTCTATCGTTTTCAAAACCTTCTTTTTGAAGTGAACTCCTCGCGTATCAGCGTGCCTGCTCAGGCACTGAAACGTGATGTTGAGCGTACTTTGGCTTTCGGTTTGTCACTCCAGACGAACGCGCAGCTCAAAACGATGCTTGAACAGGTAATTGAAAAATATCCAAGTATTTTGTCTATTCAACTAGTCGATACCATCGCAGATTCTGGCACCATCATGTGGCAATCTGGCCCCGCGCTTGCTGATCCCATGCGTTACGTTCAGTCTCAACGCAGATCGGGCAAGGAAATGTGGTTTGACGCAAAGAGTCCGGACAGCTTCATTCAGAGTTGGGTGATTAAGGACCCGATTGGTCAGATTGTTGCAAACCTGACCCTGAGTGCCGATAAAAGTCAGGTTAATGCGTTGCTTGCTGATGCCCGGGCCAGTCTTTTCAGAATCTGGTTACTACTCTGTTTAGCGGTATTGCTGATCCTTACACCGATTCTTCTCTATTTGTTTTCCCGATTAGACCGGATTATTTCTGCTGCACAGTCAATACTGCAAGGTAAAAAAGTGGATTCTGTTGCTTGGCAGCGCAGCGAAATCTGTGATTTGGCAACTCAGATTGTTGATTCTGGTAACGCCCCTAAAACGAATAAAAGCTGATGCAAAACGAGATGGGAAAGTCAATCAAACCAAGCATCGAACGGCTGCTTGCTAAAAAAAGTTATCTCACATTGTTATTGTTTAGCTTGTGTTCTGCGTTGATCCTGACATGGTTCACACTTGGTAATTTTGAAAAAATTCTGTTGCCACAGGTTCTTGCAAAAAGTAATGTGATTGCGAGCTCAGTGCGAACAACGGTAGAGGATGCCATCAAGCTTGGAATCCCCTACGATTCACTCGTCGGGATGAATGATTTTCTGGCTGATACGCTGAATGAAAATCCGGAGATTGCTTATATAAAAGTGCAGCGTGACGGGGGCGTTGAGTATGCTCAGTCGAGGGGCAGCATCAGTGAAAAAGACGCGCAAGGAATTGTTGTTGACAAAATTGAGGCGTCCGGGACTGCTCCGCGCGTGATTGTCGGTGTTCGTGCTTCGTATATTCAGGAAAAATTACACGTCATGTTTGGTGACGCCGCCGTTGTGTCACTGGTCGCTTTGATAGCTGGTCTTGAAATTGCGCTATTCTTTTCTGCCCGCTGGGTGCTCAGGCCTATAGATACCTGGCGCGCCATGATTCAGGGGCTTCAGACAGGACAGACCCAACGAGATCTTAAAAAGCCGGAATATGGACCCTTCGCTGAACTGGTGCGAACATCTAACGAAAAAATTGCATCACTACGCAGTCAAATGGGGATCAAGCATCATCTTGATGTCATCGTCCAGGAATGGTATCAGCCTCAGGCGCGAGACGTTCGTATTGCCTTGTTCCTGTTCGTATTTTCGGAAGAGCTGCTCAGGTCTTTCTTTCCGCTCTATATCAAGAGCATGGTCGATGCAACTTCACAGTTAAACGCGCAATTGGCGATCAGTGCGCCAATGATGGCTTATATGCTCGTAGCTGGTGTCGGGACTTTGTTTGGCAGTGGGCTGGTTGAAAAGCTTGGACTGCGTCGCGCCTTTGGTTTTAGCGTGATTCTCTCAAGCGTTAGCCTGATTGGTCTTGCTTTTGCTCACACTCTCACAGAAATTATCGTATGGCGTTCAGTATCTGCGATGGGATATGCCGTAGCTACCATTGCATGTCAGGTTTACATCGCGCGCACAGCTTCATCGGGTGCGGCAAGCGTCAGGGGTTTATCGACATTTGTAGCAGCTGTAACGGCTGCGTGTATTTGTGGCGCGCCTATTGGTGCGGTTATTGCCGAAATATTAGGTCAATCTGCTGCCTTGCTGTTTGCTTGTGTCGTGTGCATGCTTTCCTGGATGTTTTTCAAGGGTGTTAGCTTACCTAAAGATGCCTCCAGCGAAGTCTCGCATAAAGTTGCGGGTAGCGTCACTGCCGGCTTTGGTGCGTTGCTTAAAAACAAGCATATTCAATTAGCAATGTGGTGCGGCGTGATGCCAGGCAAGCTAATGATGGCAGGAATGCTTTTTTATATAACGCCGCTCTTACTTCAGCAGTATCAGTTATCTCAGGCAAGTATCGGTCAGTTTTTTATTCTCTACTATGTTTTGCTGTCTGCCGGTAACGCGATTATCAGCCGTGTCGATCTGGGTATCCGTACAAAAATCCGTCTGGTTGTAATTGGAGGGTTTTTCAGTGGTGCCGGGGCGCTAACGATGTACTGGTTCAATACACCATTAGCTTTAGCCATTGCGATCATTAGCTTCGGTTTTGGCCAGAGTATGCTGCTCACGCCTATTACCGCAGTATTGCTGCACATTGTAAAAACTGAAATGCCGGTGGTTCAGCCTTCCAGAGCACTTGCCTTGTCACGTTCTTTCGAGCGTGTGGGAGGCATACTTGGTGCAGGTCTTGCTGCAGTTTTTTCAGCCTATATGGGTTATAGCGATGCTGCAGTTATTCTTGGGGTACTTGTGATTGTGCTTGGTTTGGGTACGTTGCCGCTACTCTGGTCTGCCACGAGAAAGGTTGCTCACGCATGAGTAAGAAATTCATTTATTTTTGTTTGAATATTTCTATTGCGCTGACTGCCATCTTTCATGGTGCTGTCAGTGCTGCCGATATCAAGCCATTTCGTATCACCATGGTGGTTTTTCGAGGTTGTGAAGAGGCTTGCAAAGGCTTTACCGATTATTGGAAAGATCGCAAAATCCCCATTGAAATCGAATTGCTCGATGTCCAGACTGATGTAAAAAAGATACCTGGTTTTATTGCACACGTTAAAAAGAATAAGCCTGATTTACTGATCACATGGGGTACGACCGTATCACTTCAGATGCTTGGCACGATGGACAATGTCGATCCCGCTAAACACGTCACTGATATTCCGGCATTATTCATGATTGCATCGACTCCGGTTGGATCTGGGCTGGTGCGTAGCCTGGCAATACCCGGGCGCAATGTCAGTGGCACGTTGTATATCGTTCCAGTCGAGACACAGCTCAATGTCGCCAGGCTTTACATGCCTTACAAGCGGATTGGTTTTCTGTTTAATACGACTGAAGATAATTCAAAAGTGGTGATCGCTGATCTGGAGGCAGCACAATCAAAATTTAATTTTGAACTTGTTTCGCGCAAAATCCCTCTGAACCAAGCGGGCAAACCAGATCCAGCAACCTTGACTAAACTTGTCAATGAGCTTGCAGACCAAAAGGTTGATTTCCTTTATTTTGCACCTGATACTTTTTTACTGCTTAATCGTGACACCATTACAAAGGCGGCTGTAGCAAGGCAGTTGCCTGTTCTGGCAACCTCCGAGTCAGTCGTGCTTGAGTCGGATGCTTTGTTCGGTGTGGTGAACAGGTACTACACCGTAGGTCAACTGACTGCCTCCAAGGCGGAGCAGGTGTTGGTCAATAAAATATCCCCACGGGATATCCCAGTCGTTGCACCACCGAGTTTTTCACTGATCGTGAATATGCGTGTCGCAACGGAGCTTGAGCGTTATCCGCCTATCCGGGTGTTGAAAATTGCTGAAATTGTGCGCTGAATAACACCGGTTCGGAAATAATTAAGAATTTGTATTAAAAAATCGTTTCGAGTTCGAGGCGGTTTCCGGCCAGAACCTCAGCAGATCCTTTTGAGTGGATGCTTGTGGTTGCGTGCTCGATTTTTTTACTATTCAGAAAATCCTGGGCACCGGAGTAGATTGCAGCGGGTATGAATTTCCTGATCAACTCTCCGTAGACTTCATAAGATACTGGCTCGACTCCGCGCGCGCGTAAGTCTGTAAAAGCGGCTGCATCTGGCAGGCGGAAATATCTGAAGGCTGCGGGATCTTGAACCTGAAGAGCAGGTGTGCGACCATTTGACAGTTCGCCCAGCAATCTCATCATATTGACCAGGCCTAACCCATACAGCTCAGCGATGTGACCGAAAACTGATTTTTCAGGATGTGCATCGAGATAGCTCACTGCATAGATCGGTCCGGTATCAATTCCATCATCAACACGATGCAATGTGCAGCCTAGTTTCTCCTCGCCATTGAGCATGCCGCGAAGTGGTGCGCATAAGCCTGCGTAACCGGGTAGCGCTCCAGGATGAATATTAAATATTCCCAGGCGTGGAATTTGCTCAATATTACTTTTGAAAATCAGGCTAAACCGGGCTGAGATGATGATGTCTGGTGCCCAGTCGCGAATCATTTTTTCGCTCTCGGGATTATTTATATTAAGAATCGTATGAATATCAACATTGAATTTTTTTGCACAGCCAGCAAATGTGAGGAGCTCTCCAGTAAGACTTTGCGCATCAACAAGCGGGAAAATCAAATTAAGTGGAAAGTCACGCTCAAGGAATTTTTCTTCGACTAAGTCAGGTACGGAGTTTTCTTCTGCCCTGGTTTTATCGGAAAGTAATACTTTAACTTCATGATCTTTCAGTTGCGGCAGAATTTCATTGAGAATAACTGCGCCAAAAATATCATTTTTAGAACAAAAAAGGATTTTCATAATTTATAAAAATTGATTATTGATTATTGATTTTGCGACTTGATTTCAGTAATCAAATGCGAAGCCTTTTGGGATGATTTGCTTGAGGAAGTAAAGAACTCTTCAATATTATGAATTTTCCTTAAGTCTCTTGCAGACAACTCTCCCTTGCTCGCTTTATGTTTGAGTCGTTCCAGTGCTCGGATGCGACGCGTCGAGCGCCCACTTTTCCAGTATTCAAATGGTTTTGGTACACCAAGATAATAAAAGAAAAAATAGACCGTTAAAATAAAGCTCAAGAACAGGGCGATCTGATCTAACACGCCTGCTACCCAGAAATTAAAAATTCGATAAAGGAAAGGGACATAACCTGTTCCGTTTTTATATATTTTGTCCGCAGCAGGATCGATATTCAGATCACGCTCATACTCCATGTTTGGGAAGGCACCGCGATTGGACACGAGCGTCGGACCACGGAACGCATCTTTTAGTGCAAGACTGACCAAAGTTACGATGGCAGGATGCAGGTTTTCTTTTGCAATAACTGTGACCGGTACGCCCACCATTTGAATGTCTGAACTAGGTAACTCTTGCATCAAATTAAATGCCCCACGATCAATTGTGAGGTGATGTAGGAAGCCATTCTTTTTAATCAGGGCTGGTGCATGTTCAACGGAGACAAGCTTAACAAGGCCACTATTGCCTAATTGAGCAACAATTTCGTTATTGGTCGGTTGCAGAAAAAAACCAATATCGATTTTGCCAGTCTTGAGAGCTGACACCATAGCGGTCAGACTTAATACTTCGTAGGTAGCGTTTTCTTCATTGATGCCATATTCTTTTAGAATAATGTCAGTGATGATGCGCCCGCCAGTATTTGTCGGACCGACACCCAATCTCATGCCTTTAAAGTCTGCGGGAGATTTTGCGTTGAGCTCATTTCGTTGAAAAATGAACAATGGATCCATGATGATGGACCCAAGGGATTTCACATTTAGAAATTGACCGGGTTTGACTTCATGAGCAATGAAACCCATGTCAATCTGACTTTTGGGGTCGTTGACATTAGTGATTATTTTTGATGTCTGCTCACTATTAATGACGAGTGCATCAATATTATGTTCTTTGAGCTTTTCTTTAAGAAGTCGTGCGGTTGAGTCAAAAAATCCGCCTTTAGGACCTGCTTCGATAGAGATTTTTGTAGGTGGGGCTTCGGCAATAATTGCCCAAATAACCGCAATGACGATAATGACCCAGATAAAAGGCTTGAACCGCTGGTAGGTACTGAGTGGAACACTTTCTGGAGGGGTCATGGTATGCCGGACGGATTAAACAATCTTGTGGTGAGACTTTAATCGATTTACAGTGAAATTTTTCAAATATAAAGAGTTATTTAATAATTTATCTGTCATTCTTTAGAAATGGTTGGACTCGGGTACAGTCCAAACCTCAGATTGATCAGAACCGGTTTTAAATAGGATGTATATATGCTTGGTGTGACGGATTTCGGAGCATTCGTGCTTGCGATCATTATCTTGTTGTTGATTCCTGGGCCTGGAAATCTGGCTTTGATTACTTCAACGAGTAAAGGCGGCATTCAAGGTGGGTTTGGCGCGATCTTCGGAGTCATTCTGGGTGACCAGGTCCTCATGTGGTGCGCCGTCGCAGGCGTTGCCGCACTACTGAACGCCTACCCAGCCGCTTTTCAGGTGGTGCAATGGCTGGGTTCAGCGTACCTTGTCTGGATGGGCGGGAAAATGATATTGGCCAAGAGTGGGGATCCCCCTATCCTGAATATCAAGCCTTATCACTATTTACGTCAGGCGTTAACGATCACTTTGCTTAACCCCAAGGCGATCGTGTTTTATATGGCCTTCTTTCCTTTGTTCATCGATCCCGTTCACCATCAGGGGTTTGTGACGTTTTCATTTATGGCGTTCTGCGTTGCGCTGCTGACATTCATTTATGGACTCACGGTTGTGCTGTTGACCTATTTTTTGGCAGATCACTTGCGTTCGAATCCCAAAATGTCCTCCGCCCTGGGGAAAATTGCGGGACTTTGTCTGGTTGGATTTGGCATCAAATTGTTTTTTAGCCGTTGAAAAGTTTGGATGCAAGATGAACCGGATTGTCTGTTCCGCATATTACTTAACGAAGCATGAATGGAATGCTGGCTCATACATTGGCCGCTACCCTATGCTCGAGAATGCCAGGAATGACCTGACTTATACTGACTTTTCACGTATTGTTTAAACAGATTTTTATTTCATTGATTGGAGACACCATCTTGGCTAAAGCATATTGGATTAGTAACTACCGTTCGATTTCTAACCCTGAGGCTCTGGCAGCCTATGCCAAGCTTGCTGGCCCGTCTTTAACGGCAGCGGGTGGAAAATTTCTGGCACGTGGGGAAGCGGCAGCCACTAAAGAGGCAGGTCTTAAGCAGCGCACAGTATTGATCGAGTTCGAAAGTGTTGAAGCTGCGCTGGCCGCCTATAACAGCCCCGGCTATCAGGAAGCCCTGGCAGCATTGGGCACTGGCGCTGCTGAAAGAGATATACGGATTGTTGAAGGCGTTTAAAGCTAAAGTTGAATAATCACTAAAGATGAAAGGGCAACGTGTCCTTTCCTCTTTAGTGATCGTAATCAGTTGAGTTTATTTTTTAGCCCAACCTGTAGTCATGCGTGTGACAAAGATCGTTTTTTGTAAACAAGCCATATCAAGGCAATGCCAATCATGGCGACGGGTACTAAAGAACCAAAGTTCAACAGTGTCCATCCCTGCGTGGTTACCAGAGCACCCGAACTGAAAGAGGTGATAGCCATCGTAGTGAATACGAAAAAGTTAATCGCTCCCTGCGCTTTGTCTTTCTCTTCTGGTCTGTAAGCTGAAATAGCCAGCGAAGTCGATCCTGTGAAAAGAAAATTCCAGCCTACACCGAGTAAAAATAATGAAATGACGAACTGAGTCAAATCAGTTCCTGTCAATGCTATTGCAATGCAGACCAGGTTGAGCAGCACACCTACACCCATAATCGGGAGCGTGCCGAACCGTTTGATCAGCGAGCCGGTAAAAAATCCCGGAGCAAACATTCCGATCACATGCCACTCGAGAACAAGTGCCGTTTCTGAGAAAGGCATGCCGCAAACTTGCATCGCCAACGGTGTTGCTGCCATCAGTAAATTCATGACGCCATAACCTAACGCTGCGCCAATGACCGAAACAAGAAATACAGGTTGAAGCAGGATGACAGATAATGGCCGCCCTGGTGGCATGTCCTTGTGCGTTTTGATTTCATCAGGAAAGTGGATGAAATGCATGACACACAGACCAATTACGCCAGCAATTGAAAGCGTCAGATAGGCGCCGAGAAACTGTGTTTCAAAAGAGTTTCTGGTCCATACCGCCAGGTTGGGACCGATCACAGCACCCAGAATTCCACCCGCCAGCACCCAGGACACAGCCTTGTCACGCAGGCTGATGTGGGTAAGTTCTGCAGCGGCAAATCGATATAGCTGGCCATTTGCGCTGTAGTAGCCTGCGATAAACGTACCAAGTGTCAGAAGCCAAAAGTTTTTAGTTACTGCAGCGTAGCCGCATAGGAGTGAAGAAAAGATTGCAACGATCAAGCCAAGCTGAAAGGATTTTTTTCTTCCGAATTTTTTTTGCGTGCGCGCCACAATGGTTGTGGAAAGCGCACCACCGACTACATACCCCATGACTGGAAGCGTTGCCATCCAGGCAGCACTGCTCAAACTTAGGCCAACCAGGCCGTTGATCGCAATGAAGGTGACATTGTTAGTCAGGAAAATTCCTTGTAACAGTATCAGTAAGACAAGGTTTTTATTGAACAGACGGGGTGAGGCAGTCATATTTTATTATTCCGGTTGTAGCTTAAGATCGGTCGTCAACGTGCGGTAAACAGGCCAGACTTCGCTGATCATCTTACGCAGTGGCTGCCCCACCAGAACAGGTTCTGTTGATCCGATCGTATCGAGTAGCGTTGCCATTTTTGGAGATGTGGTCGCTGCATCAGCAGTGGCCTTGGTTAGAATGTCCAGAACCTCCTGAGGTGTTCCAGATGGAGCCAGCATCATGTTGTATTCAAGAAGTTTAGTAAAAGCAGGGCTCGTAAAACCTTGTTCGGCCCAAGTGGGAACATCTGGAAACTTAGTGCTGCGGCGATCCGAGATCATGGCAATGACTCTCAAGCCATCGCGTTGCATAAACGGTCCGATACTAATCACCGAACCCGTCGCCACATCCGTTTGTTGACCAACGAGGTCAGTAAACATTGGGGGTGTGCCTTTGTAGCTGACAACAGTGAATTGTCCGCCAGTCTCTTTCATCAGCTGCGTTAATAGCAAGTGCCAACCTGAGCCAAGACTGTAGTTGCCTGCATTGATGTTTTGCTTGAGCGATAAAGCAACGAGCTCTTTTGCATCTTTAACCGGGAGACTCGCCCTGACGGCGGTAGGGAGTCCTCCTGCAGTGACTGCTGCGACAGGTATGAGATCCTTATCAGGATCAACCAATGGTTTTTTAAATAAAACCGGTGCCTGTGCAAGTTGGCTATGCAAGCCTACAAAGAGCGTATAGCCATCGGGTGCTGATCGCGCAACTGCCTCGGCTGCAATCATTCCTCCAGCACCTGGTCGGTTTTCTACAGTGACTGATACTCCAAGTTTTTGTGAAAGTTGATCGGCGAAGGCGCGTGCTGTTGCATCGGTTGTGCCGCCAGGATTTTGCGAAGCGATAATCCGGATGGGTTTGGCTGGAAAGGTCTGTGCACGGATTGTTTGGGTATGAAATGCTAGTAATGTGCCGATCAGAGCCGATGTAATTAGAACTTTTTGATTGAAGGTATTCACTGCTGGAGTCCTTTGAATCTAAAACCGCCTCTTGGATTTGTTTGTATCGTTCCAACAGTAGGTGAAGGGAAATGGGCCGGAAATATCAATGTCCCTGTATCGGCATGTTTTCTAATAAGCTCAATGCGGCTGATGCGCGAAAGGGTTTGATTATCATCTGCGATAGTAGACATGTCGGGAAAACGTAGCTGAATCTGGTGGTGCATGACGTCTCCCGTGAGAACGCCCGTTTGGTTTTCAGATTTAATATTAATAACGAAATTTCCGGGAGTATGACCAGGGCACGGTTCAATTGAAATGCCTTGCTCCAGTTCAAAATCATCCTTTACTAATACAGCCTGATTAGCCCGGATGATTGGATCAACACTATCCTCAAAGGCTTGTGTGTGCGTGTTTTTTTCACCGCTTCGATAAATGCGATCCCAGTGGTCGAATTCTGTTTTCGACATAATGTATTTTGCATTGGGAAATGTAGGTACCCATGCGCCATTGATCAGGCGCGTGTTCCAGCCTACGTGATCCCAGTGCAGATGGGTGCACATGACAAAATCAATATCTTCGGGCTTGAGACGAGCTTGAGCGAGCGCGGACATGAAATTTGTTTTCATCCGGTGAAAAGCCGGGCGCAGAGGACGCTCCTTATCCTCGCCACAACAGGTGTCGACCATGATGTTATGTCGCCCCGTTTTAATGACAAAGGCGGTAAAACTCATTTCAAGTCGTCCGTCGCTAGTGATCTGTCCTGGTTCAAACTCTTTCTTGCAAATAGCCAGCATCTCTGCCGTCAGCGCAGGAAAAAAATCCATCGCAGGAGCATAGGGGCGTTCACTTTCAATCACACGTTCAATGAAATATTTACCAATTTTTGTTGGTTGCATCGCAAGACTCATCATCAATCAGAAAGTTTGACCAGTTGCTTGCCAAAGTTTTTACCTTTAAGCATTCCCACAAAAGCATCTGGAGCACTTTCTAAGCCTTCAGCAACTGATTCACGAAACTTAAGTTTCCCGCTGACAACCAGATCATGGAGATTACTTCGAATAGCAGGCCAACTCTCAAGCTTGTCAGAAACGATAAATCCCTGGATTTTTATTCGGTTGATCAGGATTGATCGGATAGTTTTATAAGCGTGTGCGGGTTGATTGAATTCTGACACCATACCGCATAAAGCGATGCGAGAAAAAGGGTTCATCAGCGATAGCAACAATTCGAATATAGGCCCGCCAACATTTTCGAACAAGCAGTCGATACCGCTGGGTAATTGTGCTTTCAGTTCATTTTCAAAATTCTCTGAGAGATGATCGACACAGGCATCAAAGCCTAGTTCTTCAACTACATAGCGACATTTATCCGGTCCGCCAGCGATACCGACCACACGGCATCCAAGGTTTTTGGCGAGTTGCCCGACTACAGAACCCACTGCTCCTGAGGCGGCATCGACAACAACTGTCTCTCCTGCTTTTGGTTCGCAAATTTCCATCAAACCACGCCATGCAGTGATTCCTGGCATACCAAGGATACCGAGATAAGCAGAGGCGCGTACTTGAGTGGTATCGATTTTAAGAACTTGCTCGGCATTCATCGCAGCATAAAGTTGCCAGCCCGTAGCAGCGAGCACAGAGTCTCCAACTTTGAACTGTGGCCAAGAGCTCTCAATCACCTTACCTACTGCGCCACCTACCATCAGCTCGCCCACATTTACGCTTTGAGCATAAGATTTCGCATCGGATATTCTTCCGCGCATGTAAGGATCAAGAGATAACCACTGGTTACGGATCAGTACTTGCCCATCTTTTAGGACTGGCATCGGCGCGTTTATGAGTTTGAAGTTGTCAGCAGTCACCCACCCGGATGGTCGGCTGACCAGTACCACTTGTTTGTTTGTATTTGTCTGCATGTTCTTAATTTATTATTTGAATCGGTTTCTGGTTCAAAACATTGCTATTGAGTATAGTCCTGAGATAACTGTTTACAAGTCATATGACGCAGTGCAGCAATCGCACGTGTTTAAGCGTTTAAGGATTGCACACTAGTATGAAATCAATTTTTTAAAAAGGAAGGACATGAGCGATTATTTTTACGAGCCCAGCAAAGGCCATGGTTTGCCACATAATCCTTTTAAGGCCATCGTTGCTCCTCGGCCTATCGGCTGGATATCGAGCATTGATCTTCAAGGACGCGTGAACTTGGCTCCCTATAGTTTTTTCAATGCATTTGCAGAGACACCGCCGATTATTGGTTTTTGTACCAGCGGTGAACGCAAAGATAGCGTGAATAATATTGATTCAACTGGTGAATTCGTTGCTAATTTTGTCGGTGCTGAGCTTGCTCAGGAGATGAACATTACCTCTGCCACACTGGCACCAGGTGTTGACGAAATGAAACTAGCAGGTTTAGAGTCTGCCCCTTGCACGCTTGTGAAGGTTCCGCGTGTAGCGCGTGCGATTGCGGCGTTAGAGTGTAAATTGATTCAAACCATACGTTTGAATAATGCGCGAGGCGAACAGACCGATAGCTGGCTGACGTTAGGCGAGGTTGTGGGTGTGCATATCAATGATGAATTTTTAAAAGACGGTATTTTTGATACTGCAGCCGCCAGGCCTTTAGGTCGTTGTGGCTACAGGGGTGACTACGTGGAAGTAAATACCTTGTTCGAAATGATTCGACCTAAAGAGTATGTCTCCGCAACTTGATTGATAAGCGCAGATCTCTTTCATTGCTCGTGCTGGTGTTTGCCTAGGCAGCCAGTGCGAGCATGAATGATCTGATCGCCATGTAGGCACCCAGGATAAGTAGTCCTAAAAAGAAAAATCTTCTGAAGACCTCTTGCTTTAGACGCATGCGTACAGCCTGACCCAGAAACATACCTGCAAAGGCAGGTATCAGCGCAAATAATGAACTTGCTGCAAGGCCCATCTGAAATTGTCCCGTCAACAATAATCCTAGCGCGAGTGCAAAAGACGAGACAGTAAAAGTGAGCCCGAGGCCTTGAATCAAGTCATCACGTTTTAAATTCAATGCAGTGAAATATGGCGCGACGGGTAACGCTGAAATCCCTGTGGCTCCCATCAGAATCCCTGTGCAGAACCCAATCAGAGGGGAAATCCACCACTCCGATCCAGGGTTGATATTAATTTTTGATGCGGTCAAACCGTAGGTGCCATAGGCCACTAGCACACAGCCCAAGCCGGCGGTCACAAGATGTGTGTGACCACTGGTGATGAAACTGACCCCTATCGGTGTTCCAAGGCAGATCCCTATCAGCAGTGTTCCAAACCGTCGTGCAAGCATCCTGAAACTTGGACCTGCAAACAGTTGCCAGACATTAGTGATGAGAGAGGGCAGTACCAGCATTGCCGCAGCTTCAACAGGAGGGATCACAAGTCCTAGAATACCGATTGCAACTGTCGGCAACCCCATGCCCAGAACACCTTTTACGAAGCCAGCAGCAATGAAGATCATGCAGATTAGGGCAATGACGGTAAAGGAATCAAACATGTAATTGTTTATCTGGGAGTTAAGTTTGGAGTTGGATCGCTAAATAATTTGCTGGATCCGATTACCTGAATAATCAAGCGATTCAGGATGTCCTTCGAAAGCAGCAGGATGCAGTCTTTAGTTGTTTCTCCTGTTATTGTTGTCGTATTCAACATATTCGTAACGCTTCTATATCAATACATATTTAGAGACAATTATGACATCTGCCGCTAATACATCTGCATTAAGCAATGCCAAGAGCAAGCCCATCACGCGTTATGAGATCCCTGAGTTAGACACTCTGCCACAAGATATCCGCGAAAAAATTCTTGCCGTACAAGAAAAGTCTGGTTTTGTGCCGAATGTATTCCTTGCGCTTAGCCGTCGTCCCGCTGAGTTTCGGGCTTTCTTTGCCTACCATGATGCCCTGATGATTAAGGATACAGGTAGCCTGACCAAAGCTGACAGGGAGATGATCGTGACGGCTACGAGCGCTAAAAACAATTGTCTTTATTGCGTAATGGCGCATGGCGCGATTTTGCGTATTTATGCAAAGAACCCCCAGATAGCCGATCAAGTTGCGATCAATCATCTCAAGGCCGATATTACGCTCAGACAAAAGGCAATGCTCGATTTCGCGATCAAGGTATGTATGGATTCGCAATCTGTAAATGATGAGGATTATGCTGTGCTGCGCACGCATGATTTTGATGAGGAAGATATCTGGGATATCGCCGCCATCACTGCTTTTTTTGGCATGTCTAACCGTATGGCAAATACCATTTCAATGCGACCCAACGAGGAGTTTTACATGTTGGGCCGCCAACCAAAAAAATAACGCTTGTACCGGGCTAAGGTTAATGCCCGGCTTTGATCTGGATGATCGCTTCGATTTCTACTGTCATGCGGTTTGGCAAAGAACCCATCCCAACCGCTGAGCGTGCGTGTTTGCCTTGATCTCCAAAGACTTCGACTAGCAGGTCTGAGCATCCGTTAATGACTTTTGGATGCTCACCGAACTCAGGCTCGGCATTCACCATCCCAAGTAATTTCACGATAGCTTCGACATGGTCAAGAGAACCGATCGCCTGGCGGATCGTTGCCAGCATCTGCAGGCCAATCTGGCGCGCATCTGAATAGGCTCGCTCGACAGTACAGTCTTTACCTAAGCGACCCACACTAATTTCTCCGGCCGCATTGCGAGGACCTTGGCCAGAGAGATAAAGCAGTTGACCCACGCGACGATAGGGAAGGAAATTTCCAATCGGTGCCGGAATCTTTGGTAATTCAATCTTTAACTCTTTGAGTCTTGCTTCAGCTGACATGATTAAACCTAAAGGTTAATGTTGGGTGAAAAACTACTTTGCAAAACTATCTTTATAGAACCGATCCACCTCGTTAAACAGGCTAAATCGTTTTATCTCATTCATGATGGAATGGCTTCCTCCGCTCAAAGCTACAGATTTCCTTTTGCGTGCCTAATCGATGGTGACCTGAAGGTAAGCATCCAGAGCACCGCCTGAGTGAAACCAATATTCACTCAATGAATCGATTGTGCGTTGCAGCGCTTCGATTCATTTCTTCGCGCCCTATTTTCCTTTATTCGCAAGAAGATCAAGCATCACTTTCATCATATCGACCGGCCTGCTCAAATAGCTTTTTGATAAATGTGCTGAAAAGCCGTAATTCCCATGTGATTCATAGGGTTATCTACTTATTTATCTGGTGACGCACGACATTCTCTCGGATAGAATCGGGCGAGGCTCAGCCTGGCCGAATACACATACGATCGAGGATAAGAATAATGGAACTCAACGTGAACGGCGTCGTCCACAACGTGGATGTCGAACCTGATATGCCGCTGTTATGGGCTTTGCGCGAAGTGCTTGGTTTGACTGGTACAAAATATGGTTGCGGTGTTGCGCAGTGTGGTGCGTGCTCAGTACAGTTAAACGGTGAATTAACGCGTTCCTGTTCGATCCCGGTCTCTGCTGTAGCTGGTCAGAAAATTACGACTGTTGAAGGGATCTCGAAAGACACAAGTCACGCGGTTCAAAAAGCATGGGTGGCGCTCGACATCCCCCAATGTGGATATTGTCAGTCAGGTCAGGTGATGGCTGCCGTGGCATTACTCAAACGTGTTCCTAAACCTACCGATGCAGATATTGATGCTGCAATGACAAACCTCTGTCGCTGTGGAACTTATCAGCGGATTCGCGATGGTATTCACGTTGCAGCGGGTCAGAAGAAACTCGCTGATGTCTTGAAAGAGTACGCCACTGCTGGCGTGAGCAAGGCTTGAGGATCGCGAACATGACACAAGCAAATAAAAAAACAGCGATCAATTCCTCGCGTCGTCAATTCATGGTCGCAAGTGCGACGGCTGGAGCTGGTCTCGCGATTGGATTTAGCCTGCCATTTTCTGCCTCCGCTCAAGCTGTACCACTTAAAACCGCAGATGAGGTCAATGTCTGGGTCGTCATCAAACCTGATGATACGGTGGTGATTCGTATCGCACGCTCAGAAATGGGTCAGGGCACACGAACAGGTCTGGCACAGTTAGTCGCGGAAGAGCTTGATTGCGACTGGGCCAAAGTCACGACGCAAGAGCCGACTCCAGGGGAAAACCTTGCGCGTGGCCGTGCGTGGGGTGCAATGGCGACAGGCGGTAGTCGCGGTATCCGTGACTCTCAGGATTATGTGCGCCGAGGCGGTGCGGCCGCACGCATCATGCTTTTGCAGGCGGCGGCTGACCAATGGAAAGTACCTGTTACTGAACTAAAAGTCAGTAAAGGCGTGATTACTCACTCATCTGGCAAGAAAACTACCTATGGCAAAGTCGCTGACGCTGCGGCCAAACTGACTCCGCCTGATTCAAAAGCGATTGTTCTGAAAAAGCCTGATCAATGGAAAATCGCTGGCACATCTTTACCACGCCTCGATACCGCTAATAAGGTTAACGGCGCCAAGGTTTTCAGTATCGATTTACGATTGCCAGACATGTTGTGTGCTGCGGTTAAAAGCTGCCCTGTCTTTGGTGGGAAGCTTGTCAGTTTTGATGAGTCAAAAGTTAAATCTATGCGCGGCGTGAAAGGCGTCGTCAAAGTCAACGACAGCACGGTTGCTGTAGTCGCCGACACGTGGTGGCGCGCTAAAAATGCGCTGGAAAACCTGCCTATTGACTGGGATCTTGGTCCAAACGCCAAGGCTTCCAGCACAACGATCGCCGCACACCTTAAAGAAGGCCTGACTGCAGAGGGTGATTTCTGGCAACGCAAGGTCGGTGATGCTCCCGCTGCAATCAAAAATGCAGCTAAACAAGTCGATGCCGTGTACTTCGCGCCGTTCGTCGCGCATGCAACGATGGAGCCTATGAATTGCGTAGTCAAAATCGGCGGTGGACGTGCCGAGGCCTGGGTGCCCACGCAGAATGCTGAGTCATCACTTGCAGCCTTGTCTGAGGCATCAGGACTGAAACTGGATCAGTGCGATGTGCACAAGATGGATCTCGGTGGTGGTCTCGGTCGTCGAGGTGGTACACAAGACTTCGTTCATCAGGCTGTTGCAGTGGCTAAGCAGTATCCGGGAATACCGATCAAATTGGTGTGGAGTCGTGAAGAAGATATGACCCATGACTTTTATCGTCCGATCGCGATGGCAAAAATGTCAGCAGGCCTGGATGAAAAGGGCAAGCTCGTCGGTTTGCACGCGCGCGTGTCCGGGCAGTCGATTAATGCCTGGCTTGCACCCACGGCAATCAAGAACAATAAGGATGTTCGCCAGCTGCAAGGCTGGTACGAAGAGGCTGGTGATGCCCAGTTGGGTTATACATTCCCCAGCTTGCTGACGGAATACGTCATGCGCAATACCCATGTGCCTGTTGGCCCCTGGCGAGGAGTGAATACCAATCAAAACGGTATTTTCATGGAATGTTTTATCGAAGAATGCGCGCGCGCGGGTGGTCGTGACTCTCTTGAGTTCCGTCGTGAAATGATGCAAAACCATCCCAAGCATCTGGCTGTACTGAACGCCGTTGCTGAAAAAGGTAACTGGGGTCAGCCATTGCCACCCGGTATCCATCGCGGGATTGCACAGTTCATGGGTTACGGCAGTTATTCAGCGGCGACTGCTGAAGTTTCTGTTTCACCCTCTGGTCAGGTTAAGGTTCATCGCATGGTTTTCGCGTTGAACTCTGGTCATCAGGTTAATCCCTCGCAGGTCAAGGCACAGATCGAAGGATCAGTTGTCATGGCGCTCTCTTCGACGTTTAATGAAGAAATTACCATCGAAAATGGTGCGGTGAAAGAACAGAATTACAACGCCTATCTTCTGGGGAAAATGAAAGATACGCCCAAGGTCGAGTGCGTACTGGTTCCAACGCATGATTTCTGGGGTGGGGTAGGCGAACCAACGATTTGTGTAGTTGGACCTGCAGTTTTGAATGCAATCGCAGCAGCAACAGGCAAGCAATACCGTGAATTGCCCTTACGCAAGCACGGTTTGACACTTGCCTGATAAAAATTAGCATCAACTTTAATGAATTAATACAGGAGTCATTTCATGCCCTTACAGCTAAACATAAATGGAAAGCAGCACAGTGTTGATGTCGATCCGAATACCCCCTTGTTATGGGTGATTCGCGAGCAAGTTGGTTTGACAGGAACCAAGTACGGTTGCGGTGTTGCCCAGTGCGGCTCCTGTACGGTCATGATCGAAGGCCAGGCTGTTCGTTCCTGTGCTTATCCTGTCAGTGCAGTCGGCGCACAAAAAATTCAAACCATTGAAGGCCTCGCCGACAATGGCAAACTGACCAAGCTCCAGCAGGCTTGGATCGATCATCAGGTTCCTCAGTGTGGATATTGCCAGTCGGGCATGCTCATGGCTGTTACGGATCTTCTGAATAAAAATCCAAAGCCAACTGATGCCGATATCGATGCGGCCATCACCAATATTTGTCGTTGCGGCACTTTTCAGCAAGTGCGCGCAGCAATCCACTCTGTTGCTAAAGCCTAAGGGGTCCAACATGAATGCACGCGTCCCTAATCTTTCCCGTCGTCAATTTATTGTTGGCACAACCGCAGTCAGTACCGGACTTTCTCTGGGTCTGACATTTCCTTTTGCAATCGGTTCGGCCGAGGCTGCCTTGTCCACGCCTGAAATCGGCGCCTGGGTTGTAATCAAGCCAGACGATTCAGTTGTGATTCGTGTGGTGCGCTCTGAAATGGGCCAAGGCACAATCACTGGTCTGGCACAAATGGTTGCCGAGGAGCTTGAGTGCGATTGGAATAAAGTTTCTGTTGAATATCCAACGCCTGGTGAAAGCCTGCAGCGTAAGCGTATCTGGGGTGATTTCTCCACTGGTGGTAGTCGTGGAATTCGCACCTCTGAAGAGTATGTGCGTAAAGGTGGCGCTGCTGCACGCATGATGCTTGTTGATGCGGCTGCTGCGCAGTGGAAAGTTCCAGCATCTGAATGCGTTGCTGCGAACAGTGTCATCACGCATACACCTAGCGGTAAAAAAACAAGTTTTGGCCAGGTCGCTGCCGCTGCGTCTGCCTTGCCCGTGCCGACTGAAATCAAACTGAAAGATCCGAAAGAATGGAAAGTGATCGGTCAGTCTAAAAACCGTATCGATACCTATCAGGATAAGGTCACAGGTAAACAGGTTTATGGAACAGATTTGGTTTTACCAGGCATGCTGGTTGCCAATATCCGTGAATGTCCCGTTTTCGGTGGCAAAGTAAAAAGCTTTGATGGCAGTAAAGCTACTGCGATGAAAGGCGTTAAAAAAGTATTGCAAGTTGGTGATAGCGCCGTAGCTGTGGTTGCCGATACATTCTGGGTTGCGAAAACAGCTATGGATGCAGTAGCCATTGTCTGGGATGAAGGCCCGAACGCTAAAGTCTCCAGCGCGACAATCAAGTCGATGCTTCAGGAAGGGCTGACTGCTGAGCAGGCTTTTGTCGGTAATCAGTTTGGTGACATGAAAGCTGCCGTTGCGAGCGCTGCGAACAAAACTGAATCAACATATTTTTATCCTTTCCTTAACCACGCTCCGATGGAGCCCATGAATGCTACGGCGAAGTGGACGCCAGAGCGTTGTGAAGCCTGGGTACCAACGCAGGATGGTGAGGCGAGCATGGCAGCAGTGATTGCAGCCTCTGGCCATCCAGCTGAAAAGTGCGAAGTCTACAAAATCAATCTTGGTGGTGGATTCGGTCGTCGCGGTGCATTTCAGGACTACACGACACAAGCCGTTCTGATCGCTAAAGCGATGCCAGGCACACCGGTTAAGTTGATCTGGACGCGTGAAGAAGATATGACCCAGGGTCGTTATCATCCGATCATGATGTGTAAGCTGACTGGAACGTTCGATGCCAATAAAAATCTGACGGGTGTGCATATGCGCTTGTCAGGCCAGTCGATTTTGGCTGCCGTGCGTCCTGCTGTTGTCGCACAGCAAAAAGGACGCGATCCACTGGTTTTCCAGGGCGTATTTGACGGTGGTGAACACGGATTTGGCTATAAGTTTCCGAATTTGATGATTGACCATGCGATGCGCAATACGCATATCCCCCCAGGTTTCTGGCGTGGTGTGAACGTCAACCAGAACGCAGTATTTATTGAGTGCTTTATGGATGAGCTGGCAGACGCTGCTGGCATGGATCCAGTTGCTTTCCGTCGTAAATACATGGGCGATTTTCCGCGTAATCTGGCCGTACTCGATGCGGTAGCTGATCGTATCGGTTGGGATAAGCCTGCTGCACCGGGCGTGTTCCGGGGTGTTGCACAGATGAAAGCATTTGGCAGCTATGTTGCCGCTGCATGCGAACTGTCTGTCAAAGACGGTAACAAGGTCAAGATTCATCGTATTGTTGCGGCGACGGATTGCGGTTATGCCGTTAACCCTGCGCAGATTGAGCGTCAGGTGGCAGGTTCCTTTGTGTATGGTCTCTCCGCCTTATTCCTTGAAGAGTGCACGGTTAAAGAAGGTCGGATTGAACAGACCAACTTTACTAATTTCGACTCCATGCGCATTGCTCAGATGCCTAAAGTTGAAACCATCATTCTCCAGGCCGGTGGCAAAGAGTGGGGTGGTATTGGCGAACCAACGATTTGTGTCGCTGCACCCGCAGTGCTGAATGCAATTTATCGTGCAACAGGTAAGCGCTATCGCACCGTTCCTTTGAAAAATGAAGGCATCACCCTTGTATGATGCAATGGAAGGTTGGGTTTAAACATGCAGTCACACAGTTGTTGTGTTACTGCATGTTGCTGGTTTTAATTTCGTTACCCAGCCTTGGTTTTACACAGTCGCTTGATAAAGATGTGATTCTCGAGTCGCTCTCCGGTAAGCCCGGAGATGCGGCAAGGGGTCGTATCATTATCCTGAGTCGACAAACTGGTTTATGTATTCTGTGCCATAGCGGGCCTTTTCCTGAAGAGCGTTTTCAGGGGAATTTGGCTCCAGATTTAGCGGTGAGTGCCGCAAGGCTTTCTAAACAGCAACTCAGAGCGCGTATTGTGGATGCGAGTCAGTTCAATCCGGATACCATCATGCCATCCTATTACCGTAAAGAGCACTTCACGCGCGTAGCTCCTCAATACTCAGGAAAATCTATCCTGAGTGCTCAGGATATCGAGGATGTTGTGGAATTTTTAGTGAGCATCAAACCATGAGTACTAGCAGACGAAAGTTTATTGTTATGACAGGCGCGGCCAGTCTCGTGCCTTGGCTGAGTGTGCAAGCCACTGAGTCAGAAGCTGCGCAAGCGATTAAGCAGATTGTAGGATCCTCCAAGATCAGAACTGGGCGCGTGGAGCTGGAAATCCCCCCTCTTGTTGAAAACGGTAATTCTGTCGTGATGAAAGTTTCTGTAGAAAGCCCAATGACGGAAAATGATTTCGTTCGGGCAATCCATGTTGTAGCCGAGGGAAATCCGCTTCCAAATGTCGCGAGTTTTCAATTGAGTCACAGGGCCGGCCGCGCAGTGGTCACTACCCGTATCCGATTAAATGATTCCCAGCGAGTCTGGGCGATTGCGCAAATGAGTGATGGCAGTTTCTGGCAGGGTTATGCGGCTACGCTTGTCACGCTCGCTGCGTGCACGGAGGTGTAATGAGTAAAACGTCCAGAACACTCGTGACTATGCCCGCAACGGCTAAGAAAAACGAAATCATTGATATACGCATCATCGTTCAGCATGATATGGAAACGGGATTTCGTCACTCTGAGCAGGGTGTGCGCATTGCACGTGACATTATTCGTGAGTTTGTATGTGCTTACAATGGTGTGGAAATTTTCAGAGCGGATCTTTATCCAGCAATCGCTGCGAATCCAATGGTCACCTTCTCTACGGTTGCTGTTGAGAGTGGAGTGCTTGAGTTCAGCTGGAAAGGAGATAATGATTATGCATCCTCGACAACCAGCAAGATCACAGTAACGTGATTGAAGTTTTAAAAACCCGTATATATATTTTCTTTGC
>JAUSCY010000114.1 GCA_030650995.1 Sheuella sp. | reverse complement strand
GACAGCAGCTGACTGGACTTCGGTCATATCTGGCACGAACGGAAATCAGCGCTCAAGCAGGGCGAGTTTGTCAGGTTTGCCATTCCAGTCATCCGCATCAGGTAGTGGTTTCTTAGAGCGGCTGATGCTTTCAAACTGTGGAGAGAGTTCCGCATTGAGGGCGACAAACTTTAACTGATCTGCAGGAAGGTCCTCTTCGGCAAAAATGGCGTTGGCAGGACACTCAGGAATACAGACTGCACAGTCAATGCATTCGTCCGGATCAATCACCAAAAAGTTTGGTCCTTCGCGAAAACAGTCGACAGGGCATACGTCCACACAATCGGTAAATTTACATTTAATACAGTTTTCGGTGACCACGTGTGTCATGTCTTTCGCCAGTCCGTAGGAGTTGAGTTTGGAAATTTAATTCGGGGATTGCGTTAATTAATTTCAGGATTACGCTAATTTTACCTAAAGAGGATGCTCAAGGGGGGGTAAGACCCTCGGGTCCGTAGTGGCTGTGCTATGGTTTGAAAAATCGCGTGAAAAAACATGATCATCAAATCTCTGCTCGATACCGACCTTTACAAATTCACAATGATGCAGGTTGTCTTGCATCATTTTCCTGCTGCGCAGGTCGAATACCGCTACAAGTGCCGCACGCCCGGCGTCAACTTACGCCCCTATCTTGACGAAATTCGTCAGGAAATACATGACTTATGCCAGCTACGGTTCAATGATGCCGAGCTTGCCTATTTGGGTGGGTTGCGGTTTATCAAGAGTGATTTCATCGATTTCCTCGGGCTGTTTCATCTTCCGGAAAAGTGTATTTCGGTCACCGATGGCGTTGCTCCCGGTGAGATAGACATCACGGTTAAGGGATCCTGGCTACATACTATTTTGTTTGAAATCCCTGTCCTGGCCATTGTCAACGAGGTCTATTTCCGTAATATTTGCCCGGATCCGGACTGGAGCGAGGGGCGCGCAAGACTGCAAACAAAGATGAGACTGGTGCTTGATGCGATCGATCTTGATGATTTCATGATTGCGGATTACGGGACTAGACGACGTTTTTCACACGCCTGGCACGAGGAAGTCATCACCACCATGAAGGCTCAGATGGGACCGCATTTTGCTGGTACAAGCAATGTGTGGTTCGCGATGAAGCACGGTGTATTGCCTCTGGGAACGATGGCGCATGAGTACTTGCAGGCCTGTCAGGGATTAGGTCCGAGATTACGCGATTCCCAGATTTTTGCTCTCGAGACCTGGGCCAAAGAATATCGTGGAGATCTTGGTATTGCCTTATCCGATGTTTATGGCATGACTGCATTTTTACGCGATTTTGATATGTATTTCTGTAAACTGTTCGATGGTGCGAGGCATGATTCTGGCGATCCATTTGAATGGGGCGAGAGGATGATTGCGCACTACGAAAAAAACCGTGTGGATCCTCGCACCAAAACGCTGATTTTTTCCGATGCGCTGACTTTTCAGCGGGCTATTGAGCTCAGTCGCCGGTTTGCCGGGCGCTGTAAAACAGCGTTTGGTATTGGTACAAATTTAACGAATGATTTGGGACATGAGCCATTGCAAATCGTCATGAAAATGATCCGATGCAATGATCAGCCCGTTGCAAAAGTTTCCGACGCACCTGAGAAAACCATGTGCGACGATAAAGCCTACCTGGCATATCTTCGCCAGGTATTTGAACTGCCCCCCGCCTAATTGATTGAAGGAAATTCAATGAGCAATATCACACGAGTAAACGTTGGTAAGCGACTTTCTGACATGGCTGTATACAACGGCGTGGCCTATCTGGCCGGCCAGGTCGCTGATGATTCAACTCAGGACATCACGGGTCAGACACGCCAGATCCTCGCAACGATCGACAAGCTGCTGGCCGCTGCAGGTACTGACAAAACGCGCCTGTTAATGGTGCAGATCATGGTCGCCAACATGAAAGAATTCGACGGTATGAATAAGGCCTGGGATGAATGGGTACCTGCTGGCAATGCGCCACCACGTGCCACCATCGAAGCACGTCTGGCAAGCGCAGACTACAAAGTTGAAATCGTGGTGACTGCGGCGGTCTGATGGATGCTTCTTTGGTCGTTGGTTTGAGTCACGACGATCAAGCTTTAGTGCAGCGCGCGGCAGATTGGGCTTCGCCTCAGTTTGCCGACCTGCAAACGCCTGCGGGCGAACAGTTGATCGATCATGCCCTCGGTACTGCAGCCGTACTCGCAGGCATGCAGGCGGATGCCCAGACGCGTGCGGCTGCGCTGTTGATCGCGCTACCCGAACAAGTATCCGCTGCCTCGGGAAAGCAACCAGATCAGGTGACACAACAATTTGGCTCTGAAATCAGCCGGCTCGTTCAGGGGACCCGCGCATTGTTGCGTCTGGGTAGTCTAGCGAGTGGTGCGAGTCAGGCTGCGCTCGACTCTGTTGCACAAAAAGAAATGCTTCGCAAGATGCTGCTGGCGATGGCCGCAGATTTACGCATTGTCCTCATTCGTCTGGCCTCACGGCTACAGACATTGCGATGGTATGCGGTATCTAAAACACCTTGTGAACCTGCCCTCGCACGCGAAACCTTGGATCTTTACACGCCCCTGGCTAATCGTCTGGGCATCTGGCAGATCAAATGGGAAATGGAGGACCTGGCCTTTCGGTTTACTGATCCCGCACGCTATAAAGAGATTGCCGGCTTACTTGAAGAAAAGCGAATTGAGCGCGAGGCCTTCATTAACCGGACAGTCGAGCAGCTAACGCTTTCACTCAAGCAGATGGGCATGGAGGCTCAGGTTTCAGGGCGTCCTAAGCACATTTACAGCATCTACAACAAGATGCGACATAAAAATCTCGACTTTTCAGAGTTATTTGATGTGCGGGCATTACGTATCATCGTGCCAGACGAGCGCAGTTGTTATGCTGCGTTAAGTTTAGTGCACGAGTTGTGGGTTCCTGTCACTGATGAATTTGACGACTATATTTCACGGCCCAAGCCTAACGGCTATCGGTCTTTGCATACGGTTGTGGCTGACGATGCTGGCCGTCCATTTGAAGTTCAGATCCGCACCCTGGCGATGCATGAGTTTGCAGAGTACGGGATGGCCGCTCACTGGCGGTACAAAGAAGCTGGACCGCGGGCAGGGCAGTCAAGTGCTGGCGCCTCTTCGCAACAACACTACGATCAGCAACTCGCATGGATGCGACAGTTGCTGGCCTGGAACAATGAAGCGGCTCATCAGCCTGATCAGGCTGTAGCACGACCTGTTCAAAAGCCTGCGGAAGAACGCATTTACGTACTCTCTCCGCAGGCGCGTGTGCTTGAGTTGCCTGTCGGGGCCACTGCGGTTGATTTTGCCTATCATTTGCATACGGATCTCGGACATCGGTGCCGGGGGGCGCGCATCGATGGTCAGATGGTGCCTTTACAGACACAATTGCAAACCGGACAGACCGTTGAAATCGTCACCACCAAGTCAGGTGGCCCTTCTCGGGACTGGCTCAATCCCCAGCTCGGATTCCTGGCGAGTCCGCGTGCCCGCGCCAAAGTACGCGCCTGGTTTAATGCGATTGAGTTGCAACAGCGCATCACGCAGGGTCAGGCACTGGTCGAGCGAGAGCTGCAGCGCCTGGGTAAGACTGCCGTCAATCTTGAACAACTGGCTCAACAACTAGGATTTGCTCAGGCCGACGATCTTTACGTATCTGCTGCAAAAGAAGAGTTCAGCCTGCGTCAGATCGATGCGATTTTGCAACCAGCTGTCCCCGAGCCAGAAATCACACCCGATGCACTGGTCAGACACGAGCCGCGCGCAAACAGTGCCACGCAGTCTGGTAAAAGCGGGGTGTTGGTGGTGGGAGTAGGTTCGTTGATGACACAGCTGTCGCGCTGCTGTCGTCCGGCCCCGCCTGATCTAATTACTGGCTTTGTGACACGTGGCAGAGGGGTGTCCATTCACCGTCAGGATTGCCCAAGCTATGCCGCGCTCGCTGCCCGGCAACCAGAGCGTGTGATTGAAGTTGCCTGGGGCAATAATACGACTGGAACTGTCTACCCCGTCGATTTGAGTATCCGGTCACAAGACCGGCCTGGCTTGTTACGGGATTTATCAGAAGTCTTTGCCCGTTTGCGGCTCAATGTTGTAGCGGTGAATACCCAGAGTAAAGCCTCTATTGCGCAAATGGGCTTTACGGTTGAGGTGCACGATGGTGCTGAATTAACGCGTGCGCTGACCGCATTGATGGATGTATCGGGCGTAGTTTCGGCACAGCGGCGTTAATGTAAAATCATAGCTTCGCTATGGTGCGAATTGCTACGCTGCGTGGTCGTGCAGCAGGGTATATTTCGGAGATCTCATCTTGAAACCCTATGATTTTCCTGATGCCAAGGGGCATTTTGGTCCGTATGGTGGCGTATTTGCTGCTGAAACACTGATGCAGGCCATAGAAGAGCTGCGTCTTGCTTACGACCAATACCGTAACGACCCTGAGTTCGTTGCTGAATTCGATTACGAGCTCAAACATTTCGTGGGTCGTCCAACGCCTGTGTATCACGCTCGTCGCTGGTCCGAAGAGCTGGGCGGTGCGCAAATCTGGTTTAAACGCGAAGACCTGAATCATACCGGCGCGCACAAAATCAATAACAGTCTGGGCCAGGCATTACTTGCCCGGCGCATGGGTAAAAAGCGGATCATTGCTGAGACGGGTGCTGGACAGCACGGTGTAGCAACGGCGACAGTATGTGCCCGCTACGGCATGGAGTGCGTGGTCTATATGGGTAGCGAAGACGTCAAGCGTCAGTCACCCAACGTATTTCGCATGAAGCTGCTGGGCGCGACGGTGGTGCCTGTTGAATCCGGCTCCAAAACGCTGAAAGACGCACTCAACGAAGCCATGCGGGACTGGGTGACTAATGTTGATGATACTTTTTACATTATCGGTACCGTAGCTGGCCCTCATCCTTATCCCATGATGGTACGTAATTTTCATTCTGTGATTGGTAAGGAATCGATTGAGCAGATGCCACTGTATGCTGGTCGTCAGCCCGATTACGTTCTGGCATGTGTGGGAGGAGGCTCTAATGCAATGGGTATTTTTCATCCCTATATTCCTTACGAAAACGTCAAGCTCATAGGTGTCGAGGCAGCCGGTGAGGGCGTCGAAACCGGCAAACACTCTGCCTCACTTACCATGGGTACTGTAGGGGTGTTGCACGGTAATCGCACCTACGTTCTGCAAAACGAGGACGGACAGGTTAGCGAGACGCACTCTGTTTCTGCGGGGCTGGATTATCCGGGCGTGGGCCCCGAGCACGCCTGGCTCAAAGACAGCGGACGTGCGTCTTACGTCAGCGTGACAGACGACGAGGCGCTGGAGTCCTTTCATCATTGCTGCCGTATTGAAGGCATTATTCCTGCACTGGAAACATCTCATGCGCTGGCCTATGCAGCCAAACTCGCTCCTTCTCTCTCAAAAGATCAGGTCATTCTGGTGAATTTGTCCGGTCGGGGGGACAAAGATATTAATACCGTCGCCACGCGCGCCGGTCTTGTGCTTTAAAGGTTTTCAAACTCATGGTTCAACATACAGACCGCATTGCAGCGGCCTTTACGCGTGCAACACAGCAAAAACGTGCTGCGCTGATTCCCTATATCGCTGCCGGTAACCCATTGCCTGCTACGACTGTTCCTCTCATGCACGCGCTGGTGAAAGCCGGGGCTGATGTTATTGAGCTGGGCATTCCGTTTTCAGACCCGATGGCTGACGGTCCGGTGATTCAGAAGGCCGCAGAGCACGCGATTGCGCAGGGTGTGGGTTTGCGGCATGTGCTTGAAATGGTTGCTGAATTTCGCACAACGGATACTCAAACGCCGATCGTGCTGATGGGCTATGCCAATCCTATCGAAAGAATGGGGCAGCAACAGTTCGCCGAGCAGGCCTCCAAAGCAGGTATTGATGGAATTCTGACTGTCGACTATCCGCCCGAGGAAATCGGTGAATTTTTGAATTTGCTCGAAAAACACAACATTGCACCGATTTTTCTGTTGGCACCTACTTCGACTGAAGAACGTATCAAGGCGGTGGGTAGAATCGCACGCGGATATGTGTATTACGTTTCACTCAATGGTGTAACAGGTGCGGGCAATCTCGATACAACGGACGTCGCAACGCGGCTCAAGGGCATTCGCAAGTATGTCGATCTGCCCGTAGGTGTCGGCTTTGGAATTAGTGATGCCGGCAGTGCTCAGCGTGTCAGTCTGGTGGCCGATGCGGTTGTGATTGGCAGCAAACTGATCGACACGATGACCAAGGCTTGTGTTGGACTGCCCGTCGCTCAGCAGTCGCAGGCCGCGATTGATGCCGGTGCAACCTGGTTAAACAGCATCTCCAAGGCGATTGCAATCGCACGCCCCGAAGGGCATGTTGTGAACGAAAGTGGACGCGCATCATGAGCTGGTTAGGTAAATTAATTCCCCCGCGCATTAACAAGTCGCAAAATGCGGACGCGACAACACCTGCTGCCCGACGTGTTCCGGAAGGTCTTTGGGTAAAGTGCCCCTCTTGCGAATCCGTTTTGTATAGCGAAGATTTGGCGGCGAATTTACATGTTTGTCCAAAGTGCGATCACCACATGCGTATCAACGCTCGTACGCGTATCGAGTCGTTGCTCGATATTGAGGGCCGCGTTGAAATCGGCGGTAATACGCGCTCAATGGATCCACTGAAATTCAAAGACTCGCGCAAATATCCTGAGCGTATCCAGGAAGCAGTCAGTCAGACTGGTGAGTCTGATGCGTTAGTCGTTGTCAGCGGCTCGATCCGAAGCGTGGCTTGCGTACTTGCCTGCTTTGAGTTCGAGTTCATGGGCGGCTCTATGGGATCTGTGGTCGGTGAGCGATTTGTGCGTGGAGTTCAGACTGCAATTGATCAGCGCGTGCCTTTTATCTGTGTGGCGGCTTCGGGCGGCGCGCGTATGCAGGAAAGTTTATTTTCGCTGATGCAAATGGCTAAAACGAATGCCATGCTGACCCGTTTGTCAGAGGCTGGAATGCCATTTATCAGTATCCTGACAGACCCTACCATGGGGGGTGTCTCTGCCAGTTTTGCTTTTATGGGTGATGTCGTGATTGGCGAACCTAAAGCACTGATTGGTTTTGCTGGTCCGCGTGTGATTGAGTCCACCGTGCGTGAAAAACTTCCCGAAGGTTTTCAGCGCTCCGAGTTCTTGCAGCAGAAGGGAGCGATTGACATGGTGCTCGATCGCCGTCAGTTGCGCGAGGAGCTCGCACGTCTGATGGCACTGATGACTAATCAGCCAGTGGATTCTGTTGCTGCCTGAGTACTGGTTGCATAAGTAGAAACAGAAAGGGGCAGCTTACGCTGCCCCTTTCTGTTTCTACGTACTGTGCAGATGACTGCACAGAGGAGTCTATCGCTTTGTTTCTACTTGGGTAAGTGGAACGTCAGAGACAATCTCGGCAGGTTTTGGCTCGCGACCCAGTTTGACCTGAACAACGGTCTGACTGGCGAAAGCCTGTGAAATGCCCGGTTTGCTCTCGACCCACTGCAGGCCAGCAGACTGAACGATTGCGTGTAGAGCCGCCGTATCGGCAGGTGCTACAACTGCTGCAACAATAGGCGCTGCGGGTGCGATAACGGGTGCAGGTGCAGCAGCCGATGGAGCAGCAACTACAGGCGCTGCAACGATCGGAGCAGCAACA
>JAUSCY010000112.1 GCA_030650995.1 Sheuella sp. | reverse complement strand
ACGGGCGATATGTGCTTTAGTCGTGCCGCGTGTCATGCCAATCAGTGTGCCGCGTGCATGTCCATCCCAGATGGGGGCGCCCATCCCGGTAAAGGCGGGTACAAGATACGTATCGCCCACATCAGGCACGCTTGCCGCGAGCGCCTCAACCTCAGAGGCAGATGCAATAATGCCTAGGCCATCACGCAACCACTGGATCGTAGCGCCACCCATAAAGACTGAGGCTTCTAGACAGTAAGTGACGTCAGTGCGGGGTGTTGCCTCACAGCCTGAGCCGCAACGCGAAGCGCAGCCACCTGAGCCGCAATTGCAGTTTGTACAACCGGCAGCAGGGTCTGAGCCTGCAGGGCTGCAGCAGCCTGCATCGTTGGCCGTAGCCTGCGCTGCCCGGGGGGTTGAGGCATCCGGACGCTGCCAGCCGATCGTTGTCAGTAACCGGTTCATGCTTGGTACTGGCTCAGTGCCGGTATTCATCAGCATGAAACAGCCGGTGCCATAGGTATTTTTGGCCATGCCTGGCGTTAAACAATTCTGACCGAAGGTCGCACCTTGCTGGTCACCTACCAGCGAAGCAATCGGGATCGGATGACCGAACAGACTGGCATCGGTTTCACCGAGTACGCCAGAGGTTGGCACGATTGCCGGCAACAGGCTGCGCGGGATATTGAATAGTTTGAGAAGTTGTTCGTCCCAGTCAAGTGAATGCAGGTTGAACAGCATCGTTCTTGAGGCATTGCTCGGATCCGTGGCATGGACACGACCTGCAGTTAGATTCCAGACCAGCCAGGTATCGATCGTGCCAAAAGCCAGCTCGCCTTTTTCGGCGCGTGCGCGCGCACCCGGGATATTGTCGAGCAGCCATTGCAATTTTGTCGCTGAAAAATACGCGTCCAGTATCAGACCTGTTTTGGTCTGGATCATTGCCTGATGCCCTTGTTTTCTCAACGCATCACAAATATCTGCCGTACGCCGATCCTGCCAGACGATTGCGTTAGCTATTGGCTGGCCTGTGGCGCGATCCCAGAGGACGGTGGTTTCACGCTGATTAGTAATCGCGATGGCGGCGACATCGTGGGCAGTCGCAGGGGGCGATGGTTGGGTAAAAATCTGTTGAATCACAGCTAATTGTGTGGCCCAGATTTTGAGCGCATCGTGTTCGACCCAGCCAGGTTGAGGAAATAGCTGTGGGAATTCTTGCTGTGCGCTCTGGATCGGGTTACCTGCCGTATCGAACAAAATGGCGCGTGAACTGGTGGTGCCTTGATCAAGGGCAAGAATGTATTTCATAAAAATTTCCAGGTCGTTTAGCGTAGTCAGGGACTCCCCAATGTACACAATCTTTTGCACGGTATTGGTATTAAATGTTACAAGTATGCGACAAATATGCAGTATTTCGTGTAATAAACGATCGCTATAGTCCAGGGATCTATTCACAGTTTGGAGACACCATGAAAAAAACATCATCGACAGTTGCTGCGGCATTCACTTTGACTCTGGCTGGTTTGCTGAGTCAGCCAGTGCAGGCGCAGACTGAAATTCAGTGGTGGCATGCAATGGGAGGGGCTTTGGGCGAATGGGTCAATGATCTGGCCAAGGACTTCAACGCGACGCAGACCACATATAAAATTGTGCCGGTATTCAAGGGCAGCTACGACGAGGCGATGACAGCAGCGATTGCTGCGTTCAGAGCCGGCAACGCTCCGCACATCCTTCAGGTATTCGAGGTCGGTACCGCCACCATGATGGCGAGTAAGGGCGCGATCCAGCCTGTGGCTGACGTCATGAAAACCGCTGGTGTGTCATTCAATCCCGCAGCCTACGTTCCGGCAGTTGCCGGGTATTACACCGCGCCTAATGGCGCCATGCTGAGTTTTCCGTTCAATAGTTCGACAACCGTATTTCATTACAACAAAGATGCTTTCAAAGCTGCGGGGCTCGACCCAGAAAAACCACCTAAAACCTGGCCCGAAGTTGCCGAGGCCGCTGCAAAGCTAAAGGCCTCAGGACATACATGTCCTTTCACGACCAGTTGGGCGAGCTGGACACAGCTCGAGAGTTTCAGCACCTGGCATAACACCGAGTTTGCGACCAAAGGTAACGGGATGGACGGCATTGATGCGCGCCTGACCTTTAACTCTCCATTACATGTGCGCCATATTGAAAATTTAGCCAACATGGCTAAAAAAGGAGAGTTTGTTTACAAAGGGCGGGGCAACGCTGCCGATGCGGTATTTGTCTCAGGTGAGTGCGCCATGATGACGGGCTCATCAGGCCTGTATGCCAATATCAAGCGCAATGCCAAGTTTGCCAGCGGTATTTCAACGCTTCCCTATTACGCGGATGTGCAAGGAGCTCCTCAAAACACAGTGATTGGCGGGGCGAGTCTCTGGGTGATGTCAGGCAAAAAGTCGGATGATTACAAAGGCGTTGCTCAGTTTTTCGCATTTCTCTCTACACCTGAGCAAGCCGCTAAAAGTCATCAGCTGACCGGATATCTGCCGTTGACGTTGGCTTCGTTTGAGCTCACCGAAAAATCTGGTTTCTACAAAGAGAACCCCGGTACGGATGTGGCTGTCACGCAAATGATCCGCAAGACAACGGATAAGTCGCGTGGCATACGGTTAGGTAATTTTGTACAGATCCGTACCATCATTGACGAAGAACTCGAACCCGTCTGGGCCGGTAAAGTCGCTCCAAAAACAGCACTGGATCTCGCAGTCAAACGCGGCAATGAACAACTTGAGCGCTTCCAGAAAGCCAATAGCCGTTAAGTGATGTTTCTGGCGGTATCGTTTATATCGCTTTCAAGAGGTCCTCCCTGAGCCATGATGTTGTGGCTCAGGCACAAACAGGTTGACACGTCGGGCGCATGGAAAAAAAAGTTCGTTTTAGTTCAAGTTGGCTGCCCTGGGTATTGATCGCGCCACAAATGCTGGTTGTGCTGGTCTTTTTTTTCTGGCCAGCTGGCCGCGCAATCTATCAAAGCGTACTCGAAGAGGACGCCTTTGGCACCAGCACTGAGTTTGTCGGATTAGAAAACTTTACGCGTTTGTTTAGCGATGCGACGTATCTTCAGTCTTTTCAAACCACAGCAATATTTTCTTTACTGGTCGCTGTGTGTGGTTTGAGCCTTGCGCTCTTGCTGGCGGTGATGGCTGACAAAGTGATACGTGGCGCAGGGATCTATAAAACCTTGCTGATCTGGCCCTATGCAGTCGCCTCAGCTGTCGCTGGCGTCGTGTGGTTGTTTATGTTTGCCTCGCCCATGGGCGTCGTGGCCTACACGCTGCGCGCACTGGGAATGAACTGGAACCATCTGCTGGATCCAGCGGATGCGATGGCTTTGATTGTGATCGCTGCTGTCTGGAAACAGATTTCGTATAACTTTCTTTTCTTTCTTGCCGGATTGCAGTCCATCCCGCGCTCCCTGATTGAGGCCGCTGCGATTGATGGTGCTTCGCCCTGGCACCGGTTCCGGACAATCATTTTTCCTTTGTTATCACCCACCACCTTCTTCCTGCTGGTTATCAACATTGTCTATGCGTTTTTTGATACCTTTGCCATCGTTGATGCGGCCACGCATGGCGGGCCAGGCAAAGCAACGTCCATTCTGGTTTACAAGGTTTATTACGACGGATTCAAAGCAATGGATCTGGGCGGCTCTGCTGCGCAGTCTGTCATTTTGATGCTCATCGTCGTGACCCTTACGGTTGTGCAGTTCAAGTTTGTTGAACGAAAGGTGCAATACTGATGATTGAAAGACGGCCCGGCCTGACCCTGATATCTCATCTCGTGCTTCTTTTGGGGGTGTTGATTGTCGCTTTCCCCGTCTACATCACACTGGTGGCATCGACACAGTCCTCAACAGAGATTGCGCAATCTATACCCATGTCTCTGGTGCCAGGTTCGAACATGATTGAGACGTATCGCGTCGCATTGTTTGGTGGTGAAACGGCCGCAGGAAGTCATATCGCACCCGCCTGGCCAATGATGTGGGTGAGCCTGATCAGTGCCCTAGTGATCACTATTGGGAAAATCACGATTTCCATGCTTTCGGCTTTTGCGATTGTGTATTTCCGTTTTCCTTTTCGCGGATTAGTGTTCTGGATGATTTTTGTGACACTGATGCTACCGGTTGAGGTACGTATCGGACCAACCTATGAGGTCATTGCAAGTCTGGGGATGTTAAATACCTACGCCGGATTGACCATTCCTTTGATTGCTTCGGCCACTGCAACATTTTTGTTCAGACAGTTTTTTCTGACCGTACCGGATGAGTTGGTCGAAGCCGCGCGCATGGATGGCGCGGGGCCGATGCGGTTTTTCTGGGATGTGTTGTTACCTCTGTCTCGCACCAGTATGGCGGCGCTGTTTGTAATTCAGTTTATTTACGGCTGGAATCAGTATCTCTGGCCATTACTCGTGACGACGGATGAAAATATGTATCCGGTCGTCATGGGAATTAAACGACTGATCTCTGGAGATGCTTACACCGAGTGGAATGTAGTGATGGCGACAGCGGTGCTCGCGATGCTGCCTCCTGCGATTGTTGTGATTCTGATGCAAAAGTGGTTCGTCAAGGGCCTCGTGGATACTGAGAAATAAATATGGCAGCCATTTCATTCAAAAATATTGTTAAGCGCTATGGATCAGGTAAATCTGTTGTTCAGGTGATTCACGATGTGTCTGCAGAAATTCAGGATGGCGAGTTTGTTGTGATTGTCGGCCCCTCGGGCTGTGGCAAGTCAACGTTATTGCGCATGGTGGCTGGACTCGAAGAAATATCCTCTGGAGAAATATCGATTGGCCATCGCGTTGTCAATGACCTTGAACCTGCCGAGCGCGATATTGCGATGGTGTTTCAGAATTACGCGTTATATCCGCACATGAGTGTCTACGACAACATGGCCTATGGGTTAAAGATTGCTAAAGTCTCCAAGGAAGAAATCCGCGTCAGGGTAGAAAAAGCAGCGGCTATTCTGGAACTGATGCCTTTTATGGATCGCAAACCACGCGCGCTTTCTGGTGGACAACGCCAGCGTGTCGCCATGGGACGGGCGATTGTGCGTGAGCCCCAGGTTTTTTTGTTTGATGAACCGTTGTCTAATCTGGATGCCAAACTACGCGCGCAGACGCGTCTTGAAATCCAGAAACTACACCGTGAGTTGGGCATCACTTCTTTGTTCGTGACGCATGATCAGGTCGAGGCGATGACCCTTGCGCAGCGCATGATCGTCATGCACGGTGGCGTCATGGAACAGTTCGGCACACCAGAGGAGGTCTACAACAAGCCCGCGACGACTTTTGTTGCAAGCTTTATTGGTTCACCGCCCATGAATCTGCTGCACCACGTGCCTGGTCTGCCGGCCGATACGATTCAAGGGGTGCGTCCTGAGCACCTCGATATCGGCTCGCAAGGCTGGGCCTTGACGGTTGAGGCTGTTGAGCTGTTGGGTGCTGAACGACTGGTGTATTGCAAGATGGGGGCTGACGCACTGATTGTCAGGGTTCAGGAAGACCAGCCGGCGCCTCAGGTCGGCACAACGATTTTCGTTCAACCCAGGGCGGATCGGATTCACCACTTCGATGCGCGCACGGGTCTGCGTATTGCTTAATGAGCCTTTGTGACCTGAGCGACATATTTCGCCAGGATCTGTCGTTGTTCCTCCGTCAGTGAAGTAAAAGCAGGCATTTGACCAATGCCTGTTTTCAACGCCTGGAGCACGCGCGCCTCATCTGGTTTTAAATCGTCAAGTGATGGGCCAATCTCACCCATTGCACCTGCATCAGCGAGCGTATGACAGATTGCACAGGCAGGCTTAGCGTCTTTGGTGAACAGCATCCTGCCTGCTTCCAGGTTGGCATCGGCTGCATGCACTGTTGATGCAAAAAAACCAGCACACACTAATAAAGTGTGCGCGGTCAGCGTGAGTTTTCTATTTACCTGCATCAGACCACCGTAACCTTGATTGCGTGGGAAATCCATCCGCTATTCAAATAGCCCCCAGTATTCTCCGGGGAAGTCGCCACCTGAACTTTTCCAGTCGTGTCGGTCGTACGGCAAGCGACTTCATAGGTGCCGGACTTCAGATTGGCAGCGAGTGCAAACTGTCGCCAGGCATACTTGCCCAGATTCGGTCCGACGAGGCGGGCTGCTTTCCAGGTTTTGCCGCCATCCAGTGACACATCGACTTTGGCGACTGCATTCAAGCCACCCATTGCCACACCCAGAATCTGTACGGTTCCTGCCTTGACTGCACCAGCGTCTGGGGCTGGATACGTGACCCAGGATTTTGGATCCATCACCCACACAGCGGGCTGGCTTGGATCACCCTTTTGACCGGGAGGTGAGAGGCGATAGCCTGTCTTTTGAATCGCAGCCTGAGTTTGCTCTTTTGTGAAGGCAAGACTTTTAATGTATTTAATATTGTTCACACCGCTGTAGCCGGGTACGATCAGGCGCAGAGGCCCACCGTGAGCGAGAGGAATAGGTTCTCCGTTCATCTCCCACGCAAGCATGGCGTCTTGCATCGCGCTTAAGGGGACTGAGCGTTCAACGATGACGCTCAGAGGATCGATTCCCTCAGGTAGTTTTTCACCGCCTGTGCCCGTCATGTAAACCATTCCTTTGGTGACACCGCCGACTGCGGCGACTACATCACGGACAGATACACCACTCCACATGACACAACCCGCTGCACCTACTTCCCATTTGGTGCCACTGGGTTTGCCAGCGAAGTAACCACGGCCGTTACCTGAGCATTGCAACACCGTTGCCATGGTTTCAAGGCCCATGGATTTGAGCTCGGCAACCGTGAAGCTTTGTGGTTTACCAACGCCCTCAAGAGAGATCTTCCATGCACTGGGATCACCAATGACTGCCGCACTTGGCGCCGGTAAATTGTTACGAATATAGAGGCGATCAGACGGAGTAAGAATGCTTGTGCCAAAGGCAGAGCGTTTAGTTTCGATTGTTGTTGGAGTGTGAACAATCATGCTGTTTGCATCTTTCCAGCTGACATATGCAGGCAGCGGTTTCACAGCGGGTGTTGCGGGTGCTGCTGTTGCTGGCGCGGCTGCTCCGGCTGCGGTCTGGGCGGCCGAGAAAGCGGGTGCTAAACCGGCTACTGCTAAAGAACCTGCAGTGGTAGTCAGTAAGCGACGACGAGTGAGATTTGTTGTGTTGTTCATTTTTACTCTCCTGTTCTAACAAGTACTCTGAATGTACTGCTTTCTTACCCTGAGACCAAGCATAAACCCTAACAACTGCTATTCTGCTATTCAAAATTCATCAGGAGATTTTCATGAAACAGTTTGACCTCTCCGCTAGCGGGCCTCTTTCTGATATACGGGTGCTGGATCTTTCGCGGTTGGTTGCGGGCAATATGCTCTCTGCCTATCTGGCTGATTTTGGAGCAGATGTCATCAAAGTCGAGCGTGAAGGTTCCGGCGATGACCTGCGTAACTGGCGCGAAGCAGGCTGGGATATCTACTGGAAAGTCTATGGGCGCAACAAACGCTCCCTGGTGCTGGATTTGAAGTCTGAATCTGGCATGGAAATCTTAAAAAAACTCGTGTGCCAATCCCAGGTGTTTATTGAAAATTTTGTACCTGGCGGCTTGGAAAAAATGGGATTAGCCCCGGAGGTGCTGCTCGCTTTGAATCCCGCACTGGTGATTGTGCGTGTTTCAGGCTGGGGGCAAACGGGTCCTTTCAGTCACAAGCCAGGTTTTGGAACGCTAGTCGAAGCAATGTCTGGCTTTGCGCACCTGAATGGTTATCCGGATCGCCCTCCCGTGCTGCCGCCTTTGGCGCTCGCTGACATGATCGCAGGTATCTATGGTGCCGCAGGCGTACTGACGGCGTTACGCGTGGCAGAAAAAGAAGGCCGCGGACAAGTGATCGATCTTTCCTTGTTCGAACCTATTTTTTCCGTTATTTCGTCCGAGGCGGCCAAGTTCAAAGTAACGGGCGAGGCCACCATGCGCGCGGGCAACCAGTCCAGCCATACGGCGCCGCGCAATATCTATGCCTGCTCCGATGCGAGATTTGTCGCGATGTCTGGATCGATGCAGTCCATGGCGATGAAAATTTTTGACACGATTGGACGGGCAGACCTCAAAACAGATCCTAAATTTTCCACAAATGATGCGCGCGTCAAAAACCGCGATGAACTCGATGCCATCATCGGTCAGTACATTGCTTCGCGCACGCAAGAAGAAAACCTCAAGTTATTTGAGGCTGCCGGTGTAACGGTCGGTCCTGTTTGTTCGGTGGCTGATTTAATGGAACACCCTTTTGTGACAGGACGTGAGGCGATTGTAGAAATGGAAGACCGGGATCTGGGCAGCCTGCCGATGCATAACGTCATACCGAGGCTATCTGTGACGCCGGGGTCATTTCGTCGTCCCGCACCGCGACTGGGGGAGCACACACAGGAAATTCTTGATGCGCTTGCCCGCAAGGTTTGAAATGACTATGCGGTAAATGACTATACGGTAAGTTTTACAGATGACCTCACGTTAGGGATAAGACGGATATCCACGCAGGTCATTTGTGCGTTACTTTCATGCTCAAACAAGTAGTTCAAAGATAAAAACATAAGCAGGGGACAAAAGACATCATCATGATGACATCAGAGTATTTACCGTTCGATCCGAACGTCGCACCAAAAAACAGGTTACCTGCAGGGACCGTAGACTGCCATTTCCACGTCTTTGAGGATCCTGCTGTTTATCCTTATACGGAAAACCGCTCTTACACGCCGACGCTTGCGCCTTGGGCTGCATTTCAGAAAATGAATGACACGATTGGTGCAGATCGTGCCGTACTGGTACATCCTTCGGTGTATGGCCATGATCACCGTACGCTATACGATACCCTGCACGCGCATCCTGACCGTTTGCGAGCCGTAGGCGTCTTATCCATGGACACCACAGAAGCTGAAATTGAAAAGCTTCATAACGCCGGCACACGCGGTACCCGGGTCAATATCCTGTTTGCCGGCGGCAGCCAGTTGGCCGATGCTGAAACACTTGCCAAACGCATCCAACCCTTTGGCTGGCATATCCAGTTTTTAGTTGATGTGGCCGCACAACCAGATATCCCCTCCTGGGCTGCAAAGCTTGGTGTACCTGTTGTATTTGATCATTTTGGTCACCCTAGTGTGCCAGATGTGAACAATCCCGGTTTTAAAAACATGTGCGCCTTGATTAAGGAGGGGGGCGCCTGGGCCAAGCTCTCTGGAGCGTATCGCGTGGTTGATCCGGCTGACAAATGGGGGGCAATTGCGCCATTTGTTGAGGCGTTGCTCAATACGCGTACTGATCGTCTGGTCTGGGGCACGGACTGGCCGCATCCTAATATTCCTGCACCGATGCCCAATGATGGCGATATTGCGGATGCTGTTTTTAAATGGCTCCCCGATGCGGATTTAAGACAAAAAATTCTGGTGAAAAACCCAGAAATTCTTTATGACTTTCCAACTTTTATTCATAAATGACTTGAAAGACCAAACGCCGCTTTGAATAATGCGGACAAATTAAAAAATAATCTGGAGATATCTCATGACTAAACGTCGTCACTTATTCGCTGTATCCGCACTGTTTGCTGCAGTCGCAGCTTTTGGCATGCCTTCCGTTGCCTCGGCACAAACAGTTATCAAGCTTGGCTGGACAACGACTGATGGTGCAACCGATCCATACGCAATTGGTGCCCGAGCTTTCAAGGCTGCTGTTGAAAAAGACACGAATGGCTCCGTTCAAGTGCAGCTTTATCCAAACCGTCAGATCGGTGATGAAAAGCAGGTATTAGAGGGAATTCGTTTTGGTACGGTCGATGCAGGTATTGTGACGAATGCTGTGGTTGCACAGATGGAGCCCGCATTCCAGATTAATGACCTGCCATTTTTATATACCAGCGAAGCACAGGCGCAAAAAGTACTGGACGGTAAGGTAGGTGCTGACCTCGCCGCGTTACTGGCAAAAAAGAACATTGTGGTGTTGGGTTATATGGAAGGCGGTTTTCGCCACATGATCAATAATAAGAAGCCTGTCAGCGCACCTGCAGATGTGCAGGGTGTTAAGTACCGCGTCATGCAAAACCCATTGTTCATCGACATGTTCAATTCACTGGGCGGTGCAGCGGTTCCAATGGCATGGGGTGAAACATTCACTGCCGTTCAGCAAGGTACCATCGATGGTCTGGAGCTGCCGGTCGCTGTGATTGATAACAGCAAAATGTATGAAGTCACTAAATTTCTGTCTTTGACTAATCACACCTACTCGATGATTGCCCTGCTGATTTCAAAGAAAGCGCTGGATAAGCTGACACCTGATCAACGCAAGGCAGTGATTGAGGCTGGCAAGTCTGCAACTGTATTGCAGCGTATCGAAGCTGCGAAAAATGAAAAAATTCTGCTTGCAGGCTTAGCGCAAAAGGGTATGACCATCAATCAAGTGACGAACATGGTTCCATTTCGTACCGCCGTTCAGCCCATCTATGTCAAAACAAGAGCCGCAGTCGGTGACGCAATGATGAATCAGGCGATGGACGCAGTGAAGTAATTACTGGATATAAATATATGCGTCGTGCATTTGATTGGCTGGAACGAATACTGAAGGCCTCTGCGGTTGTGATTGTGTTGCTAATGCTGTTTGCATTAGCCGCACAAGTATTTCTTCGTTATGTCTTCGGTAAATCACTATCTTGGAGTGAGGAGCTTGCCCTGCTTGGTTTTGCCTGGGTGATTGTGATTACGACAGCCATCGGTATACGACGCATGTCGCATGCGCGGATGGATTTAATCATTGAGGTATTACCCAAAGGGCTTCATCAAAGCGTTGAGC
>JAUSCY010000107.1 GCA_030650995.1 Sheuella sp. | reverse complement strand
TTTCAATCGAACAAGAGCTAGCGCGCGTATTGCCCGTAATTGTTGCCATGCGTGATGCAGGGGTAGCGATTTCAGTCGACACATGTAAACCAGAGGTCATGCGCGCAGCACTTGATGCTGGAGCAGACTTGCTCAATGATGTAACGGGGTTCAGAGACCCCGCTGCCCGTCAGGTAGCCGCGATGCATCAGACTTGTGGATTGTGCATCATGCATATGCAGGGTGAGCCACGCACGATGCAGAAATCACCTCACTATCTGGACGTTGTGCTCGAAGTAAAAGAATATCTGCTTGGGCAGGCGCGTTTGCTCGAGAGTCTGGGTATCGACGCGCGCAGAATCAGTCTGGACCCCGGCTGTGGTTTTGGTAAAACGGTTACCCAAAACTATGCGCTGATTAATGGTCTGGATCGACTCGCTCAAGCGGGTTATCCCGTTTTACTAGGTGTGTCACGCAAGTCAATGATTGGCGCGGTTACAGGTCGGCCTGTGACGCAGCGTCTTGCTGGCAGCATTGCCGCTGCGCTGGCTGGAGTCGCGCGTGGTGCTGCAATTATTCGTGTCCATGATGTGGCAGAGACGAGAGATGCTCTGAGTATCTGGAATGCAGTCGAACATGGAGTAGACAAGCAATGAGCAAAAGAAAATATTTTGGTACGGATGGCGTGCGTGGCAAAGTGGGTGGTGAGGTGATCAATGCGGAGTTTGCCTTAAGACTGGGCTACGCGGCTGGTAAGGTACTCGCACGCGATCATTCTCCTCGCCGCGGTAAACCTACAGTACTGATTGGCAAAGACACACGCATCAGTGGCTATATGCTTGAGTCTGCACTAGAGGCTGGTTTTGCTTCAGCGGGTATTGAGGTGTTATTGGCTGGCCCGCTGCCTACGCCCGCCGTCGCCTATCTGACACGCACCTGGCGTTTAGCTGCAGGCATTGTGATTAGTGCGTCGCACAATCCTTACTACGACAATGGAATCAAGTTTTTTTCCTCGCAGGGAATGAAATTACCAGATGCCACGCAAGACGCGATTGAAGCCGCACTAGAGGAGCCTCTGGAGTGCGTTTCTTCTGAAAATCTTGGACGTGCACGTCGTATCGACGATGCCCCTGGCCGTTATATCGAATTTTGTAAAAGTACCTTCCCCTCTGACCTTGATCTTGGCGGGCTCAAGCTTGTGGTAGATGCGGCGAATGGTGCGGCGTATCACATCGCGCCTCATGTCTTTCGCGAATTGGGTGCGGAAGTCCATGCGATTGGCGTGTCTCCAAACGGATTCAATATTAATAAAGACGTAGGTGCCTTGCACCCGGAGAGCCTTGCAGAAGAAGTGCGTAGTCGTAGCGCTGATTTGGGTATTGCACTCGATGGTGACGCTGACCGGATACAGATGGTTGATGCACAGGGCCGTGTCTACAATGGCGACGAGTTGCTGTTTGCCGTGATCAAAGAGCGGATGACGCGCGGCGTTGTGCAGGGCGTAGTCGGCACGCTGATGACGAATTACGGTTTTGAGCGCCAGATCAAGAAGCTCGGCATTGGTTTTGAGCGTGCACAAGTCGGAGACCGCTATGTGCTTGAACAATTGCGCAATCGCGGCTGGCTCTATGGTGGCGAAAGTTCAGGGCATTTGTTGTGTCTGGACTGTCACACCACGGGTGATGGGATCATTGCTGCGCTTCAAGTGCTGGCCGCCTTGCAGCGAAGCGGCGAGACGCTCAGTCAATGGGTCTCAGAGCTGAAAATGTATCCTCAGAAAATGATTAACGTCGCGCTCAAACCAGGCGCTGATTGGGCCCACCATACCGGACTGGTTGCTGCCCAGAAGCAAGTTGAATCATTGCTGGGTGAGCGCGGCCGCATGCTCATCCGTGCATCGGGTACAGAACCTATCCTCAGATTGATGGTTGAGGCCGAGGACGAAGCGCTCGCCAATCAATGCATAGCGTTGTTAGCTGCCGTTGATCTGACTGTTTAGATAATCGCGCATGTAGCGATTCGCGCGTGTAGAGATTCACTAATTCTTCACTAATTTGTCACCTCCCTGAAATGTCGCCTTGTCAAACTGGCTGATATCTCAGGAGAGTCTTGACATGCTTGAACTTGTCCGCAGTACAGCCAGCTTATTTACCCTGCCTGCAACCACCGTTGCGCACAAAGGCCTCGTTGTCGGACTTGCCCAGTCTCCAGATGAAATCGAATTGATCCAGCGCTTGCGCTTCGATGTATTCAGCTCTGAGTTTGGTGCGGTGCTTGGCGATAGTCAGGAGGGGATTGATCGGGATGCTTTTGATCCCTGGTGCGAACACCTCATGGTCAAAGAGTTAGGCAGTGACCATGTCGTAGGGACTTATCGAATTCTGACACCTCATCAGGCCCGGCGTGCTGGCGGATACTATTCTGAGTCTGAATTTGACCTCAGCGGTCTGGGAAACGTGCGTAACCAGCTGGTTGAATTCGGTCGTGCCTGCATCCACGAGGACTATCGTCAGGGAAGCGCTCTCATGATGCTGTGGTCTGGCCTTGCAGAGATACTCAAACAGGGACGCTATGAGCATGTCTTTGGTTGCGCAAGCGTCAGCCTGCGTGATGATGGTAATACTGCCGCACGGGTCTGGCGCCAGGTAAGGGATGGTGTGGGTTTGACCGATCAGCCAAATGTCACGCCATTGAATCGCTATCCATTTGAATTGCTCGATAGTGAGCTACCCGCTGAGGTGCCAGCACTGCTTAAAGGCTACCTGAAACTGGGCGCGCGCGTCTGTGGCGAACCGGCCTGGGATCCTGACTTCAATACAGCCGATTTCCCGATGCTGCTCTCAGTCTCTAATATGGGCACCCGTTATCGGCGACATTTCGGTTTCGATAAAGTCTAGATCCTAGATCGGGATCAGTTCAAAATCAAAACCGACTTTACTCCATTCGCCTTCTTCCCCATGCAGGGAGAAGTCAGTCAGTGGATGCGTTGATAACCATTTTTTATCTACTCGCACGACGATAGACGTGCCTTTGACGCTAACAGATACTGGAAGTTTTGTGATGTCCTCACGTCGACGCGAAAGCAAAACAGCCACCCTCAGACATAATATTGCCAACCACTGATCGCGCGTTTTAACTAACGATTGAGCTTTGCTGAGCTTGCCAGTGTGCGCAAGTGCAAATAATCCCAGCTGCGACTGATCGACACGCGAAAAACCAGGCATATCAGCGTTATTGAGAATGTAGGCGCTATGCTTGTGATAGCCGGCTTGTGCGATGGAGACGCCGACTTCATGCAAATCTGCGGCCCAGCTGACGGTATGACGTAAGTCGTCCTGGGGTGATCTGTCAGGGTAAAGACTATCGAACAGGCTTAATGCCATGCGTTTAACACGTGCAGCCTGGCGCGTGTCGACGTGATAGCGTTTCATGAACGCTTTAACGGACTCATCGCGGCGGTCGTGTGACTCTTCGCGACCAGCCATATCAACCAGTACACCCAGTCGCAAAGCGCCTTCACCAGGCTTCATGATGTCGACTTTCATTTCATCAAAGAAAGCGCTCATGATGGCCAGGCCGCCAGTCAGCACATCCGCGCGCTCAAGTTTGATGCCAGGTAAGTCGTCAGGTATAACGCGCCCTGCGCGAACGATTTTTGTTTTCAGTCGCTCTAGACCTTCCCGAGTGATGCCACCAGTCGACAGGCGACTGTCCGTGAGAATGGCGTATAAGGCTTTTGCAGTACCCGAGGAGCCAATCGCCGTGTCCCAGCCCATTTTTCGATAGGGCTTGGTAATGACTTCGATCTCACGGCGTGCGGCGACTTCGGCGAGTTTCATTGAGTAATTATCAACAACGCCATCAGGAAAAAATTTACGGCTGTAACTGACGCACCCCATATAAAGCGAATTCATCAATATGGGTTCGTCACCCTTGCCGATGATGACTTCGGTGGATCCACCACCAATATCGATCACCAGACGTTTTTCGTCTGAGACTGGCAGGGTGTGTGAAACACCGGTATAAATCAGGCGTGCTTCTTCGCGGCCTGCGATCACTTCGATTGGGAAGCCCAGCGCGGCCTCGGCACGCGGTAAAAAGTCTGGAACGTTTCGGGCAACGCGAAAGGTATTGGTCGCGACCGCCCGGACACGATCTGGATGAAAACTGCGTAAGCGCTCTCCAAAACGGCCGAGTACCTCGATGGCGCGCTCTATGGATTCGTCATTGAGCATTTTGGATGCGTCCAGACCTGCCGCCAGACGCACTGTTTCCTTGAGTCTGTCGATCTGATAGATGTGTTTCATACCGTTTTGCTCGGCAATCCGACCAATTGACAGTCTGAAGCTATTAGAGCCAAGGTCTACTGCAGCCAGCAGGTGTTCCATACGATGCAACCAAAAATGCGACAAAGCATATTATAAAAGGGTATCTTGTTATCAAAATGACATATATTTGACGTAAAACAGAAACAATCGTAATAACAGTAAAAAAACCATACCGACACAAGAAACTGGATTTTGTTGAATGCCTGCCCGTAAAAAAGCTGAACCTCTATTTTTAAATCGTGAATTGTCGTTACTCAAATTTAACGAGCGCGTATTGGCGATGGCTGAGAACGCCGACATCCCTTTGCTTGAAAGATTACGTTACGTCTGCATCGTAAGTTCAAATCTAGACGAGTTTTTTGAAATTCGCGTCTCAAGCCTGAAGGCACAGTTAGCGCAGCACCCGTCTCTGAAAGGCAGCGACGGCATGACTGCCGCCGAGGCATTCGAACAAGTGCAACTTGCAATCCATACAATGGTGGCGCGTCAGTACGCTTTACTCAATGACGATATTTTGCCAAGATTGCGTGCCGAGGGTGTTTATTTGCATCACGCATCCGAGTGGAATGATGCCCAAACCGCCTGGGCGCATGATGTGTTTGTTCGCGATGTGATGCCTTTGCTGACACCGATCGGGCTTGATCCTGCTCATCCCTTTCCGCGTGTCTACAACAAAAGCCTGAATTTTATTGTTCCTTTATCAGGTGACGATGCCTTTGGCAGAAAATCAACGATCGCAATCGTTCAGGCGCCACGGGCATTGCCGCGACTGATGAAAATGCCTGCGGCTATTTCCGGGCAACCGCATGGTTTCATTTTATTAACCTCGCTGCTCAGGGCGTTTGTCGGAGAGTTATTTCCCGGCATGGTGATGCAAGGCTGCTATCAATGGCGCGTGACACGTAATAGTGATTTATTCGTCGATGAAGAAGAAGTCACTAATTTGCGGCTTGCATTGCAAGGCGAGTTGTCGCAACGCAATTTCGGCTCTGCAGTACGTTTAGAAATCGATCTGCTGACCCCACCGCACATTGAAACTTTTTTGCAAAAAGAGTTTTCTCTTTCCGCTGCGGATACCTATCGTGTGAATGGACCGGTTAATGTGTCCAGAATGATGCAGCTCTGTAGTGCAGTGAATCGACCTGACTTGTTGTTCCCAGAATATCGTAGTCCTATCCCCGCACCCTTTGATCATTTAGCTAATAAGCCCTCTGCGATATTTGAAGCGATCGCGAAAGCTGATCGCTTGCTGCATCACCCATATCAGTCTTTTCAACCCGTCATTGATTTCCTGACTGCGGCTGCGATTGATCCAGAGGTGGTCGCAATCAAACAGACTATTTACCGCACGGGCGAAGACTCTGAACTCATGCGCTTGCTGCTTGCCGCGGCAAAGGCCGGTAAAGAGGTTACGGTTGTTGTCGAACTGATGGCAAGATTTGATGAACAGACCAATATTAATTGGGCTGCGCGACTCGAGGAGGTGGGTGCTCATGTTGTCTATGGCGTAGTAGGCCATAAAACACATGCCAAGATGGTACTGGTCCTCAGACGAGAAAAAGGAAGAATCAGACGCTACGGCCATCTTGGCACAGGAAATTATCATCCTCGTACAGCGAGTCTTTACACGGATTTTGGTCTGCTTACGGCTGATCCGCGCTTATGCGAAGACATGGATAAGGTTTTTTCACAATTAACTGGCCTGGGTGCACGGCGCAATTTAAAACTTTTACTTCAATCGCCTTTTACTATGCATGATTCTGTCGTGACGAAGATTCGGGCAGAGGCACGTGCTGCGCGTGCTGGTAAAAAATCCCTGATCATGGCAAAGATGAACTCTTTGCTCGAACCGATCGTCATACAGGAGCTTTACAAGGCAAGTCAGGCGGGCGTGAAGGTTGACTTGATTGTGCGTGGTGTCTGCGCGTTGAGAGCAGGTGTCCCCGGATTATCTGAAAATATCACGGTGCGTTCAATCATTGGCCGCTTTCTAGAGCACTCGCGGGTATTTTATTTTTATGCGCAAGGCGCTGAGTCTGTTTATCTGTCCTCAGCGGACTGGATGGACAGAAACTTTTTCAGGCGGGTGGAAATTGCTTTTCCCGTACTGGATCCCGCGCTTAAAAAACGTGTCATCAATGAGGCGTTCACCAGCGCATTGAAAGATAACAGCCGTACCTGGTTACAACAGCCCGATGGAGGCTATGTTTTGTTGAAAAATCGCAAAACTAAATTTAATCTGCATGAATCATTGATGGCCGAACTAGGAAAAAATATATAAATATCAATTAGTTATGCTTTTTTAAACAAAAATGCTCAATTTTGAGCATTTTTGTTTATGACTGTCATAAAGCGGTCATTATTGGTCTTTAATATGACATCAGTTCGAAAGACAATTGTTTTTAACTGATTGATTAAAGAGGCGACGCATATGATTAAGCGTACATTTATCCAAATTTCTTCAGGTATGTTGCTCGGTTTGGCAGCCCTGAGCGTACAGGCGACCGACATTACGGGTGCTGGCGCGACATTTCCATTCCCCGTCTACGCAAAATGGGCTGCTGACTATAAGCTTGCCTCAGGTAATGCGGTGAACTATCAGTCTATCGGCTCGGGTGGTGGTGTGCAGCAGATTACTGCTAAGACCGTTGATTTCGGCGCGACCGATGATCCAATGGGTGGCGAGCAGCTCGACAAAATTGGTCTGATGCAGTTTCCGGCAGTGATTGGTGGCACAGTTCCCGTCGTGAACGTCGAAGGCATCAAGCCTGGTGAGCTCAAACTGACAGGCACACTCTTAGCTGATATTTATCTTGGCAAAGTCAAAAAATGGAATGATCCAGCGATTCAGTCTTTGAATACAGGTCTGAAATTACCTGCGACAGACATCATTGTCGTACACCGCTCGGATGGTTCAGGTACAACTTTTGGTTTCACCAATTATCTGAGTAAAGTTTCTCCCGAATGGAAAGAAAAAGTAGGTCAAGGCAAGGCTGTCAAATGGCCCGCTGGTCAGGGTGGCAAGGGTAACGAAGGTGTTGCGGCCTATGTTAAGCAGCTCAAAAATTCCATCGGATACGTTGAGTATGCCTATGCTAAGCAAAACGCTTTATCCTGGACACAAATGAAAAATCAGGCGGGTAATTATGTACAGCCTGAGCAGAAGTCGTTTGCAGCTGCAGCGGCCAATGCGAAATGGGACAGCGCGCCAGGTATGGGTGTCGTGCTGACCGAGCAGCCTGGTGCTGACTCATGGCCAGTTACCAGTGCAACATTTATTCTTGTCTACAAAGACCAGACAAAACCAGAGAACGGTCGCACCACACTCGCTTTCTTTGACTGGGCCTTCGAAAAAGGTGCCAAGACTGCAGCGGATATGGACTATGTGCCTTTGCCTAAAGACGTAACGGATCAGATCCGTGCGGCCTGGAAAACAACCATCAAAGCAGGTGGTCAGCCGTTGCTGAAGTAATTTATTAAGTAGTGACCCCCTGAGCGTGACATCGCGCATGTTCAGGGGTTTATCTTTAATGCTTAATTCGCAGGACTTATGAAGAAAATTCAGCGACCGATTCACGATGTAGTATTCAGATCTGTGACACGTACCTTTGCCTTTCTGGTGTTCAGCCTGTTGGCCGCCATTATGGCGTCGCTGCTTTACGGTAGTCAGGAAACGCTTAGCAAATATGGCTTGTCCTTCTTGTGGACAAACGAGTGGGATCCCATACAGAGCGAGTTTGGAGCGCTTGTGCCTGTAGTAGGCACACTGCTCACTTCCTTTGTTGCGCTTGCGATTGCAATTCCCGTCTCGTTCGGTATTGCAATGTTCCTAACCGAACTCGCTCCAGCCTGGTTACGCAGGCCTATTGGCACAGCTGTTGAATTGCTTGCCGCAATCCCATCGATTATTTACGGTATGTGGGGTTTGTTTATTTTTGTACCTTTTTTCCAGGAATACATTCAGCCTGGTCTGATAGCCGTTCTGAGTCCAATACCGTTTATCGGCTGGATGTTTTCAGGCGCACCATTCGGCATCGGTATATTTACAGCAGGTCTGATTTTGTCGATCATGATCACGCCGTTTATCGCTTCAGTGATGCGTGACGTATTTGAACTTGTTCCCCCCCTGCTCAAAGAATCTGCTTATGGTTTAGGCGGAACGACCTGGGAGGTTATGTGGAAAGTTGTCCTGCCTTATACCCGCTCAGGTGTGATTGGTGGAATTATGCTGGGGCTGGGCCGTGCGCTTGGTGAAACGATGGCGGTCACTTTTGTAATCGGTAATGCGTTTCGAATGCCAGGATCTATTTTCGCACCCGGCAACTCGATTGCCTCGGCGCTCGCTAATGAGTTTAACGAAGCCGCTGGATTGCAGAAATCGGCTTTGATTGAGCTGGGGCTGATTTTATTCCTGATCACAACGGTTGTGCTGGCTTTGGCTAAGATGATGTTGATGCGCATGAATCAGGCAGAAGGTACAAAATCATGAATATCAGTGTGAAATTGACTTTGACACCTCCAACCACTTTATTGCACTCAGGCAATTGGGTGTACCGCCGCCGCCGCATGATGAATAAGATCATGCTTGGGCTTTCATTTGCCGCGCTGGCCTTTGGTTTGTTCTGGCTGTGCTGGATTCTCACCGTGCTGCTCATCAAGGGCGGCGGCGCTTTATCGTTGACTTTGCTAACCGAAAGCACCCCACCTCCCGGACAGGCGGGTGGTTTGCTCAATGCGATTCTGGGCAGCTTTGTGATGGTTGGCGTTGGAACTGCGATTGGTACACCTGTCGGTATTTTTGCCGGCACCTATCTGGCGGAATACGGTCAGCGTGGTTGGTTGGCGCCTGCGACGCGGTTTCTAAATGATGTCTTGTTGTCAGCACCTTCAATCGTAATTGGTTTGTTCATCTACGCGGTCTATGTCTCACAAGTCGGTCATTACTCTGGCTGGGCTGGTGCCTTTGCTCTGGCTATTCTGGTGATCCCAGTTGTAGTGCGTACGACTGACAACATGCTCATGCTTGTGCCAAACGGTTTGCGTGAGGCTTGCTTTGCGCTCGGTTGCCCCAAATGGCGCATGATCGTTCTGGTGTCATACCGCGCAGCTCGTTCAGGCATCATCACAGGGATATTGCTTGCTGTTGCCCGCGTAGCTGGGGAAACTGCCCCTCTGCTCTTTACCTCTCTGAACAATCAGTTCCTGTCGTTTGATATGAACAAGCCCTTGGCCAACCTGCCTGTTGTCATTTTTCAATTTGCTGCGAGTCCGTTTAAGGACTGGAATACTTTGGCATGGGCTGGTGCGACGATTATTACTCTTGCTGTGCTCGCGCTCAATATCCTGGCACGAAACTTATTTCGCAAGCATTGATTGATCAGTGATCTGATCATTCCTTGTCCATTCATACTGCACTGAACCTATATACGGTACCGAATATGGAAAACACTGCGATACAAGCTGCTGCACTCAAAGCAGCACAACCTAAAATCCAGGTGAATAACCTTAATTTTCACTATGGCAATTTCCATGCCTTGCGCAATGTAAATATGTCCATTGCAGAAAATAAAGTGACTGCTTTCATTGGTCCCTCTGGTTGCGGCAAATCGACTTTACTGCGAACCTTTAACCGGATGTTTGAACTCTATCCCGGTCAGCGCGCAGAGGGAGAGATCATTCTGGATGGTGAAAATCTGCTGACAACTAAAACAGATATTTCTTTATTGCGCGCCAAAGTTGGTATGGTGTTTCAAAAGCCAACGCCTTTTCCGATGAGTATCTATGACAACATCGCTTTTGGCGTGCGTTTGTTTGAGCGCTTGAATAAAGGTCAGATGCAAGAGCGGGTCGAGTGGGCACTGACCAAGGCCGCTTTGTGGAATGAAGTCAAAGACAAGCTGCATCAGAGTGGTAATAGCCTCTCTGGTGGCCAGCAACAGCGTTTGTGCATCGCCCGAGGCGTCGCTATCAAACCTGAAGTTTTATTGCTTGATGAGCCTTGTTCGGCCCTGGATCCTATTTCGACTGCGAAAGTAGAGGAGTTGATCGCGGAGCTCAAGAAAGACTATACGGTCGTGATTGTGACCCACAATATGCAGCAGGCTGCCCGTTGCTCGGATTACACGGCTTATATGTACCTGGGAGAACTGATGGAATTTGGTGAGACAAACCAGATTTTTGTGAAACCAAAGCGCAAGGAAACCGAAGACTACATTACTGGGCGCTTCGGCTAAGCAGAGTTTTTTAAATTCTGGTATAGTTTTGGACTTCGGGGCGTAGCGCAGCCTGGTAGCGCATCTGCTTTGGGAGCAGAGGGTCGTGAGTTCGAATCCCACCGCCCCGACCAATAAAGTAAAAAGCCAATCCTTCGGGGTTGGCTTTTTACTTTATTGGCAATCAAATTAACTCCCTGATAAATCAAACACTCCATCCACCGGGACCTGCAAAGCAGTAGCAAGCGCATTGGTCTGAGCTGCCATGGCAATCACAGACTGCAATTCCGAATATTGACCATCGGTCATGCCTTTGGCGCGAGCGCCAGCCGTATGCGAGTGTACGCAATAACTGCATCCATTCGCAGTCGATACCGCAATGTAAATCAGTTCACGTACCAAGGGCGAAAGCTCGCCTTCTGACATCATGACGATTTTCAGTTGCTCCCAGGTGCTTTGGAGTTGCCTGGGATTATTTGCCAGTGCACGCCAGAAATTATTTACAAAATCAGATTTTCTGACGAGACGGATATCGTCAAATACGGCCTTTAGATCAGGATGTGCATTGATCTCTTCGTCAGTCCAAAGTTTTGTTGTTGACATATGTGACTCAATCTTTTTTGAAATATCAGGTTATTAATCTAACCTGTTTTCACTGGCTTGGGTGATAACTAGTCCTTGAGGCTCAGTCAAAACGATATGTGACGCCCAACTGGATACGGCTGGTGTAGGGGCCTGCGTCGCCAAAGGCCACAGCAAAATTCCTCGCGTTTCGCTGATATGAAAGACCCATATCAAGGTTCTTGTCAGGTGAAAAAATAACAGCTATCTGACCGTACATCGTTAAGGAGATATCGGGTTCATTGGGATTGGTGTTCATGCCGACATCAATCGCAAACTTTATGTGAGATGAGAGTTTCCAAACAGGCGCAACGGATATCGAATATAAATTAGCCCGTTTCGAGTCAGCGCTCTGTCCAACAACGTAATTGTTGTTGTAAGGGGTGCGCATATAACCGGCATTGAAATGGAGCTCTGCAGACTCCCAAAGCTGTGAGGCGATGAACGTTGCACCATAATTCCATGCTGCATTACCGATACCAAACTCTTGTTGAGTCACACCCGCAGGAAAAATGACTGAAGGTTTCAGGGCAAGGTTCAGTCCTTTTTCACCATTTCCCAGAAATCGGTGCTTATAGTTGACTGTGTAATTCCCCACTCTGGAAAAATTACCAAGGGGTGCAAGATAGTAAGTTGGGGAAAAACTCACCTCACTATTATCTGTTATGCCTCTTGCGAAGGTGAGCGGAAAACCTGTCGCATCCCCGATACCGCTGAAATCCTCTCCAGAGCTGATGCTGTTCTCTCCCTCATTGCTTTGACCGACCTGGAGAATAGAGAAAAAATATTGTTCAATCTGATTGGAGCCTTTTGCCGTCGTACCCGCATCATCCGTGTTGAGCGGAGAGTAACCATGGCTGGAGCTACACATTGAAATAAAAAACAGGAAAAATAAAATTCTTTGAAGTTGACGCATGCTGATACTCGCGTACACATGAAGAACTCGTACTCTATCGAGTTAGTGTGACAATTCGATTTTAATTCGAATAGGCTGCAGTATTAAACAATGCGTTTTAGTTTTAATCCCATATAAACGAGTAAGCCAGCCAAGCCCATCACAATCATGACTTCAAAAAATGAGCCTTTCAGGCCTGGGAGATCTTCCATATTCATTCCCATGATTCCGGTGATCAGCGTCATGGGTAGAAAAATCACAGTCATGACGGACAGCACTTGTAACTGTTTTGCATTGAGCTCTGCGACATGGGCGGTCTGTTCGTCCTGCAGGACTTTGGCGCGAATGTAAAGACTATCGATTTGATCAAGAAAACTGGTTAATTCATTCGCATGATCATGGAGCTGTTCCAAGTCATCATGCGTAAACGCTGGCGTATTTCTTTTCCTCAAGTACCTCAAGGCATCGAGCTCGGCAGAGAAGTGACGTCTGATCCGATTGCATTGAATGCGGAGTGTTCCAATTGATTCGTCTGCAGCAAGATCATTACCACTGAGAATGATTTCCTCAAGCGAATCGATCCGATCAGCCAGTCGTCTGATGGCAACTTTAAGTTGGACAGATCGGATATCGATGATCTGGTGAAAGAGGTTTTGGACTGAGTCAGGAAGGATGCGTCCTCTTATCAGCTGATCCTTGGCTGAGTCGAGTGTTTTGAGCGGATGCAGGCGTCCTGTAATCAATATTTTCGGTGTCAGATAGCACCAGAAAGATTCAAAGTCTAAATTGTTGCTTTTCGAACTCTGACCGAAGTCCATCGTGAAGTCTTGCAAATGGAACAGGGCACCCTGTGCAAGTTCAGTGATGGCATCATAACCAACCTCTCCTGCGTCATTCTGGATGGACTCGTATAACTCGTCAGGTATGAATTGAGAGGCTTGTAGCCACCGCATGACACGAGTATTGGAAAAATTGAGGTGCAACCATATTGACTGACCCGAACTCAGCAGCTCATCGGTCACCGTATCGGGTAGGATTTCTGACCCGATGCTGTCCTGATTGATCTTCCAGGCAAAAAGTATGCCATCAGAAGGTACTTTGTTCGGGTCAATTAGGGCGGATAAGGGAATAAAGGTCATTGGTGTCTGGATTAATTTTTGATATTTGAGGATAAAATTTTTACCAACATAGCTGTTCAACATGACCGGAATGTGAAATTGACTTATTTGTTTAATAAAAATGTAATTTTTCAAAGGAATGCGGCCAGAATTCATAAAACTTTAATGTGCGACACGTATCCTTAGCCTAAATCATTAGGGAGTTATAGAGATGGCATCCGCGATCCAGTCCAAAACAGCTTCTAAGAAAAAGCCTGTAGTTGCCAAAAAACCTGTAGCAGCTAAGAAGCCAGCACCGGCACAGAAAACTATCGTTGCAAAAAAATCTGCACCAGTTAAGAAAACTGTCGTTGCAAAGAAATCTGTCCCAGTTAAGAAAACTGTCGCAGCCAAGAAAGTACCTACTAAAACTTTTGTACAGCGTGCACAAGAAGAGCTGATCGATAGCTACGATGAAGAGTTTGAAATGGAGCTCGACGACAACCGTCTGGATGAGCTCCTCATGGAAATGCCAGAGCAAGGTCCAGTCCCGGAAGGCTCACTTGATCGGCGTATTTATTTCCGCGAGTTGTTCAGACTCCAAGGCGAACTGGTGAAGTTGCAAGACTGGGTCGTAGAAAAAAAGCTAAAAGTTGTTGTGCTCTTTGAGGGCCGTGATGCGGCAGGCAAAGGGGGCGCGATCAAACGTATCACGCAGCGGCTGAATCCTCGTGTATGTCGTGTTGCTGCATTGCCTGCTCCGAGCGAGCGCGAACGCACACAGTGGTATTTCCAGCGTTATGTGCCATACCTGCCTGCTGGCGGGGAAATGGTGCTGTTTGACCGCAGCTGGTATAACCGGGCGGGAGTAGAGCGCGTGATGGGATTCTGTAATGACGAGGAGTATGAGGAGTTCTTTCGCAGCGTCCCGGAATTCGAAAAAATGCTGGTGCGCTCTGGCATCATTCTGATCAAGTACTGGTTTTCAATTACCGATGATGAGCAGCACATGCGTTTCACGATGCGTATCCGCGACCCGCTCAAGCAATGGAAACTCAGCCCGATGGATCTGGAGTCGCGCCGTCGCTGGGAGGCCTATACCAAAGCGAAAGAGGTGATGCTTGAACGTACCCACATGCCGGAGTCACCATGGTGGATCGTCGATGGAGTGGATAAGAAAAGTGCACGACTAAATTGTATCCAGCATTTACTTGATCAAATAAACTATCAGGAAGTCGTCCACCCGGCTATTACCTTACCCGCCCGTGTGCATAATTCTGACTACACGCGACACACGGTACCGGCCTCCATGCATGTACCTGATAAATATTAAATGGAATTCCTCAAAAACTTTGATCTGGGTCTTTCATATCAGCGAAACGCGAGTAATTTTGCTGTGGCCTTTGGCTCCACATGGCAACCCTATTACGTCCTGCATTTTTTGCTTGATACATGGCCATATCGGCCTGTTTGATAATTTCAGTTGATATCTCATCCGTTAGCATTTGAGGGTATTTGTCGGGATAAAAAACTGTAACACCGATGCTAATAGTAATTCTTACATCATTCGAAGCGCAGTTCGCGTGAGTGACATTGGCAATTTGCGCTCTTAAGCGTTCTGCTGCCTCGGTTGCTTGTTTGCTATCCGTCTCTGGTAGCAGGATTAAAAACTCTTCGCCGCCAATGCGGCCAACAGAATCTATGGTTCGAATGACATCTTTGGTATTTCTTGACAAACTAATTAATACTTGATCACCAATATCATGTCCATATTTATCGTTAACGTCTTTGAAATGATCAATATCCATCTCCATTAAGGCAAATGGTCGATTATTTCTTTCTGATCGTTTAATTTCTTCGTGAATACGGAAGAGAATCTCTGTTCGACTTTGACACTGTGTGAGTGGATCTAGTTGTGATAACGCAGAAAGAAAATCGTTGTTCGAATTGATTTTAAAAATAATTTTTGAAATGCCCATAATCCCAATTAAGAGAAGGGCGGAAATTGGAGCCGAGAGCAAGGCATCGGTAAGCATGTAATGATCTGATAAGTAGACTTTGTATAAGGAATCAATCCGGCTACCCAGCATCAAAGTTAACCCAAGCGCCAAACATAGCCATGTCCAGCGATAAATGTAGGCAGTATGCTTAATTAATCGAATACTTAATATCGCTGCTCCAACTTGGCAAAGCAGTGAAATCAGATAAAAAAAGGCCGATAAATAGAGCATTGATTAATTGGATCCTTTAGAACTCAGCATTTTTAGAAAGAGAGTCTATTACCTCTTGATCTGACGCGACTAGTGCTAGCTCAACTGCTTTTACTGCAACATCCAATACATTTAACAATTGGTCATTTCGGGCTAATAAGGCTGCAGCTGCTCTTGCGGACTTCACTGTTACCAAAGAAAGACCAATCAGCTAATTAATATTTTTGGCATTCATCAAAAATACATTTTCTTTTAGGGCAAATTGCTTTATGGCTTCGGCATAACGACCATCGCCTATGTGATAGTTGACACCAAGGTTATCTACAGTCTTAGATAGGCTAACCATTTTATCTATAAACGACTGAATGTGTTGATTCGTAGATATTGAATCGATAAAATCTATTCAGTAAGAACTTTTTTTAGTATAGATAGCAGTAAGATATTTTTTTTGAACTTTACACTAGATAATAATAAATAGGAAAACTCTGATGACAACAAATCACGGCGTAATTTGGATCGACCATAAAGAAGCCCATGTCCTGTATTTTGATTCCAGTAAAAATGAACTGATCAAGAGCGATTTAACCCATACACATTTGCACCATAAAGCCAATGCAGTTGGTAGTGGTAACGCGCCAGAAGATCACAAGTTTTTTCATACGGTGATTTCTGCTGCCGCTGATGTTAATGAGATCCTCGTAGTTGGGCCTGGTTCAGCTAAAGGTGAATTGATAAAACATGCCGCTACTCATGATGCGGCAATTGCTAAAAAGATTATTGGCATAGAAACTGTAGATCACTTAACAGATCCTCAGGTGCTTGCCTATGCAAAAAAATACTTTATTCGTACAGGCAGAATGATCGTTGATTAATCTATGAAAATTGAGTTTATAGGCCCGGTATCTATTGTTAAAAATGGTAAGGTTCAACTATCCGTCAAAGTCCAGAAT
>JAUSCY010000099.1 GCA_030650995.1 Sheuella sp. | reverse complement strand
TCCACGCGCGACCCGCCTTCGATCTCGAGGGCCACGGGCTCACGGTTTCCAAGCTTCAGCAGGGTCTCCACGGTCACGCGCCCTTCGCGCTTGCTGCCTGCCGTAATGTGGTGGACGCCGCCCAGGGACAGCATCTGCGAGCCGTACTCCGCGGTCGTCACGTGGCCGATGACTTCCCCGTCGACGCGGACATTGGCCTGCTCCGCGTGCGCGGAGAAACCTTCGAGCACGCAGAGCCGCGAGCAGTATTCGCCGACAAACGCGCTCGCCTGGTCGGTCAGCACCCTCTGGTAGGTACAGGTCTTGAGGAACTTACCGACCCAGAGCCCACCCGTGAAACGTGCGCTGCGCTTAGTTGGGAGTGTGTGGTTGGTACCAATCACCTTGTCACCGAAACTCACATTGGTTCTTGGTCCGAGGAATAACGCACCGTAATTCTGCAAACGATTCAAAAACACATCAGGATCACTTGTCAGGATCTGAACGTGTTCAAAGGCAAGCTCATCGGCGACGGCGATCATCTCATCGAGCGTATCGCAGACGATGACTTCACCGTGCTCAGCCCAGGAAACACGGGCGATTTCAGCTGTCGGCAAAATATTGAGCTGGCGTTCAACTTCTGCCATGGTTGCTTTGGCCAGCACTTCACTATTTGTCAACAAAATTGCTGGCGATGTTGGTCCATGCTCAGCCTGTCCAAGCAAGTCCACTGCACACATTTCTGCGTCAACGGAATCATCGGCAATCACCAGTGTTTCCGTCGGACCGGCAAACAAATCAATGCCCACACGACCAAACAACTGTCGCTTAGCTTCCGCGACAAACATGTTGCCCGGGCCCACGAGCATATCTACAGGAGCGATAGATTCTGTTCCAATCGCCATGGCGCCAACGGCCTGAATACCACCAAGCACAAGAATTTCATCTGCACCAGCGAAATGCATTGCGGTAACGATCGCGGGATGCGGTGAGCCCTGAAATGGCGGTGCCGTTGCAACGATACGTTTGACGCCTGCGACTTTTGCAGTCAGAACGCTCATGTGTGCAGAAGCGATCATCGGATACTTGCCACCAGGCACATAGCAGCCGACAGCGCTGACGGGGATGTGTTTATGACCAAGCACCACGCCAGGCATGGTTTCGACTTCAACATCTTTCATCGAAGCACGCTGCACTTCTGCGAAACGACGGATCTGTGTCTGGGCAAATTTGATATCTTCAATTTCACGGGCGGACAGTTGTTTAACTGCCTTTTCAATATCAGCCTGACTTAAACGAAATTCGCTAGGTTCCCACTTGTCAAACTTTGCAGACATTTCACGCACGGCCTGATCCCCGCGTTTTTCTATATCTCCGAGTAGAGATTCAACAGTTGACCGGACTTTAGCGTCAGCCTCTGCCACCGCTGCAGCATCTTTGCCACGTTTTAAATAACGAACTGCCATGTTGAATCTCCGTAAGTTAAGTCTGGGAATATTGATTTATGCATACATGCAATAAAAACTCATGCAAAACACCTCAGCGGTCATTTTGCCGCAATCTGGGCAAGTATTGCAACCGCTTGCAAAGCAAATAAATAAATTAAGCATTACTTTATCTGATCGGCTTCTGGTATCCGGATATCGGAGCTCGGCGGATGCATCAACCGAATTGACTCACGCGTGGCATCAATACAGCCGCCCTCGGCATAAACACCTGATGGGTCGCGGTATTTCATCATCAAGGCAAGAATACGTTCCTGCTGGTCGGGATCAGATGCCGAAGCTGTGACGTGTCTGGCAACAACCGACTCATCCATCGTCAGCTCACCGAGCACATTACTCTTGACCCCGTCTCGCCAATGATAGATCTCAAGACATTTGGTCGTCATCGTGTAAGGGTTTTGTCGATCCCAGAAATTATTGAATAAACCGGAACCCAGGTAATAGAGCCAGGAGCCCTCATATCCTCTCACGTTTGAAGACGGCTCATCGGGGTTTCTGAACCAGACACGCTCACCAGGAACGTAGAAGCGTGGGGGGATTGGCGCTGAAATAGAGCCGTACTCTCGTAAAAAAACAGCCTGAAACTCCTCACCCATAATGGCACGCTTTGACCAGCGTTGTTCAATTTGCCGATGCAAGGCTGGATGACAGTCACGCAATTCAAGCGCAAGTGCAAGTGTCAGAATGTATTCGGAAGCTCTGAAACAAGAAAAAGAGTACACCTGACCAGACAGAGCGGGCTGCGTAGTATGAATCAGCGCATCAATAATGGACACGCCGGGTAGCAGCGTAAAACTCGTGTCTGGATGGTAAGTCCAATAGTCTCTGGGACGCTCCAGACCTTCCGTATCAAAATTTAATTCTGCCTGATATGCAGCGAGTGCGGCATACCGACGCACGCGGATAGCAGTTTCAAACTCCTGAGTACTTGGAAAGGTGAACAGGACAGGACTTCGCGACATTGCCAGTATGATTTCAAGCTCCAGCTCTTTGGAGCGCTTGAGCCCATTGATATTTAACTCGGATGCAATACCGGTTGTATCAAACTCAGGAGTAATGGCAATCAGACGATCGGAAGATGAAATATGAATACCCGTCTCGCCAGTTCCATGGACAGACTGGATATTCAGGTAAGCTTCTGCTTGAAGCTTGTGTGCAATAGACTCAACTTTCTTGTGAGCTGCGCGCAGCTCATCACTTTTTTCAACACGAATAAATACTCCACCAGCGTGCTGGATTGAAAGTGAGTCGCCCTGCCCATTTAGATGAAAATCATTCATATATACTTTTTAGCAATGCAGCAAATCCCGCGTCTATAGTCGTAAACCCCGAAAATACTAAATTTGATTCGAATTTAGTAAAAATGATTTAGTTCGCCACATGTCAACAACAGAAATCCGTCCTGAACAGTCTATCGAATTACTGAAAGCTTTGCACATCCTGACCAGGGATGGCAAGATGAATCAGGATAGCCGCAGAAAATTGAAACAAGTCAATCATCTGTTTCAATTCATTGAGCCGATGCTCAAAGAATTATTGCGCAGCAAACCTGAATTCTGTGTAGTAGATCATGGGGCAGGCAAATCATATCTTGGCTTCATTCTTGTAGATTTGTTTTTACGTCATCAAGCGCCGATGGCGACGATGGTGGGGATCGAAACAAGACCTGAACTCGTTGAAAGCTCGCGCGCACTGGCTCAGCAGTTGAAGTTCGAACAAATGAAATTCCTGAATTTATCTGTCGCAGATTCCATCGCATCAACTGCCCTTCCTAGCCAAGTCGACATGGTCACAGCACTGCATGCCTGTAATACGGCAACGGATGATGCGATACGTTTTGGCCTGGCCAAGCATGCGCGATTCATGGTGCTCGTTCCCTGCTGTCAGGCTGAGATTGCTTCAGTCTTGCGTAAAAACAAAGCCAGACAGCTTAAAGATCCCCTGGCAGAACTCTGGCGTCATCCTTTACACACGAGAGAGTTCGGTAGTCAGCTCACGAATGTTTTACGCTGCCTGCAACTCCAGGCACACGGCTATCAGGTCACGGTCACGGAACTGGTAGGTTGGGAACATTCCATGAAAAATGAACTGATCATTGCTGAGCTTAAGGGGCCTCCCAAAGCAGATGCAATCGAAAGACTGCAAGCCATTCTTGATCGACTGGGTCTCGAAGAACTCAGAGAAAGATTTTTTCTGCCATGACGATGCGCGTACTGATAGCTGGCTGCGGTGACTTGGGAATGCATATTGCCGAATTGTTACGGATGGATAAAGACAATATCGTCTTTGGAATCCGGCGCCATCCTCCTGCGATGCATACGCCTGATTCCGTGCAGTGGATTGCTGCGGATCTAACCCAGCCAGAATCACTCGAGCGCATACCAGAAGGTATTACGCATCTAGTATTTACCGCCGCGCCCAGTGAGAGAACGGAGCTCGCCTATCGCGCAACCTACCTCACGGGTTTGCAACACGTCATCCAGCGCATACAGTCACCCTCACTCGAGCGCGTGATCTTCATCTCTTCATCAGCGGTATATGGCGATCATGGGCAAGACTGGGTGAACGAAGATACACCGACAAACCCGGCGGCATTTAATGGTCGTATTCTGTGTGAAACCGAATGCTGGCTCCATGCTTATGGTCAGCACAATCATCTGAGTACAGTCAGCCTTAGACTTTCCGGGATATACGGACCCAAGCGCACGTACCTGCTTGACCGACTACGCCTGGGACAGGCTGCCGCCCCACAATCCAAAGAACATTGGGTCAACCGCATTCATATCGATGATGCAGCTGCAGCAGTCGTGCATGTACTTGGACTGGCCACACCGGCCTCTGTATACCTCGTAACCGACAGTACGCCATTGCCGATGCGTACCCTCTATGAGCATCTCGCTAAACTCGTAGGAGGACCCACGCCTCCTGAGGGATTACCTGCAAGAGGAGTTGGTAGCAAACGCCTGAGCAATGCGCGTCTGCTTGCCTCGGGATTTACATTCAAGTGGCCTGATAGCCGCACTGCCTATACAGCAGGATAAGTAATCTCGAGAATATCCAGATCTTGAATTCCGCCTGGGGTGCGCAGCGTCACCGTATCTCCCTCACGCGATTTGATCAAGGCACGCGCGACAGGCGAAATCCAGCTGATTTTCCCGTTGAGCGGCTCTGCTTCATCCACGCCGACAATCGTGATGGTGTGCTCAGCGCCCTCGGGATCTGAATACACGACCGTTGCTCCAAAAAAAACTTGATCCTGATTCGGTTGAGTACTGGGATCGACAATCTCTGCAATTTCAAGTCGTTTCGTTAAAAAACGCATACGGCGATCGATTTCTCTGAGGCGTTTTTTACCGTAGAGATAATCACCGTTTTCAGATCGGTCACCATTAGAGGCCGCCCAGGAAACGATTTTCACCATGGCGGGACGCTCTTCGAGCATCAGCGTTGCAAGCTCACTGCGCAACGCCGCATACCCGGCCGGAGTTATGTAATTACGCGTACCCGCGGGAAGAGGTGCGGCTTCGGGGAAGTCATCGTCATCCTCGTGGTCCGTCTCTTTAACGAAGGCCTTATTCATGCTGGCTGGATACTGGTTGTGGCGTCATAGCAAAGACTTCCAGGCAGGCACCAGATCTGCGGGTAATGCGGGCAAACTTCCCAGGTCGTGGCGACTCTCGGAAGGGCTATGGAAATCCGAGCCACACGAAGCAAGAAATCCGTAGTCACGTGCGATCTGCGCATACTCATGATATTGATGTGGAGAGTGACTGCCGGTTACGACCTCAATCCCCTGGCCACCCAAATCCTTAAATTCAGAAAATAAAGCGCCAAATTGTGTCGGCGTGTAATGGTAACGACCAGGATGGGCAATGACTGCGACGCCGCCCGCGCCGTGAATCCAGCTTAGCGCGGAGGCAAGTTTCGCCCATTGCATCGGTTCATGTGCGGGGCCTTCATCGCTCAGATAACGATCAAAGACAGTCTGTACGTCTGGGCAATATCCCGCCTGAACCAGATAGCGTGCGAAATGCGTGCGGCTGATCAGCTCAGGATTGCGTGCGAAGGGCAACACCCCTTCATAAGCACCTGGCATGCCCAGTCGGGCAAGATTGTCAGATATTCGTTTTGCGCGATCTGCACGTCCCGCGCGCGTCGTGCGCAGCCCCTCGACAAGCACCGGATTATTCTCGTCAATCCCCAATCCAACTACGTGAACAGTCTGATTCGCCCAGGTCACAGAAATTTCAACACCACCCAGATATTGCATACCAAGTGAGGTTGCTGTTTCGCGTGCAATTTTTTGTCCAGAGACTTCATCGTGATCCGTCAGTGACCAGATATTTACACCGTGCGCAGCGGCCCGCTGTGCAACAGCCTCAGGGCTAAGCACACCATCTGAAACCGTGGAGTGACAATGCAAATCGACACAGGAAATCGGCTCAATATTCATACAAAAAACCCACAAACAATATCAAGTTGTTCAGTCGACATGAAAGTTGGCGCGTGACCGACACCTGCAATCTCAACGGCACGTGCGCGTGGATTGACTTCAAGCATTTTTTGCAGTGTCGCTGGTGACAAAAGATCTGACTGCTTGCCACGCACAATCAGGATTGGAGCCTGGATCGAAGCATAAGCTTGCCAGAGAATTTTTTCTCCCGCGAGGGCCTGTTCTGGTGTCATCGACTTAAACGGCTGAGCCAGGCTCAGATCATAGTGTTTGATCCATTTACCTGATTGTTCGATATAGGTGTAACGCGCCAATTCCTGCCATTGCTCTTCTGTATGCGGACCAAAGGAAGCAGCAGTAGTTTTAACGTACTGGACTGCAGCGTTAAAAGAATCAAAACTAACTGGTTCACCGACATACTGACCAATGCGCTCAAGTGAAACAGGTTCGATATGTGGCCCAACGTCGTTTAATACGAGTTTATCGAGTCGAACACCTGTATCGGGAAGGGACTGAAAACTCTGGGCAGGCGTAGGAAGTGATTGCAATTGCCGCGCAAAAGCCATTGACCCAGCGTAAGCCATTCCAATTAACCCTCCCATGGAGGTGCCCACCCATTGCAAACGTGCAGGCTGCAAGCGGGCAATCAGGCTCACCATGTCTGCCGTGTATTGCGGCACGCCATAAAACATCGAGTTAGCCAGACGGTCTGACAATCCTCTGCCCACCACATCAGGACACACCACACGATAGTCTTTGGACAGACGTCTGGCGAGATAGTCAAAGTCACGACCTGTTCTTGTCAGCCCATGCACGCACAACACAGTATCAGGATTATCTCGATCACCCCATTCGTGATAAGCCATCCGGTGCAAACCAGCTGGGCTGCTGCAAGTCACGGCGTTCAGGCGGGGGGATGTCATGGATAGCCTCCAGTTATGTCTGATCCTATTGTAGAGGGTTATTTAGTTAACTATTCTTGTTAAAAAGTTCCGCAATCCAGCAACTCGGCTCAATGGTGCCAATACCGCTTACCCACTGAACGATAAGCAAAAACATCCAGAGAAGATGGCCTTGACCAGACGTGTATCGCTCCATGCTGATCCGTTCGCCACAAGCTGGTTTTTTGCTTTTGCCAGCGATCGATAATTTCAGTCTCCGGGTGTTGAAACCGGTTCAAATATCCTGACTGAACAATCGCGTGCCGTGCACGCATCTGTGTAACAAACAGTGGGGAGGAAGAAGTGGCTGAACCGTGATGCGCAACGACCACTACATCTGCTCTCAATTCCTTGTTTGAGTGAACCAGTATATTTTCTTGAGTCACACTGATATCTCCAGGCAATATGGCTGAATGAAATGCGCCTGAAATATGTATCACGCAGCTATTGTCATTTTTTTTCGTCGTGACTGCGCTCGAATGCTGAGGATGCTGAGGATGCTGAGGATGCAGCATAGTGAACGTTACCTGATCCCATATCCATTTCTGTCCATGCTCACAGCGCACAAACTTTAACTCTCGATTCGCAACGTCAGCGGGAATAGAGAACTTTGCACGGCGAACAAGCCAGTCCTGCGCATCAAAAGAAGCATAGAGTGAATCAACAGTAATTGATTTCAAGATAAAAGGTAATCCACCGATGTGATCCATGTCGGCGTGCGAGACGACCATCGCATCGAGACTGTTTACAGCCAGTGCGCGCATCGCAGGATAAATGACACGCTGGCCTGCATCAGTAGCCCCTAGTCGCGGGCCGCTATCAAACAACAAATCATGACGATGCGTACTGACCAGAATCGCACTGCCCTGACCGACATCCAGAGCGATCATTCTCCATGCTCCCTCAACAGGCCGCTGAGGTTTCCACACCAGCGCCGGTAATATCAGACACCACCCTGCCCATCGGACGGGCACCCCTGGCGGCATTAAGGCCCACAGGACACCGCAAAGTGATAGGCATAGCATCCAAGCAGGCATAGCAGCCACATTCCACATCGACCACTTTGTTTCGGATAACCAGATAATGGGATGCATTGCCCATTGCATCGCAAGATTTGCGGTCCAGCCAGCAATAGAAGCGCACCATTCAAGACCTGGAATCAATGAAACGATGGCAGTCAACAGTGCGAGGGGTGTCACGATAAAAGTCACAACCGGTATGGCAATAGCATTTGCAAACGGCGAGACGAGAGAAACTTGCTGAAAAAGAAACGCGAGCACAGGTGTCATGGCAAGCGTAATCAGCCATTGCATGCGAGCAGACTCCTTGATGACTAATAATATTTTCTGTGTGCGTGACCTGCCTGCTTGTATCTGCACGGCTTGTGTCCCGACCGCAAACAGTACAAGTACCGCCCCAAAAGAGAGCCAGAAACCCGTTGCTAGCGGGGACCATGGATCAAGCAGAGTCACAACTGCGGCAGCGATACCGAGTACGCCATTCGATGAGATAGGTAATCTTGCAAGTAACGCCATCCCTATGACCAGCAGCATAAAAAACGTACGTCTTGCAGGTACCCCCCACCCAGCCAGTAAACAATAAAGAAACGCAATGCTCAGTGCTGCGCATGCAGCCATCACTTTTGAGGGAATCAGCTCACATGGCTGGATGCGACCAAACCGAATACGTTTCCAGAGCCACAGCATACTTACGCCGCCAAAAGCGGCGAGCATAGTGACATGAGAACCACTGATGGAGACGAGGTGTGTAATACCTGTCCGGTTAAAAATATCCCAGTCAGAGGCCGACACACTATCCTGATCTCCAATCGCCAGCGCAATCAAAACAGGCGCATAACGAGCCTGTCCTAAAATCTTACGCATCGCTTGACGCATGTGGTGCCTGACGCGTGCGACGATCACGGTCATCGAAGCATCAGGATGATCCGAAATTAAGCTGGGTACTCCTCTCACTTTTCCAAGAGCACGTATGTTTTTTTGAAATAAATGCCCTTCATAATCAAAACCTGATGGATTGCTCGCGCCATGCGGTCGTTTGAGAACCAAAGCCGCACGCCAGACCTGTCCGGGCAATACCGTGAGTCTGCCTGCACTGCTATCCTGCCAGCTCACCAAAATTCGGCGAGGAACTCCAGTCGGCACAGGATCCAGCACTTTTACCTGAAAGCGTTGCTGATCAGACTGATCCTGGCTCATTGACTGAACAAGGAAGCTCAAGCGGGTCACAACGTTTTCATGATCGACGGATAATGAATCGCTGACTCTTGATTGTGCTTGAAGGACCGTCCAGGTCATTGCACACATGACCGATGCAATCAATCCAAAGCTCATGCTTAATAGTCTTTTAATCTGACCATTCGCAAGACGTCGCGTATAAATTCTTAAAACGAGTACGCAAGTAATAAATACCAGACACCAGAACAATAAAATATTGCTATCTGGAAGCAGTGTTAAAAAATGCGTCAGACTCGCACCCAATACAATGCCGAATGAAAGCGCACAGAGCATGAATGCGTCAACCAAATAACGCAATGCTGTGTGAGTCTTATCAGATTAACAAGTGAAGTGTGACATTATTATCGCCACCCAAACGCACCACCCATTCGGCAACTTGCAGGCTGTGACTTGCATCACGGATGGGTTTTAGCGAAGCGCCATACTCAATTTCGGGCAGACACGGAAAGCCGTTTTTGCGGTTGTCTGAATCAATTCATCCAGGCTGATGCCTCTCAAGGCAGCGAGCGTTTTGGCAATACCGAGGACTTCTGCAGGCTCATTTCGACGGTTGTCTGTCATCCACTCGGGAGCGATATCGGGCGCATCAGTTTCAAGCACCAAAGACTCAAGACTCAGCTCTGATGCCAACCTGCGGATTTGCAAGGCGCGGGTGTAAGTCATCTCACCGCCAACGCCCAACGCAAAACCTAATGCGATGTATTGTTCTGCCTGTTGAAAACTGCCATTAAACGCATGAGCAATTCCGCCGCATACAGCATTGCGCCTGAGATATTTCAAAATGGTATCTTGAGACCTGCGCACGTGTAAAAGCACAGGCAATTCAAACTCTCGCGCAAGCTGGAGTTGAAATTGAAAATATCGTTCTTGTTTTTCGCGCGCAGCACCCTGGGAAATTTCAGGTATAAAAAAATCCAGACCAATTTCACCCACAGCAACCAGTTTCGGGTCAGCTCGATGCATCAGCAACGCTTGTCTCAACAGATCCAGATCATCCGGCTGCGATCGCTCAACATACATGGGGTGGATACCTAGCGCGTAGGCCCCCTGGGCAAACTGATGAGCCAGTGTGCGTACCGTGTCAAAATTTGAAACTTCTACTGCGGGAATGATAATGCCCCCCACCCCTGCAGTCTGTGCACGCGTAATCACTAATTCACGATCGTGTGCAAACTCAGCGGCATCGAGGTGGCAATGTGTATCAAGCAGCATCGACCAGACGGCCCGAGTCCATGTAGAGCCTGCGATCAGCCAATGCGGCGAGCTCCGGGTCATGGGTGACAATCACAAAAGCGGTCCCTGATTCGGCATTGACACGCTTGAGCAATGCAAACATCTGATGTGCGGTGTGACGATCCAGATTACCTGTCGGTTCATCAGCCAGTACACAAGCAGGACGTGTCACCAAGGCACGTGCCAGAGCGATACGCTGACGCTCACCGCCCGACAACTGACCGGGAAAGTGTTCAATGCGTGCCGTCAGCCCAACCAGCTCAATGACTTTACGTGCTTGTTCGCGTGCGGCGTCTCGTGACTCACGTCTGACAATCAATGGCATCGCGACATTGTCCAGCGCAGAAAATTCGGGTAACAAGTGATGGAACTGGTAGACGAAACCCAATGCGCGATTGCGTAGTCTGCTGCGCGCAGACTCGCCCAGTCCCTGAGCAGACTCCCCACCTACTGTAATTTCACCCGAAGTCGGAAGATCGAGCAGTCCCAGCGTATGGAGCAAAGTGCTTTTGCCAGAGCCGGAGGCACCAATCACGGCAACCATTTCCCCTGGCAAAACAGAAATACTGACATCTGTCAGCACATCTACGCGTAATGGACCTTCGTCGTAGTGTTTGAAAAGATGGGAGGCCTGAAGTGCGAATTTAGTCATGACGCAACACCTGCGCAGGTTGCAAACGCGAAGCACGCCAGCTTGGATACAAAGTCGCCACAAGTGACATGATCAGGGACGTCACGCCGATAGTGAAGATGTCGGCCATTCGCGGGTCTGATGGCAAAGAACTGATGAAATACACCTCTCGGGGGAGAAACTGCGTCCCGAGCACCCGCTCGATCGCCGGAACAATGACATCAATATTAAATGCGACCGCCATCCCGCCTGTCACACCAAGCAAGGTACCGATCACACCAATCAGCGCACCTTGAACCAAAAATATACGAGCGATTTCGCCCGGCGTGGCGCCAAAGCTGCGCAGAATCGCAATATCGGATTGTTTGTCTTTAACTGCCATCACCAAAGAGGACAGCAGGTTAAAAGCGGCAACCGCCACGATCAATGCCAGGATCAGAAACATCATGCGTTTCTCAGTCTGAACGGCGGCAAACCATGTACGGTTATTCCGAGACCAGTCACCAATCAACACATTTGAGGGAAGCAAAGGAATCAGCGACCTGGCGATTTCAGGTGCGCGATACATATCGTCCACACGCAATCGAACACCCGCCGAACCACTTTCACGGAAAAGTTTCGATGCGTCGGTTACATCCACAAAGGCAAGTGAAGAGTCATACTCATAATGGCCCGATCGAAAGACCCCGACCAGTGTGAATTGACGCATACGGGGTGTGACTCCTGCGGGCCCGACGTTAGCCTGTGGAGCGAGCATCATGACGGTCTGACCGATACGAATACCCATCAGATCCGCGAGTTCCTGACCCAGGACAATGCCAAAACCACCCGCTTTCAGATCAGAGAGCTTGCCTGCAATCATCTGTCGGCCGACCTCTGAGACACCACTCTCGGTCGCGGGATCGATTCCTCTGACCTGGACGCCCCGTAACTCCTGCCCGTGCATGAGCATCCCCTGCGCCGAGACAAAGGGAGCGGCAGCCTTCACCGATGGTGATCTCAACGCATCCTCAGCAATGGTTTTCCACTGGGACAGGATACGCTCCGGATCGCCACCCGAGACATACACTTCGATATGCGGCAATACTGACAGCATGCGATCACGCACCTCTTTCTGAAACCCGTTCATCACAGAAAGCACGACAATCAGTGCAGCCACACCCAGAGCGATACCAGCCATGGAAGTAGCTGCTACAAATGAGACAAAGCGGTCCCGACGGCCTTTACGGCCGCGCAAACTGCTCAAACCCGCATAACGGGCGCCAATCCAGAGTTCATATGGTAGTTTCATCACATACACATTATTGCATCAAACCCTGAGCCATCCCACTACAATCACCGAATGGAAATACTGATCCCCGGCGCCTTGCCACCTGCTCCGATTGCACCAGAGCTTATTCAATATGTTGAGTCAAACTGCCCTGATCTGGTCGCGCGGTTTAATTTTCTTCACTCGCGGGTCTTGTCTCTTCATCCGGACCAGACAGGCTGCACACCCTTTGAGGCCATTGAGCTGCAACGCAAAGGGTTTCAAGTACAAAACCAAAGCAATTTGGGCGCCGGTCTCGGGCCATTACGCGCGGGTGTTCAACGCACCGACGAACAAGTCTGGATTGCGGAACTCACAAGCGTCGCGATTGCCACAGAGGGTCCCTCACTGCTCGAACCAGAGGCACTCTGTCTGACACAGAATGAGTCAGACGCGCTCTACGATGCTGTTGCGCACCTCTGGGCAGACCGCCCGATCTCTGTCTTGCCACTCAATGCGGCACGCTGGCGAATCTGGTTACCCAACCAGCCGGTCATTCAATCAGCGAGTCCGAAAGCCATCGCCGGTATGGCATTAGCGGACTGGTGGCCACAGCACGAAAGTCTGCGAGAGTGGCGCAAACTACTGAACGAAATACAAATGGTCTGGCACGATCATCCGGTTAACGAGGCGCGCGCGGCGCAGGGCTTGCCACTTGTGAATAGTCTGTGGCTGTATGGTGGTGCCCAGGGCTGGAAACCTGAGAGCACCAATGACATAATCATATTTGAGGATTTGTTACCTAGTCATACCAGAAGTGACTGGGGAACATGGATCAATACCCTGCCCGCTTTGTCAGCATTCATCGCCGAAAAACCCCAGGACACCATTCTGACTTTGCTGGGTCAGCAACACGGCATACAGCTTGCGCCGGCCAGTCGTTCCTGGTGGCGTGACCTATGGCCTGCTAAAAAACACAACTGGAAAAGCTGGTGGAATCTCCAAAACTAACTATTCGTCGCTATGACTTACAAGTGACCCAGCGACTGGAATGCTCCGGCGTCCATCCGCTGCTGGCCAGACTTTGGGCCGCGCGGGGCATTGAACGCACCGAGGATATTCGTCTCGAATGGCAAGCGATGCTGGCTCCTAACGGTCTGACCCACGCTGAGCACGCTGCGGTCCTCCTTGCAGACGCCATTGCTGCACATCGAAAAATGCTGATCGTCGCGGACTATGACTGCGACGGTGCAACAGCGTGTGCAGTGGGTTTACGCGGCCTGCGTGCCATGGGTGCGGATGTGGATTACCTCGTCCCTAATCGTTTTGAGACAGGCTACGGATTATCCCCAGCCGTAGTTGATTTAGCGATGGTTCATCCCTCAGGCAAACCTGATCTGCTGATCACTGTCGATAATGGCATTGCGAGTGTTGAAGGTGTTGCCGCAGCAAACGATGCAGGAATTGGAGTGATCGTCACCGATCATCACTTGCCAGGTGATACCTTGCCTGACGCACTGGCTATCGTGAATCCGAATCAACGAGGCTGTGGCTTTCCATCGAAAAATCTGGCGGGTGTTGGTGTCATTTTTTATCTGATGCTGGCTTTGCGTGCCGAGCTCAGAAAGCGCGGCGTATTTCCCGACAACGGTGGCCCGCGCCTGGATGCCTTGGCCGATCTGGTCGCGCTCGGCACCGTCGCGGACGTGGTCAAACTCGATCCTAACAATCGTCTGCTTGTCACTCGCGGTCTGGACAGAATGCGAAAAGGCCTCATGCAGCCGGGCATCCGAGCCTTGTTTGCTGTGGCGGCGCGCGATCCTGCTGCTGCCAGTGCCTTTGATCTGGGCTTTGCCATCGGTCCACGCATTAATGCTGCGGGTCGCCTGGCCGATATGGGCCTGGGCATTCGCTGCCTGACGACCGACGATGACATGGTGGCGCTGGATCTGGCGCGCGAGCTCGACACCATCAATCGCGAACGCCGACAGATTGAAGGCGTCATGAAAGAACAGGCACTGGCAGCAACTGACGATATTCAGGCAGGTATTGTCGGTGCCTCAGTATGTGTATTTCATCCCGAGTGGCATCAGGGTGTCGTAGGGTTGGTTGCTTCACGTTTAAAGGAAAAGTTTTTCAGACCTACGCTCGCCTTTGCACCGGCTGGCGATGACGAGTTGCGTGGCTCTGGCCGCTCAATCCCGGATGTGCATCTGCGCGACGTCCTGGATCTCGTTTCCAAAAGACACCCCGGTCTGATTCGTAAGTTTGGCGGGCATGCCATGGCTGCGGGGCTGACGTTAGGGCGCAATGATTTTGAAAAATTCAGACCCGCTTTTGAAGAAGCAGTTATTGAGATGACGGGTCGTAAAAGCTTTGAGCCACTGATTGAAACAGACGGCTCACTCGAACCCGGCTACGCAAACGCTCAGGTTGCCACGATGCTGCAGCAACAAGTCTGGGGGGCCGGCTTTGCTGCCCCCCTCTTCATGGACGAATTTACCGTTCGGAATCAAAAACTTGTCGGGGAAAAACACCTAAAACTATCCTTAGAGCGCGGACATCAGCGGTTTGACGCAATCTGGTTTGGACACGTTGAAAGTCTGCCTGAATTTGTCAAAGTTGCCTACCGGCTCGAGCAAAACATCTGGAATGGCATGGTTTCGGCTCAACTGGTCATTGAATACGCATGCCCTGCCTGAGTCTCAGAACCCCCTTAAAAGGGGCTAAAACACCAGACTAAGCCTCAGGTGTAAATACCCTTTAAAATAGCAAGTTAACTTAATTATTGCTGGATACCATACGATGGAAGCTGAACGTCAAAACCTGATTTCTTCACGACTTGCTGACTACGCCGCGCGCGAGCTGGCTCTTCGGGGGTATCTTTGACTACGATGCCAAATCTGAGCGTCTGCACGTTGTTAATGCAGAATTAGAAGACCCAACAGTCTGGAATGATCCGAAACGCGCCCAGGATCTGGGGCGTGAAAAAAAGAGTATTGAGGATGTCGTCAACACTCTCACCTCGCTCGCTCAATCGATAGCGGACTCAACCGAGCTGTTTGAGCTCGCTGCAGCTGATGCCGACGACGAAACCCTGATCGCAATCGAAACCGATGCAGAACAGTTTCAGGCAACGCTCGAGGGCATGGAATTTCGCCGGATGTTCAATAATCCAGCTGATCCGCTTAATTGCTTTTTAGATATTCAGGCAGGTGCGGGTGGCACCGAAGCCCAGGACTGGGCCTCGATGCTGCTTCGTCAGTACTTGCGCTATGCCGAACGCAAAGGTTTCAAGACTGAAATTCTCGAAGAATCCGAGGGCGAAGTCGCAGGTTTGAAATCTGCAACGATCAAGATCGAAGGCGAATATGCTTTTGGTTTTCTGCGCACCGAGAGTGGCGTGCATCGCCTGGTTCGCAAGAGCCCTTTTGACTCGTCCGGTGGTCGTCACACCTCCTTTGCCAGCGTTTTTGTGTATCCAGAAGTCGATGACTCGATTGAAATCGATATCAACCCTGCAGATCTGCGCGTAGATACCTATCGGGCCAGTGGTGCAGGTGGTCAGCACATTAACAAAACTGACTCTGCTGTGCGTATCACGCACGTACCCACCAACATTGTCGTGCAGTGCCAGAATGATCGCTCACAGCACCGTAACCGTGCCGAAGCCATGCAGATGCTGAAATCACGACTGTTCGAACTCGAAATGCGTAACCGCATGGCTGAGCAGCAAAAAATGGAAGACGCTAAAACAGACGTAGGCTGGGGTCATCAGATCCGCTCCTATGTATTGGACCAGAGCCGAATTAAAGACTTGCGCACCAACGTTGAAATTTCCAACACGCAAAAAGTACTGGATGGTGATCTGGATCCGTTTATTCAGGCCAGCCTCAAACAGGGCGTTTAATTTTATTCAATAAGGTCGTACAGATGCCACGTATCACTATTCTGACAGGAGTCTCGCGCGGACTGGGCGCTGCACTTGCGGACCAATTGATTGGTTCTGTGAGTAAAGAGCAAGGGCATCTGGTCACGCTCTCCCGTAAAAAGTCCGATGCTCTGGAATCAGCTGCAAAAGATAAAAACACCACGCTCACGCAGATTGAAGTTGATCTGTCTGATAGCGCTGCAATAGAACGCGCCGGTAAACTTTTACATGCTTTAGTTGCGGGCTTTAACAGCGTGCGTCTGATTCATAATGCTGGTGTTGTCACGCCGATCGCCCAGTCTGACGCCCTCACTGACCTGCACGCGATTAACAATACATTCCAGATCAATATTACGGCTCCAATATATCTGACAGCACAGGTTTTATCTGCTTCGCGTCATACGACGGATCGCCGCATCATGCTGATTTCTTCTGGTGCGGGACGCAGTCCTTCCTCCGGATGGGGCGTCTATTGCGCAACGAAAGCTGCCATGGATCGCTATGCAGAATGCGCGCAGCTAGATGAAGGCGAGCGGGCGCGTATTGTTTCGATGGCGCCTGGCATCATGGATACCCCGATGCAAGAAACCATCCGCGCAGCATCCAAAGCGGATTTCCCCTCGCTTGATCGTTTTCTGAATCTTCATCAGCAAAAACAACTGTCAACACCCGATGATGTCGCGCGCAAATTACTGCTCGCAATGGACGCGGACTCCTTTGGCACCACAACCATCGACGATATTCGTCAACACACATTCTGATCATGACCGATACGCATACTCACCAGCACGATGAAAACCACCTGATCGCAGAGCGACGCGCAAAACTTGCCGCGATCCGCGAAAAAGGCGTTGCGTTTCCAAATGATTTTGTTCCAGCCGACCGGGCCGCAGCACTGCACGCCGCTTATGGTGAGCAGGAGCAGGCGCCCCTTGCCGAGGCGGCACACCCGGCATCAGTCGCAGGTCGCATGATGCTCAAACGCGTGATGGGCAAAGCCAGCTTTGCAACATTGCAGGACAGCACCGGTCGCATTCAGATCTATCTGGATAAAAACACGCTAGGTGAAGAAACCTACGAATCCTTCAAGCACTGGGACAGTGGTGATATTCTGGCCATCACTGGGACGATGTTTAAAACGAACAAAGGCGAGCTATCAGTTCATGCGCACACGGCTAAGCTGATTGCAAAGTCTCTGCGTCCTCTGCCTGATAAATTCCACGGCATCGCTGACCAGGAACTTCGCTATCGCCAGCGCTATGTCGATCTGATCATGACTGAGCAGACACGCCAGACTTTTTCTGCGCGCAGCAAAGCGATCGGTGCGATCCGTCAGGTCATGCTCGACAATGGTTTTCTCGAAGTCGAGACCCCCATGCTGCATGCGATCCCGGGTGGCGCGGCAGCGAAGCCTTTCAAAACGCATCACAATGCGCTCGACATGGAAATGTTTCTGCGTATCGCCCCTGAGCTTTACCTCAAGCGCCTGATCGTTGGTGGTTTCGAGCGTGTATTTGAAATCAACCGAAACTTCCGCAACGAAGGTGTCAGCCCGCGCCACAATCCAGAATTCACAATGATGGAGTTTTACGCAGCCTACACAAATTACCATTGGCTGATGGACTTTACCGAACAGATCATCCGTGCTGCGGCCATTGAAGCCACAGGCACAGCCACCCTGACCTATCAGGGTCGTGAACTGGATCTGTCCAAACCCTTTCACCGCCGTACGATCGTGCAATCAATCCTCGAACATGTGCCTGAGTTCAGTGAGTCGGATTTGGCAGATATCGAATTTGTCCGCACGCAGTTGAAAAAACGTGGCGTGGATGTCAACGCCCCGAATCTGGCACGTGCAGGACTTGGCGCGCTGCAATTAGCCCTGTTTGAAGAAACCGCAGAATCTCAGCTTTGGGAGCCGACTTACATCATCGATTACCCAATTGAAGTCTCTCCACTGGCGCGAGAATCAGATACGCGTCCGGGTATTACAGAACGCTATGAGCTGTTTATTACGGGCAGAGAAATTGCCAATGGATTTTCCGAGCTGAACGATCCTGAAGACCAGGCTGCGCGTTTTCACGCGCAGGTCGAAGCAAAAGACGCCGGTGACGAAGAAGCCATGTATTACGACGCCGACTATATTCGCGCACTCGAGTATGGCATGCCACCCACTGGTGGCTGCGGCATCGGCATCGACCGTTTAGTGATGCTGATTACAGACTCACCCAGCATTCGTGATGTGATTCTGTTCCCGCATCTGCGTAAAGAAGATTGAGTAACTGAGAATTGAACAACTGACAATCTGCTCAGGCATTGAACAGTAAGTATTGTCTGAATAATTAAAGGGGTCTTCCAAGCCATGTTGCTTAGAAGACCCCTTCTACTGAACACGCATTCAGGACGTCACTTAACGACGTAACTGACGATTGATTGCCGTGTCATAGGCATATTCCGATACTTGATTCCAGAGTACTGAATCTTTCTGGAATGCTTTCTGGCTGTCGTATATTTTCTTAAAGCCAGGGTTGCTCGCAGAGAGTTCATCATAAAGTTTCATCGACTCTGTGTAGGCTGCATCAATAATCGTATTAGGAAATTGATGAAGCTTGACCCCCTGCCCGACAAGTCTGCGTAACGCAGGTGGATTGAGCGCATCGTATTGTGCAATGCAATCAATGTTTGCGTAAGCCGCAGCAGAACGAATCGCAGCCTGATAGTGTTTTGGAATTGCATTCCACGCTTCGCTACCAATAAAGAAATGCTGAAGCGAAGTGCCATCCCAGAAACCGGGATAGTAGTAGTGAGGTGCGACTTTATACAACCCGAGTTTCTCATCGTCATATGGACCATTGAATTCGGCGGCATCAATGATTCCACGCTCAAGCGATGGATAAATATCAGCGGCACCAATTTGCTGTGCCACTACGCCAAGTTTAGCGAGCACCTGCCCTCCGAGACCTGAAATTCTGAATTTCAACCCTTTTAGATCAGCAAGAGTCTTGATTTCTTTGCGAAACCAACCGCCCATCTGCGTGGTGGTATTTCCACCAGGAATGCCTACAACATTGTATTTTTCAAAAAATGAATCCAGTAACTCCTTACCTTCACCGCGAAATGCCCATGCAGTCTGCTGACGGGTATTAAGCAAAAATGGAGCATGCGTGGCGAGCGCAAAAGCGGGATCCTTTCCAGCGTAATAGTAGGCCGCGGTGTGGCACATCTCGACTGATTTATTGGATACTGCGTCAAATGCCTGCAAACCAGGTACCACCTCTCCAGCGGCGAAAACCTGAATTTGAAACTTGTTATCTGTGACTTCCGCCACCACCTTAGCCATCGCGGGCGCACAGCCATAAAGCATATCCAGATTCTTTGGAAAACTGGATACACAACGCCATTTAATAACGGGATTGGATTGCGCAACAGCTGGTGCCCCTACGACGGCAATTCCAGCAGCCGCAGAACCAACGACCGACCGGGTTAAAAACTTACGTCTTGTTGTCATAACACTCCTCCAGTTATCCCGCCTCTCTGGGTCAGGTTTATTTAGAATGAATACTTCGATTTAAACCGCGTAAAATGGGTAATACAGCATCAATGGCAGGACAAGCGACCCCAGCTTCGCGCGCCAGTGCCTGGACCTGACCAACGATTGCTTCAACTTCCAGTGGTCTTGAGGCCAGTACATCCTGAAGCATCGAGGGACGTAAGCCACGCACAGGTGGAGTCCCCGCCTCGGCACCGCCACGGCGCAGCTGCTCGCATGCAGCACTAAATTGCAAACTTACATCCGAACCCTGACTTTTTGCTACGGTGACGATATCTTGAGCCAGTGCTTCAGCTTGTTTGAGCAACTCTGCGTCCTCAGCCAGGCCATCGACAGGCAAACGTGTCAGCGCACAGAGTGAATTGATCGAGGCATTGCGTAAAAGTTTGGCCCAGATTTCGGTGCGCAGATCCTGGCTGGCCTCTGCATGAATCCCGGCGTGACGCAATATTTCTACGGTTGACTGAAGACGACTGGTTAACGCACCATCAGGCTCACCAATGACCCATCGATTATTTCCCAGGTGTCTGACGACTCCGGGTGAGATGACTTCGTTAGCTGAATACACGACGCAACCCAGAACCCGCTCTGGTGTGAGCTCAGTCCATAATTCAGCATCGGGATCAAGCAGAGACAGTGCCGCAGGTGCTGCAGTGCCATACTTCCACCACCAGGGCACACCATTTGCTGCAAAAATCGCATGGCCTGCTAAGCCGACAAGGTGACGCACGTCTCTGGCAACAGCAGGCTGCGCGCCAACCTTGACCGTAACAAAAGTGTAATCCTGCTCTGGTAATTCAAGAGCGCTATCTGTCACGATATCCGGATAGACCGTGATGTTTTCAGAGGGTGTTTGGAGTCGTACGCCATCTCGCAGGATTGCGTCTTTCTGGCTGCCTCGTGCAACGACAGATAGCGTCACATTTCCAGCACGGCCAAAACGGGCAGCCAGGTAGCCGCCAACGGCTCCCGCACCGAATATACATACTTTCAATTTGTCTCCAGCGCCGTCCCCGGTATTCCTTTCGGACCCGGTGATCATTTATAAACGCGTTATTCAGTAAAGTTAACTTATCCTACATTAAATTTACCTTACTGAATAGCTAAGCTTTACAAGAGTAGCTAAGCTTTATAAGACGCCAACCATTTCAAACCAACTTCGACAGTCGCGCGGGGTTTGTACTCAGCACCAATCCAGCCTGTATACCCAAGCGCATCAATTTGTTTGATTACAACGGGATAATTCACCTCGCCCTCATCAGGTTCGGCACGACTGGGAACTGCAGCAATCTGTATATGACCAATATGCGGCATGTAATGCGCAAGCTTAGTCAGAATATCGCCTTCTGCAACGCCAACATGATAAACATCGAACATCAGTTTAATGTTGCTGCGGCCACAAGCCTCACGGATCGTATTGGACTGAGCTTGTGTGGAATAAAAATAGTCAGGCTTGTCGCGCGGATTAATCGCCTCAAGCAATAAGGTCAATCCTTTTGGTGCGGCGAGATCAGCTGCCCATTGCAAGTTTTTAATCATGGTTTGTGTCGCCTGCACACGCTGACCCGCATCGATGACACCTGGCATCACATGAATGGAGGATGCTCCAGCTACTAAGCACCAGTCCATTGCCTGTTGGAATACTTTCTGAAAGTCTGCTTCACGGCCAGGCAATGCTGCCAAGCCAGATTCGCCAGGGTTGCCTAGCGGAGTATTGGCCGCCAGAAGCGTCAGTCCCAGCCGATTGCACGCTTCACGCACAAGGTCAGGAGATGTGTCATAGGGCCAGTGCAACTCGATGGCTTTAAAGCCACTGTTTGCAGCAAGCGTTATACGCTCAAGCAAAGGTTTATCGGACCACAGGAAACCCAGATTTGCTGAAAAGCGTGCCATGAAGTTGTCCTTGATCAGTGACTTTCTTTTGCGTGATTAATCGTATAGCGTGGGATTTCAATAGTCAGATCCTGTTTGGCCACTTTAGCCTGACAGGACAGGCGGGACTGCGTAGATAATCCCCAGGCGCGGTCAAGCAGATCTTCTTCAGAGTCTGTTGCCGGGGCAAGAGAGTTAAATCCTTCTTTGACGATCACATGACATGTCGTGCAGGCGCATGACAGCTCGCACGCGTGTTCGATCTCGATATGATGATCGAGCATCACGCGACAGATCGAAACCCCCTCCGGGGCATTCTCGATCACTTTACCTTCAGGGCAAACATCGGGATGTGGCAAAACAGTAATTTTGGGCATATCTCTTTAAGAATCTAAAATTAACCAACTTCATTCAAAGAACGACCCGTTAGCGCCGCACGGATGCTGCGATCCATACGTTTGGCCGCAAAGTCATCAGTCACAGCAGAAAGCGCCTTGATCGATTGTCTGATCGCATCGATATCCTCACCGGCAGCAATCAGACGCGTGGCCTGTAACTGCTGTTCAATACGTGTTTGTTCTGCAGCACCCAACAGATCAGCATCCGCTGACAAGGCAGCCTGCACAGATTCAATCAACTGCGCAGCATCGACTTGCTGTTCGCGCAGCATACGCATCTGTGCATCGTGATCAGCCTGTGCCATGCCATCGGTCAACATCCGTGCGACTTCTTCGTCACTTAAGCCGTAGGAAGGTTTAACAGTGACGGAGGCCTCAACACCTGAGGCAAGCTCGCGTGCCGTGACACTCAACAATCCATCCGCATCGACTTGAAAGGTTACGCGAATCCGGGCAGCACCGGCCACCATCGGTGGGATACCACGCAGTTCGAATCTTGCCAGGGATCGGCAATCAGACACCAGATCACGCTCACCCTGAACGATATGCACAGCAAGTGCTGTCTGACCATCTTTGAAAGTCGTGAACTCCTGGGCACGTGCAACAGGAATAGTGCTGTTGCGTGGAATGATGTGCTCGACCAGACCACCCATTGTTTCCATGCCAAGCGTCAAAGGCGTCACGTCAAGCAGCAACCAGTCTTCACCGGGATTACGGTTACCTGCCAGTAAATTCGCCTGCAGCGCTGCACCTAACGCAACAACCTGATCCGGATCTAGATCCGTCAGCGGTGTGGTACCAAAAAACTGGTGAACGGCAAAGCGGATGACTGGCATGCGGGTCGAGCCTCCGACCATCACAACACCTTTGATATCCTTGACGGAAAGGCCTGCGTCTTTTAATGCGCGTTTGGCACAAACCAGAGTTTTTTCGATGAGTGGCTGCGCAATTTTTTCAAATTCAGCGCGACTCAAGCTCAGTGAAAAAGCGCCTTTTGCTAGCGATACTTGTTCAGTATGGACGGTGCTGTCTCCTACTGTATCGGACAGTGCCTCACGTAATAAACGCGCGGCGCTTAATAACGCTCTGCGATCAGAGTGATCCAGGCCGACAAGTCCGTGACGTGCAGCGGCATCCTCGATAATCAATGCGTCGAAATCATCGCCACCCAGCGCAGTATCCCCGCCCGTAGCAATCACTTCGAATACACCACGCGACAAACGCAGCAGGGACATGTCAAACGTACCGCCGCCCAGATCATAGACTGCGTACACACCTTCAGAACCGTGATCTAAGCCGTAGGCGATAGCTGCAGCAGTCGGCTCATTAAGCAATCGCAAGACATTGAGTCCGGCGAGTCTGGCAGCATCGCGTGTGGCCTGTCGCTGCGCGTCATCAAAATAAGCAGGAACGGTAATCACCGCTCCAACTAATGAATCGCCGAGTGTGCCCTCTGCAAGAAATTTAAGCTTCTCGAGGATTTTTGCTGCAACCTCGACAGGCGATAAATCTGCATAGCGGGTATGGATTTTGACTGACTGAGCATCAGGTAAAAACTCATAGGGCATGCCTGAGCTGTTTGCGTCTTCAAAGGATTTCCCCATCAGACGTTTAACAGAAACAAGCGTATCGAGTGGATTGGCCGACTGAAAGCGTAAGGCATCTGCACCAACGTGCGTTGTTTTATCCGCATCGATGTAAACAGCAGATGCCACCAGTGCGTACCCATTTTCATCAGGTAAAACTTCAGCCACACTGCTGCGTACAGAGGCGACCAGGGAATGCGTCGTGCCTAAATCAATGCCAACAGCTAGTCTGCGCTGGTGTGGCGCAGGTGATTCACCAGGTTCAGATATCTGTAGTAAGGCCATCGGTGATCTTTATCAACTTATCAAGAAACATCCACTCGCGAACGCGTTCAGCCGCCTGGGCAAAACGCTTCTCATCAAGCAGGGATTGTACGTGCGCAATAGTCTCGGTCAACGCAACAGCTAGCTCTTGTTTGAATCCAGCGACATCCGATGCATTCGGATGGTCATTTAATTCATCAAGACGCTCATGCCACTGCATTTGCTGCATCAGAAAATCAGCAGACATGGACGTATTGGTCTCAGTCTGCAAATCAACACCTGCGAACTCGCAGAGATAGCGCGCGCGCAATAATGGATTTTTGAGGACACGGTAGGCTTCGTTCGCACGTGCGCTCCACTGCATCGCGACGCGCTTTTCAGCGGCGGAGCCCGTTGCGAAACGATCAGGGTGAACAGCCATGGCCACCCGTTTCCAGGCAGCTTCTAGAACAGCATCATCCAGACCAAAGCAATGGGGCAGACCGAAAAGTGCGAAATAATCCTGATCGTTCACAAGCACTCAGACCGTGAACGACTCACCGCATCCGCAGGTCGCCTTTTCATTGGGATTACGAAACTTGAAGCCTTCGTTCAGACCTTCCCGGGCATAGTCCAGCTCAGTCCCGTTCAGATAGGAAAGACTTTTTGGATCGATGAAAACTTTGACGCCAAAGCTCTCGAACACCTGATCTTCACTTGCAGCATCATCGACATACTCAAGTTTGTAAGCCATACCGGAGCAACCCGTTGTGCGAACGCCCAACCGCAATCCGATACCGCTTCCGCGCTTTTGCAGATACTTGCTGATGTGATCAGCGGCCTGAGCAGTAAGAGTGACAGCCATGATATTTATCCTGCGTGTTTTTCTTTGTAGTCGGCAACTGCTGCTTTGATTGCATCTTCGGCAAGAATAGAACAGTGAATCTTGACCGGAGGTAATGCAAGCTCTTCAGCAATCTGCGTATTTCGGATGGTCAGTGCCTGATCAAGGGTCTTACCCTTGACCCACTCTGTCACCAGTGAGCTCGAAGCGATCGCCGAACCACAGCCATATGTTTTAAAACGTGCGTCTTCGATAATACCCGCATCATTGACGCGGATCTGCAATTTCATCACGTCGCCACAGGCAGGAGCACCGACCATACCGGTACCCACGTGATCGTCACCCTTGTCGAAAGTACCCACGTTACGGGGATTTTCGTAGTGATCCAATACTTTGTCGCTATATGCCATGATTATTCTCCAACCGTTATGGTCAGTGGGCTGCCCACTGAACCGAATTCAAATCGATACCGTCTTTTGCCATTTCCCACAGCGGAGACATGTCACGTAATTTACCCACGCGTGTTTTCAGCAATTCAACTGCAAAGTCGATTTGCTCAACGGTCGTAAAACGGCCAATCGTGAAACGAATTGAACTGTGTGCGAGCTCATCGTTACGACCCAGTGCGCGCAGTACATAAGAAGGCTCAAGACTGGCTGAGGTGCAGGCCGAACCACTCGATACAGCCAGCTCTTTAATCGCCATGATCAGGGACTCACCCTCAACATAGTTAAAGCTGACATTCAGATTGTGTGGAACGCGGTGCTCAAGATCACCGTTGAGGTAGACCTCTTCGATTTGCGAGAGTCCAGCCCACAGACGATCGCGCAACATCCGAACGCGCTCGTTTTCAACACCCATTTCCTGCTTAGCCAGGGCAAAGCATTCGCCCATGCCAACAATCTGATGAGTCGCCAGCGTGCCCGAGCGGAAACCACGTTCGTGTCCACCACCATGCATTTGCGCTTCAATACGAATACGGGGCTTGCGACGCACATACAGAGCACCGATGCCTTTAGGGCCATAGGTTTTGTGTGCACAAAATGACATCAGGTCGACTTTCAGTACCTGCAAATCGATCTCAACCTTACCGGTTGCTTGTGCTGCATCTACGTGGAAAATCGTATTATTGGCACGGCACAGTTCACCTAAAGCTGCGATGTCCTGGATCACACCGATTTCGTTATTCACAAACATCACGGATACCAGGACAGTATCAGGACGCAAGGCCGCTTTAAAAACATCCATATCAATCAGACCATTTTCCTGAACATTCAGGTAGGTCACTTCAAAACCCTGGCGCTCCAGTTCCCTGCATGGGTCCAGGACAGCTTTATGCTCGGTTTTGACTGTAATAACGTGTTTACCGCGCTCTGCATAAAATCCAGCCGCACCTTTGATGGCGAGGTTATTGGACTCGGTAGCGCCTGAGGTCCAGATAATCTCGCGGGGGTCAGCATTCACCAGGGATGCAACTTGCTCTCGTGCATGCTCAACAGCGGCCTCGGCTTCCCAGCCATAGGAATGACTGCGCGAAGCAGGGTTACCTGCATTTTCGTACAGCCATGGCACCATCTTGTCGACCACTCGAGGATCGACTGGAGTAGTAGCCGAGTAATCGAAGTAAATGGGACGCGACATGTGAAACTCCTGATCAAACAAAAGCAAATAAATTAAACAACCG
>JAUSCY010000088.1 GCA_030650995.1 Sheuella sp. | reverse complement strand
CTAATCAGATGGGACAAAAACTTGGCCAGTCTTTCATCGTTGAAAACAGACCGGGTGCGAGTAGCGATATTGCCGCACGTTCTGTTGCCACCTCTGCCGCCGATGGATACACGCTATTTATCCTCACCATCGCAAATATTATCAACGAGAGTTCAGGAAAATCTGATTTCGTGAACGTTCAAAAAAGCTTTGCACCGATCGCAATGATTGGCAGTGTCCCCATCATTCTTGTTGCCAGCGCAGAGCAAAATATCAACTCTTTAAAAGATTTGACTGCAGTTGCGAAGTCAAAACCAAAAGCAATCACCTTTGCCTCTTCAGGAAATGGAACAGCTCCGCATCTTTCTGGTGAGTTATTCGCAAAAATGGCTAATGTGGATATTTTGCATATTCCTTATAAGGGAAGCTCTTTAGCCGTGACGGACTTACTCGCTGGTCGAGTCAACATCATGTTCGCACCAGCATCGACTGCACTGCCCCATATTCAATCAGGGAAATTAGTCGCACTAGGTGTTGCAAGTCCTAATCCAATCGCTTCTGCTCCAAAAATTCCGACCTTATCCGATCAAGGCCTGACAGGTTTTGAAAGCTCTGTCTGGTTTGGTCTGGTTGCTCCGAACGGCACACCCCAAAACGTCGTTTCAACCTTGTCTAAAGCGGTCAATGACGCGCTAGCAGACAAAGAAGTCATCGCGCAATTTAACCAGCAAGGCATTGTTGCCGTTCAGGCCGACTCTGCAAAATTCTCAAGTTATATCCAGAAAGAAACAGAAAAATGGACAAGTGTGATTAAAGAAGCAAACGTACAGCTTAATTAAATGATCAAAACCTAACCTTTAATTGGAAATATGATGGCAAGACTTACCGTTGCAGAATGTCGAGTATTTATTCAAACCGTAGAACAAAAAGCACTTGAAATGGGTGTGCCTATTTGTACGGCAATTGTGAGCGCCGAGGGCCATCTGATTGCTCTGGAAAGAATGGACAATGCGGGTTTCATCACGCCAGAAACAGCACGCAGTAAAGCCTATACCGTTGCCGCGTTTCGCTCGATGAGCCCCAGATTTCAAGATGGTTTAATCATTCAGCAATGGTTCAAGGAACGAAATCCACAAATGCTGATGAATGCCTCAGTCTTCACTGGCGGAAAAATTGTGGTCTCAGGTGGGTGTGCGCCGATTTTCAAAGGAAATGAAATGGTTGGCGCCTACGGAATTAGCGGCGGCACCTCAGATCAGGATGAAGTCATGGCCCAATATGCCCGAGAGAAAGTGGGTTGGGCACACAAGCCCGTTGATGACGACATGACTGACGATGTCAGAAAGCATGTCAATGAAATCTACTCGAAGGTTGGACTAGAGTCCAGGTCGCTTTAAGGCTGAGAAATTCTGGTTCGATTAGTATGGAAAAAACCTTTACCACATCACCCTTATTCACTAAGGATGATGTGACTTTATTACAACCAAGGTCTTACTTGTGTCTTTCCACAAAAATCATTGTAGGACCTTGATAACTCAGCGCATTATCTAGGACCGTTTTAACGTTATCAACTTCGTTGCATCGGTCAATCCGAGCACCAAATCCGGATGCAATTGCAGCCAGGTCTAAGTTTGGGTTGTTAAAGTCCAAACCAATAAAGTTGGTTGTTGCAAACTCCACACCTTTTTCTGCACACCATAGATCCTTGAGTATTCGATACTCATGATTCACAAAGCAGATAAAGATAACGGGGATTTTGTGTTTCGCAGCAGTCCAGATCGTATGGATTGAAAAAAGACTCCCGCCATCTCCCACGAAACAAACTGCATGTTGCGATGTAGCCAGTGAAATACCTGTAGACAATGGCATCGCCCACCCCAAACCACCCCCTCGAGGAGAGAAGTGCACATTGGAATACCCGAGCTTTACAGATATATCTTGAACAATTGCATCTTCAGATGACCCCTCAGTAACAATATGCGTTGCGCGATCTAACTGAGCCAGGATCTCCACAATAACCTTATCACTTGGATCTCTAGCTGATGCTGCGTAGGTTTCATTGACCTTGGCTAATGCGCTTGCAGCGTCAAAAGTAGATTGGACAGGCAGGCTCGTGCCTAGAGCTTTAGATATTGCCTCTAACGTACAGCGCAAATTACCAACAACAGCGAAATCAACCGGGTAGTCAAAGCCTAGCTGGCTTGCTGTCGGGCTGATATGAATGACCTTTAACTCCATCGGGAAAGCTGATTTACCCGTGTAAAGAAAGGTATCAATTTTCTCTCCGAGTAATAACAAGGTGTCATATTTAGAGAGCAACGCATTGATATCGGCCGTTGTTATCGGAATATCGCCACGATAGTTTGGATCAAGAGGATCCACTACGCCCTGAACATGAAAGGGTGCGGAGTAAATATCAGCACCAAGTTGATGCGCGACCGCACTCATTGCTGCAATTGCATTGCTTGACCCAACAGCATAATCAGCTGCAATGGCGAGCTTACCCTTTGGTACCGCCTTAAGTGCCGCAACGACATCTGATAATGATTCAGACACAACATCATCAATAATCTGAGTTTTTCTGAACAAGACTTTGTCTGTTTCAGAAGCCATCAGATCCATTGGGATCGATAAAAACACGGGCTTACGCGGCTCTAGATTAGCTTGTAAATAACAACGCTGAAATGCAATGCATAGGTCTTCGATGCGGTTTACTTCGTACGCGTATTTAGTTGCTGTTTTTGCAAGCTCAGTATTTGGTGCAGCTAAAACTGGGTTGTGAATGAGGAAGCGCGTATCTTGCTGACCTGCAATTACCAATAGTGGAATCCCAGCATCGTGGGCGTTCTTCATATTAAAAAGCGCATTAGCCAGACCAGGATAGGTATGGATGTTCACAACAGCAGCTTTATTTGTAATCAAGGCGTAACCCGCCGCAATACCTGTTGCTGAAGACTCATGTAGCGCCAAAATATATTCTGTTTCAGCACCGTCAAGCGCAGCTAAAAATGTGGTTTCAGTTGTGCCTGGATTTCCAAACACATACTTTATTTCATTAGAGGATAAAAAATCTCTAACGATTTGTGCGCCTGACTGTAGTGCCATTTTGTTTACCCTTTGATAAGCGCTCGGCTGAGCCAACAGATATGCCAACGATATTAACCTTTCTAAACTCACAATTCATAGTCAATTCTGCAGTCATCCTTTGACTACTCCCATGAAAGCCATCACTCGCGAACAAGGGCTGAAAACGCATTTAAGGCAGGGAAGGTAGTGATGCGACAATCCCTCTTTTACTTCACGGTGCTCAACAGCCATGCATGAAATCATATGCCCCCATTGCTCCAAAGCCTTCAAAATTGATGAGGCTGGCTACGCCGATATCCTGAAACAAGTGCGTGATGAGGATTTTGAGCACCAGTTGCACGAACGGCTTGAGCTCGCTGAGCAGGGCAAACAAAGTGCCGTTGAGCTCGCTAAATCGCAAGCTGCAAGCGAACTGCAAAGAGCGGAGGCAGCAAAGGACGCTGTGATCCAGAGCCTGAGCGCCAAACTAGATGCTGCCGAGGCGGCACAAAAGCTCGCCTTAACCGAAGCGCTCAATGTCGTAGAAAGAGAGCGCGATGAGCTGGCGAGCAAACTTGAACAAGCCAGATTAGAAAAAGAAGCAGCCTCCTCGCTTGCTGAGGCAAAACTCCTGAGCGAATTACAAAAAACTGCGGCAGCAAAAGATTCTGAGATTCAAGGTCTGAAAGCGAAACTCGACAGCCTGGAAGTCATGCAGAAACTGGCAATGAATGAGGCGGTCAGCGTTGTTGAGAAAGAGCGCGATGAGGTTAAAAATAGCTTGGTCCGAGCAGCGTATGAAAAACAACTCGCGGAGCAATCACTAAAAGACAAGTACGAGACGCAGCTAAAGGATCGCGAAGACACGATCGAGCGCCTCAAAGATCTCAAGGCGCGCTTATCAACCAAGATGGTTGGCGAGACGCTCGAGCAGCATTGCGAGACGGAATTCAACCGTATTCGTGCGGCGGCGTTCCCCAGGGCGTATTTTGAGAAAGACAACGACGCACGCAGCGGTAGTAAGGGCGACTATATTTTTCGGGATCTGGATGAGACAGGCACCGAGATTGTCTCGATCATGTTCGAGATGAAAAATGAAAACGACCATACCGCCACAAAGAGCAAGAACGAGGACTTTTTAAAAGAGCTCGATAAAGATCGAACCGAGAAAAAATGTGAGTATGCGGTGCTAGTCTCACTTCTTGAGCCTGACAGTGAGCTCTACAACACGGGTGTCGTCGATGTGTTTCATCGCTATCCGAAAATGTATGTCGTGCGCCCGCAATTCTTTCTGACCATCATCACGCTACTGCGCAATGCCGCGATGAAATCCCTCGACTACAAAAAGGAGCTCGCGCTAGTCAAGGCGCAGACTGTTGACATTACGAATTTTGAAAACGAATTAGAGACGTTTAAGAACGGTTTTGCGAGGAATTTCGAGCTGGCCTCTAAGCGCTTTCATACAGCGATCGAGGAGATCGATAAATCAATCGACCATCTGCAGAAAACTAAAGAGGCGTTGCTTGGGACTGATCGAAATCTGCGGCTTGCGAATGATAAGGCGCAGGATGTGACGATTAAAAAGCTCACGCGAGGCAATCAGACAATGAAGGATAAGTTTAGCGAGCTTAAAGGGTTGGGTTCTGGTGAGGAGGAGTGATTTAACTAAGTAGGTTTGGGCGTTTCACTTTTGTTAACTAGTTTGGTTTATCGTATTAGTCAAATACTTATAAACTCTCCGAGACAAGCCATGAAACTCTTCATCACCAAAGGTTCACCCTACGCACGGATCGTGCGTGTTGTTGTCTTAGAAAAAGGCCTGGCCGATCGGGTTGAGGTGATCTCGGCTAAGACGCGTACGACCGACAGCCCTTACTACAACGTCAATCCCTCTGGTCGGGTGCCTTATCTTGTCTGTGATGATGGAGTGGGGTTGGAGGACTCCGCGCTGATTTGTTCGTATCTTGATAATCTCGACGGCAAGCCTATTTTTGGAGTGCCTTCTGGTGCGCAGGGGTTTGACGCGCGTCGTGCTGAAGCGCTGGTTCGCAGCATGCTCGATGGGATGGCTGTTTTAGGGCGTGAAAAATGGCGTCCTGCAACTGAGCAATCGCCAAAGATTGTCCTGCATGAGACGGATCGCGCTAAGAGGTTGTTGGATCTGTGGGAGCGCGGGATCGATGATCCTTTGTTTCATGGCCCATTGAATATGGTTCAGATCGTGATGGGTTGTACGTTAGGCTTTGCGGATCTGATTCCTGAGTTTGAATGGCGTGCTGGGCATCCTAAATTAGATGCTTGGTTTCAGGGGATCTCTGAGAGGGATTCATTTGTGGCTTCGGCACCGCCGGTGCATGCTTGATGGGTAGACACGCTTAATGGGTGTGCGCAGCGAATTGGTACGCTGCTATTTTTATCTCTCCTGCATTGCTCTTACTTTACTGAATTGATAAAAACATCGTCCTTCTGCCTTTAAGATCAATACGATGTCTGTCGATGAATTTAGCTGGTTCACCATTAACATTTTGATACCAATTTTTTTACCTCTCTTAGGGGTCGTTCCTTTTAAAATGTTACCTATGCCCGCAGGCATTGAAGTTAGGCTTAGCTTCTGGCGGGGCTGTTTTCAAAACACAGATTTTGAACAAGTGCGCTTCTATTCGTGCGCGACTTTCAAATTATCAGACTTTAATAAGTTCATTTTTCGTAGTTAAGTTAATGTCATTTTTTTCTTCACTACTTCATTTTTCAATAACAACGTTGAACACTTCACAACTCTAAAGGAGTCCTATGCGCGAATATTTAAGATACAGGTTTAGTGATCCAGAAAAAGCAAAAACAACAATGTTTGTTACAACGTTAGGTGGTTGTGCATTCACTATAATTTTCTTTATTTGCATGCATCTATAGAATATAAAATTTCCATGTAAGTGCAGACGCAGGAAATTATCTTTGAACACTCACGCAAATCATGTGCAGCCACTACACCCCCGTTAAAAACAAGTCCCAGTTGCACGACACCTTTGGTGTTGAGGCACCAGTTAGCTTGGGTAAGCCTGATATGTGGCCTGGGTATGAGGGGGTATTTATCCGCTCTCACCCGCATGCGGATGTTGGTGATGAGGCAGTCCCTGCCCGCGAGGCGGTGTTAGGTCACTGGGGTTTGATTCCCCACTGGTCTAAGGACGGCAAGGTCAAGGGTACGTTTAACGCGCGCATTGAAACGGTGGCTGAGAAACCTAGTTTTCGGGATTCCTGGCGAAAGGGCTTACGCTGTATCGTGCCTGCTATAGCAGTCTACGAACCCGACTGGCGCAGCGGCAAGGCTGTACCGACTGCGGTGTCACGTGCGGATGGACAACCGATGGGGGTGGCGGGGATTTGGTCTGGCTGGCGCGGGCCTAATGGCTGGGTGGATAGCTTTACGATGCTGACTGTCAACGCCGATGATCATGCGGTATTCAAATTACTCCATAAACCACAGGACGAAAAGCGGATGGTGGTGATTTTGAATCCTGACAGTTTTGAGACATGGCTCAAAGGCTCAGAAAGTGAGGCATTGGATCTGGTGCGCCAGTGTCCTGCTGAGGTGTTGAGGATGACTGCGCCTGTATCAAGCGAATAATCCGTTTAAATCCAATTCTAAATACCTAATCCTTGCTGCAATGGCAATCGATGCTCGTGGACGCGGGTAATTGAATAGTCCATTTTTAACCCATCGTCTGTAACGGTTTGAATCCTCCTTAAGTCAACAACGAGCACATCTTTTTTACCAAATCGCTCAACCCCAGAATTTATTTTTTCAATGAAACTAGGATCTGCGATTTCACCAAAAAATGAACTCGATCCATCATTAAAACGCCATTTATTGTCTTCCTTAAATATGGCCGAATCGATTTGCAATAAAACATGCTCGGATACAGTATCCGAAACAATATCCGCACCCGATCCCGACATCTCAAACCAGATTGCATCTTCTTTACGGATAACTTCTGAAGTTTGTCCATTTCGTCCTGATGCAAAAAAATCTATACCATCACGCGCCAAAGGCTTTACAACATTTGATAATGCCTTTCGAACTACACGGCTTTGATAAAGCTTTCCTGCGACTAGATTCACTGCGAATGTTTCAACAGCAGACTCCTCAGCGATCTGAAAAATGATTTGATCACCCTCTGTGCGAATAGATGATGGCTTACGCCCACGCAACCACTTTATGAGACCGACTAGGCCGCAACCCGTGCAGCCAATCAGACCAAGAGCCTCAAGAATAGATTTTAGATTTGAAAAAGCAGCGGCCTCTGGTCCGGACAGAATTGAAACAATTTGATCGGTGACGGTTTGTACTGCAATGAGGTCAACACCGAATGAGCCGCCCTTAAAGTTACCCTGAATATTGACTTTGACATTTCCAGAATTTGGAAAGACAACCTTATTGGCTTCCTCCAACATATTGGACAAAGCGATTAATGCAGGAGCTAACTCTCGAACGTCCATTTGATGGCTCTCCAACGCGGGGCCGTCGTACTTTATGGAGAAGTGAATTGAATTAGCCATAATTGAAATCATGTTGCTCAGATAGATTTATCCAATCAACAATGATAGACATTGGTCTTCAAAGATTCAATGCGATGTAAGTATGTTTTGCTGATTTTTCTAAGTCAAATAGTCACTAAATATAACGGTGTGTGAACGTTCAAGCAGCGCTTGCGATGGATGATATTTTTGTCTCCTATGCGTTGCCTCGTTTCATTCGAACTGCTAAAAACATCGCCCTTCACCACATTAGAGTTATGCGATGTCTATCGACGAATTTGGCTGGTTCACCATTAACATTTTGATACCAATTTTTCTACCACTGCTAGGAGTCTTGCCTTTTAAAATGATGCCTTTGCCGGAAGGTGTAGAGGTTAGGTTTATTAGCTTAGTCAAAGATGGACAGTGGTGTTGGACTGCCATTTGTATTGGGGCTAGTTCGCTTTATGAACTGTGGGTTGCAAATAGTCAGAATTTAGTTGTATCTGGTTCTGCTGAAGTATTAATTTTTTTTAATGCATTTCTTATAGCTTTATCTATTTGCTTAGCTTCAGGTGGTGCTGTTTTTTCTACTCCGATTCTGGATAAAAATTATAGCTATAGCGAGTGGTTTTTAAACTATCGGTTGATGCTTGGATCTTTTTTTCTCGTAAGTTTTATTTCAATCATTTCATTTTTAATTCATATTGCACTCGTTTCTCTTACCAACAACTCAAATCTAGGAAAATAAATGCGCGAATATTTACGCTATCGATTCAGTGACAACGATAAAGCTCAAACTACACTCTGCACCCTTGTAGCAATTGTTTGCGCTCCATGTGCAATATTTTTGATCTATTTTTTCATTTTTGAATTACCAAAATACCAAAACGATTTCTATCGATGAATTTTCTGCTTCACAATTGGATATTTGTTTGGTTATGTTTGTAGTGCTTATTGCAATTCAAATTTAAGATTATTTTTCCAATCCCTCAGGCTCACGCTGTGAGCCACCTCCCCAGTATGGTGTGTAGGTAGGTTCAAAATTTTGATACAAAACCCTCCTTTTAATTAATACACTTGATTAGTACAGTAGTGGTGTTAATATATTGACATGACTACTGACAACACACCTCAATCTTTCTCGCTCGACGAGCTCTGCGCCCTGACTGATCTGCCTAAGCGCACGGTCCGCTATTACGTCCAGATCGGACTGGTGGACCGCCCTGCTGGCGAAACTCGGGCCGCGACCTATTCGTCTATGCATTTAGAACAGTTGTTGTGTGTCAAAAAATGGACTGCTGCCGGAGTGTCGCTCGACAGGATCAGAGATCTACTCCAGGGGGAATCAGCACCGGTACCCACCAGACCCCGTGCGGCGGGTTCCATCGAGGTGTGTAGTCATCTGACCGTAAGCGACGGCATTGAGATCATCATCGAACCTAGCCGTGCGGGTTTATCACCCGAGCAACTACGCAACTTTGTCAGAGCAGTGATGGCCGCGTATGGTCAGATTCAAGCAGGGGCGTCTGAGACAAAAGCGCCACACAATGTCGTGCCCAGTGTGGGTGCGACAACCAAGCCAAGGACAAAAAAATGAGCAGAAATGATTCCGCTAGTCGCGCCCAGCTGCAAACACGCTCTGGTGAGCCCATGCTCCTGAAAAACGTCTCCGTCTCGGGTGACTTGCGCGGGGCCTTATTCGAAGCCGAGATCCGACAGGAGTTTACTAATCCTACGGACAAGCACGCAGAGGTCATTTACTCTTTTCCGTTACCCTGGGGTGCGACGCTGCTCGGCGTAGAGGTAATGCTCGGCGACAAACGTCTCTCGGGAAACGTGATTGAAAAAAAGAAAGCCGAGTCACGTTACGAAGAAACGCTTTCCAAAGGTGACGCTGCAATCATGCTCGAGCGTGGTGAGGATGGTCACTACGTGTTAAATCTCGGCAATCTGGCTCCCGCTGAGGACTGTGTAGTCACAATTAACTACGGTCAGATGTTGCGGTTCGAGCAAGGTGGTTTGCGCTTGCTGATCCCGACGGTGATTGCACCACGCTTTGGTGATTTGGTTAAAGATGGCGGCCTAGCATCACATCAGGTTCCCGAAACAAATTTACTTTCCGAGTATGGGTTTGGTTTGGAGTTGCGTTTGCACGGTGAGTTAGCCCATGTACGTGTCGCCTCACCTAGTCATCCTATACGAGTCGGTAGTGCGAGTGGTGCTGTCCTGACGATTTCGCTTGGCAAAGAGAGTGCGCTGGATCGTGACTTTATTTTGGTCATGGATCAGTTGACGCAGACTTCGTTGGCAACCGTATCAGCTGATTACGCTAAGCCCGAAAGCTATGTGATCGCGGCGAGTTTTAAGCCTTCCCTCGGAGAGGCTGCAGCTCACCCTCTGGCTTTAAAAATCCTGGTTGACTGCTCTGGCTCAATGGCGGGCGATAGCATCATGGCGGCGCGACGCGCTTTACATGAGATAGTGAGCCGACTTTCTGAAGGCGATAAATATTCGCTGTCCAAGTTCGGCTCTGAGGTTCAGCATCGTACGCGCAGCCTATGGGCGACGACTGAGACGAGTCTGGTTGCGGCCAGGCGTTGGGTCAGCGAGCTCGATGCAGATATGGGCGGCACGGAGATGGAGGAAGCACTGCGTTCGACCTTTTTACTCACTGAGGATGAGGCCTGTGATCTGCTGCTAATCACAGATGGCGAGATCAGTGCGGTACAAGGTGTGATCCGTGCGGCGAAACAATCTAAACACCGTGTGTTTGTCGTTGGGATTGGGAGTAGTCCATCTGAGGGGCTGATACGTGAACTCGCAGAGCAAACAGGCGGCGCCTGTGATTTTGTCGCGCCTGGTGAGGATGTTGATCCGGCGATCCTGCGGATGTTTGCACGCCTGCGGACGCCCTTGGTGAGCAATCTCTCGGTGCAATGGCCCGAAGGCTGTCAGCCTGAGTGGGTATCTGCTCTGGGTAACGCGGTATTTGATGGTGATACCTTGCATGTATTTGCGACAGTTACTGCGCGACCTGTTGGTGAGCTGCGGTTATCAGGGACTGTTATTAGTAATAATGTGCCTGGCAATACCCTGCTCGGAACGGCTGTGTTTCAGGCTGTAAATGACAGCACTGAAATACTTGGTAATAGTTTGTCGCGTCTTGCTGCCTCAGTACGGCTCAACGAAACCATTGATAAGAAAATGAAAGTACGTCTAGCGCTTGATTATCAGTTGGTCACGCCGCTGACTAATTTCCTGATGGAGCATGTGCGTGCCGATGGCGAGAAAGCAACCGATATGCCTGTGTTGCGTAAAGTTGCTCAGATGATGCCTGCGGGGTATGGTGGCATGGGTACTGTGGATTACGGGATACCGAGTGTGATACGGAACGTCTCGTATCGTATGAGGATGCCTTCGAGCATGGTGTGCTCAGAGGAAAAGATTGAAGACATGTTTGACATCCCTGCATTTCTGAGACGCGGGGTCGCTCCGACAATCGAAAAATCAACGGTCTTGCGTGCTATGGCGACACCGAAGAAGAAAAAACAAAATGCTGGGATCGTGAAAAGTCTAAAAGATGCGCTCGGACTCAGCACACCTGCTAAGGATGAGTTTTCTGACTTGATCGTTACACCCCTGGAGCTTCGCGCATGGTTAAACGATCATGAATCTAAATCGTGGCCTAAGAGTATTGGTGACCTGATGGATGTCGCCTTACCAACAGATATCACTGATTGGCTGACCCAGCTCGACACGGGCGTGGCTAAAGTCGTACATCCAAAGCCAAACGTTATCAGACTCTTCCTCGAAATCATTGCTATTTATCCTTTAGCTAAGATTTCAGGACTTGCCACGCAGCAACAAGTATTTATCGAACGCTACTACAAGCTCTACCCCGAGCGTCAGTTGGTCGATCTGAACTCGCCTTCGAGTACAGCGCATCAAGTGCTGCTTAAAGTCATCCTTGAAAAGCTTGTCACGATTACTTCAGATAAGTGGCCTGGTGTTGAGGTAGATGCCGCGCTTAGTAAATAGAGGTAAGCTCGCGTCTGTCAGCCGATATCCTTTTCGGCTTTTATGATGAGATCTTCTGATACACCTAGCTTAGAGCGATACACTAAGCTGATGTAACTGTTTTATCGAGATTGAATCATGTCTAGTCACGCCTCCTTAGCAAGCTCCTCATCCCGCATGCCAACCATTTTTGTGCCCCATGGCGCTGGCCCCTGTTTCTTTATGGACTGGAGTCCGCGCGATGCGTGGACAAAAATGGGCAAGTATCTGCAAGGTATTGCCGCAACCTTACCCAGACAACCGAAAGCTATTGTTCTGGTTTCTGCGCACTGGCTGGAATCAGGATTTGTTACGACCGGTGCCGCGCAGCCTGAGATGATTTTTGATTACAGTGGTTTTCCTGCGCACACCTATGAGTTGAAGTATCCGGCACCCGGCGCGCCAGCGCTTGCTTCTGAAATCTCAACGCTTATCGAACAGGCAAAATTAACTGGTGGCGTAAATACGCATCGAGGATTTGATCACGGGATGTTTATTCCTCTGATGATGATGTTCCCTGAAGCAAACATTCCTGTGGTGCAGTTATCCCTCAGGAATGATCTGGATCCCCAGGCGCACCTCGATGCAGGACGCGCACTTGAGTCCTTACGTGATCAGGATATTCTGATTCTTGGTAGCGGCATGAGTTATCACAATATGCGTGGCTATGGAAATCCTGCGTCAACAGCGCCTGCTACGGAATTTGATACTTGGTTAGCACAGGCGGTTGCCCTGCCTCCTGCCGAGCGCTACGAGGCTTTATCCGCATGGGAGTTAGCACCCTCTGCGCGACTCGCTCACCCCCCACGTCAGGAAGAACACTTGCTACCACTGATGGTAGTGGCGGGTGCTGCAGGTAACGATGCTGGCAAGTGCGTGTTTACTGACAAGGTGCTTGAGGTACCACTATCGGGTTATCAGTTCGGTTAATTGAATCGACGTATTAGTTTGAATCAGTGCATAGCTTCAGTTATTCGATTAAATGGGTCGATCCTCTCAGGAATACACCACCTCACCATTCACAATCGTGGTGGTAACTTTTAAATCCTTGATCTTGTCTGGTGATATCGCAAAGATATCGTCAGACAGCACCACCATATCGGCAAACTTACCCACCTCCAGTGACCCTTTCAGATTAGCTTCGCCAATCGAGCGTGCAGCCCAGATGGTCCACATGCTGAGCGCCTCAGTCACTGTGACCGCCTGCTCGGGTTGAAATAAACCGCGATCAGATTGACGCGTCACACTCGCATACATCGCAGTAAAGGGATTGATATTGCCCATGTATATACCGGTCATATCCGTCCCTGCCGCAGGCTCAAGTCCTGCGTCAATCATCTTGCGAAACTGGAACCCTGTTTTAGCGATCTCGGAAGGCATGTTTTCAAAGTCTGCCTTGACGAGTTCAAGCAACCAAGTGGGCTGAACAGAAATATGCAGACCGCGTGCTTTGAGTTTTTTAGCGCGTTCGAGTTGCGAGTCCTGCATCTGAAACATTCCAAAATGCTCGATTCTGGTGAGTGTGTTTTCCTTGGTTGTGTTCATCACAGATTCAATCGCAGTCAGACCCATATCCATCGCACGGTCACCTGAACAATGCAGCATCGAGAATTTATTTTCTTTTGCTGCGATCCTGACTACCCGTTCTATGTCAGATTGCGGGGTCACGAGTGTGCCCTTATTTCCCGGCGGATCTGTTTCGGCATGTCCGATATACGACTCGTACATATAGCCAGTACGACAATCGTTTTCTCCATCGACCCAATCCTTAATCCCGCCAAAACGATAAAACTCAGGATTGGCGGTAGGTGGCATCGCATAGACGCTCAAGTCCTCTGGCATATCGTGGGCGTTACTCGAACTCCAGACCGAAACGGTATAGCGCAGTGTGGGCTGTTTGGCGTTTTGCGCTACATGGTGCATAACGGGCAATGCGGCCGAGGGCGTGATCGCGAGCACAGAAGTAAAACCAAACTGGTTCCAGAGTTTTTGTATACCGGTACTGTAGTAATCGCGCATTTCCTCAACCGTGGGCGTAGTCGGCACATCCGCCTGAACATCTGTAAGCACGCCTGTTGGCTCCCCATCCTGATCGAGTAGTGCCGAGCCGCCGTGTTTGAGTTTACTGACTCCCTTTGTCACGCCCAGCATTTTGAGTGCCATGGTGTTTGCTACGGCCATGTGCGTGCCATTAGCGAGGACGACAGGGTTGTTGGGTGCAACGCGATCGAGTTCAGTACGGTTTGGAAGTCGCTTTTCCTGAAACTTGTTTTGACTTGCCGAAACACAGGCTACAAAGATCCATTTGCCTGCTTCGGTTTTATTTGTCCAGGCTTTTATTCGCTCTAGTGCGGCGCTAACAGTTGGAACCTCTGGGTAGCGTGCGTCGACCCAGTCATTCTGCATGTAAATCGTCTCCATCGGATGGCAGTGAGCATCGATGAATCCGGGGACGACGCGCTTACCCATAAAGTCGATGACGCGGGTGTTTGTACCTGCTAGCTTACGGATGGTCGCCTCATCACCGATGTGAGTGATCTTTCCCTGTTTAACAGCGAGTGCTGTCGCGATTTTGTTTGCCGCGTCGAGCGTGGAGATTTTGCCGTTGATAAATATCGTATCGGGATCGTTATTGGCGGCCCAGATTGGGGCTGCAGTCAGAGCAGGGATTGTGAGCGCTGTTTTTAAGATGCTGCGGCGATGCGTATTAGGTATCTGGCTGCTGAAATTCACCAGTCCAAAGCATCCGCATTTCATTTTTGTCATTTGTCTCACCTCTACGTTTACGAGAGCAATGCACACTCAACAATGCCAGGACTCAACACACGCAGCAGTTCCTGTGGATCGATCCCAACCAGATAGCCTCTCCTGCCGCCATTAATATAAATCAGGGGTAATTCCAGAATTGATTTTTCAACATAAACAGGCATCTGTTTTTTAGTACCGAAAGGGCTCGTGCCGCCCACCAAAAAACCTGTATGCCGATTCGCGGCTTCGGGTTTGCAAGGCTCTACTTTTTTACATCCAATCTGTCTGGCCAACTCTTTAGTTGAAACTTTGCAGTCACCGTGCATCAGTACGATCAGGGGCTTGGCGGACTCATCTTCCATGACGAGTGTTTTAATTACTACGTGTTCGTCGACGCCGAGCTCACGCGCGGAGACTGCAGTACCACCGTGCTCTTCATATGTGTAGAGATGATCTGAGAACTGCACTTTGTGCTGACGCAGAAATTTGGTGGCTTGGGTTTCGGGTGCGTGATTAGATTTCATGACTTGCTAGCTCGTTTAGTCACAACAGCATCATATTGAACAATATGTGAAAGAACGTCAAACGATAACTCCTATTGCCATTCGATATGCCTGAAATCCTCGGACTGGGGAAAACACATTGTCTCCTCATCCAATTTTGACCAGGCCAACAACACCCATCGGCGATGATCAGGCGTCATAATCTAGCTTTTGATGTCCTAACGTTGGAGTCAACGCAATGATAAGAAATTTAGCTACGATTGAATTACGCGATCTAAAACTTGAAACTCAGATCGGCACGTACGGGCCTCACGATACAAGGCCCGACGTTCACCTACTAGATCTGGTTCTTGAAATTGATACCAAACAAGTTTTAATCGCTGTCGATGGCATGGACTATGTTTTTGATTATGAGCCATTGATTTCTGAAATAGACAGGCTCGCCGGTGACGGTCACTACGAAACGCAAGAGCGTCTGATGACGCGTATTGCGTATGCTTGTGCGGCTTACTCAGAAATCAAGACTATTGAAATCAATTTAAGAAAAGCACCTGTCCGTAACGGCAATGGCTCGCTTGGCGTTCGGTTATCGCTGAACGAAACCTCTACGCATGCGCTACGAGAGAGGTGATTACTTATTCCACTCTTTAGCCTTTGCATTTCTTTGTTCATCAGTCATTTCATCACAACGGCTGCTATGGTCGGGCGAACGCAGCCACTCCTGTGTTCCATCCCTGGGACCATATATTCGATTAAATTGTTTGAATACAGCCCATGTAATAAATGCCATGCTGACAACAGCGATATGGCCTAGCATGTTGTATCCGATGGACAGTGGCTTACCGATATAAAGTCCGAAAGCCAAACACCAGAAACATAACAACAGTATGCTGGCGATGTACCTAACGTGAGTTGGTGCATGGCGCAAAGGGTTGAGGTTGGGATCTAAAATACTGCGGGCTTTTTGGAACAAAAAATAAAAAAACTTTAAGACTCCGTACATAGGAGTGCCTCCAAGTCTTTGATTGTTGATAACACCCTCAACGTAATAGTCGAGTTAACTCCAACATATCAAAGTCCATTGATCGTAACACTCGCAACACCAAAGATAATATTTTTTTATTATTATTGATGCATCTAAAGCTTTGCTTACAAGAAT
>JAUSCY010000067.1 GCA_030650995.1 Sheuella sp. | reverse complement strand
CACATGGTTATTCAAAAACTGGAAATCGACCTTCTGCAAGTACATGTGATAACAGAGGTCTTCTCGCCCCAGTAGCGCGTCAAACATGTCCATCGCTTCGTTCTGCATCACAGTCAGGCGCGGGAGCTCGGGGAAGGTCAGTTGTCCGCCATTGATATGGTTACGAATATGACGACAGGCAAAGCGGCCGCTTTTAAAGCCGACAATTGACGCAAGATAGTAAGGAGGCTCTTCTGCTGCATGCTCGCCCTGACGGCCAAAATAAAAGGTTTGCTGCAATACCTCGGCGAGATCAGGACGGAGTTTTTGTAATTCGTTAAAGGCGGCGTAGGAGCTTGTGATCAAACTCGATCCACCACTCTTGGCGACCTGCAGGCACATGAGGCCCACGATGTCGCTGCCATCTGCATGAAAATCGAGTTTGGAATTGGTGTTGTATCCACGACCTGTGCCACCGCGATACTGGCCGCCGGCATCCCGCACGTCCGAGACAAAATGACTGGGTTTGCCTTGTGGGCGTGGCACACCACAACGCAAACCCATGCACCAGAACAAGGTCCGCATCTGAGCCGCAGTCCAGCGCTCAACAGGAAACCCGCGCACGAGACACACGCCATAGTTTGACTGTGTGGCATCCATGATGGTTGTCAGCAATTTTTCTATAGCAGGTGTTAGCGGAAAATCAGCGGCGGATAACTCAAACTCTGTTTTACCGGTCGCGAGCACGACGCGCAGTGCTGACTCCAGATCCTGGATTTCCGTCTCGGTGAGCGGGTGGATCCAGGATTGATCCCGCTCCAAATCCTTTCGCAGCCACGGGCGTGGGGGAGGCAAATCTTTGGTGAATAACGCTGGGGTAGTTGAAACTTTTGAAGCAAACGTAACTGACATTTTTCAATCACCCTGTAAATTGATTTTCTTGGCAATGGCCTGGAAATAAGCAGCGTCTTTTTTGACTTGCGCGTTGAACTCATCTACTGGATTCGCGACCGGTGTTGCCGCCTGCTCAGCAAGTGTTGCGATCATGGCTGGCGTAGTGACCACCTCGTGCACAGCTTTTTGCATCGCGACCAGTCTGTCCTTGGGTGTCTTGCTCGGCGCATACAGGCTGTAGGACATTGTGATGTCGAAGTCCTTGATGCCGGACTCCATCATGGTCGGTACATTGGGCAGCGCGGGTGAGCGTTTTGCACTCGAGACTGCAAGAGGTGTCAGACGTCCGCTATCCATGAAGGTCTTTGCAGTGAGAATGCTGGTCACACCAACAGTTGTCACGCCAGAAACCACATCTGTCATGAGCGGTGCGCCGCCTTTGTACGAGACGCTGACCATGTCTAATTTTTCAGCATTGACGTACATGGCGCCCACCATCTTGGTCATGTTCTCCGAACTGCCATAGGAGTAAGTGCCGGGTTTAGCACTCATCGCCTTGGTGAACTCTGCGATTGTTTTCGCAGGGAATTGTGAAGACGTCACAAATACCAGTGGTGACTGCGCCACCATGGTGACGCCGATCAAATCCTTAAAGGTGTCATACGGCATGCTCTTGGTCAGCACGGGATTGAGTAAGTGCGTGGCGACCACCAGGACATAGGAATGTCCGTCAGGCTCTGATTTGGCAACAATATCCGTACCAATGATGCCGTTGGCACCCGGTTTATTCTCAACGATGACGTTTTGCTTCAATATCGGGGCCAGGCCCTGGGCCAGTTTGCGGGCAATGATGTCCGTGCCGCCCCCGGCGGAATAAGGCACGATGATACGAACAGTTTTATTCGGAAAATCATTGCTCTGGGCGTGCGTGGCCGACAGGGCAAAGATACCCACGGTTAGACATGCCGCCTGGGCAAGCCTGCTGACGAGAGGTCTGTTCATTAGATTTTTGCTCATTGCATGACTGCTCGTGACATGACTATTCATGACATGACTGCCAACTGCAGAGTTGCTGACCGCCGGTGCATATCTTGTTTTCAAATTTATCCCCTGATGAGTTTTTATATTTGGACAGTCCTACGCACAAACTGAAGACTGTGTTTTGTATCAAACAATACTCTTCTTAGTGGCTAGTGCTATCCTTAAGTCTCCTAGTATTTACCCGAATCCCTTAGTCCGGATTCGGTACTTGTCGCCTGACCATGCAGCCAGATCGTTCAGCACCGGTACCAGAAACGCCCGCTTCACCGCTTTCCAAGCGTGATTTGCTGTGGGCGATGTCGGGTGTGGCTGCGGCACTGATCGTGGCAGCCTTTGATTCCACGATCGTCAGTACCTCGATGCCGCGCGTCGCGCAAGAGCTCGACGGCATGGCACTCTATGCGTGGGTGGGTACCGGCTATTTCCTGGCCTCGGCCATTACGATCCTGATTTTTGGACGTCTGGGTGACCTCTATGGTCGCAAGCCCATGATGCTGGCTTCACTGGCGATCGTGGGAATTGGTTCTGTTTTAGCAGGGCTTTCGCAGACGATGGGGCAACTTATCGCCTTTCGTGTACTCCAGGGACTGGGTGGAGGGATGATGATCGCGACGACCTTTACGGCGCCGGCGGACTTATTCCCGGATCCGAAAGTACGCGTGCGCTGGATGATTATCACCTCAGCCGCCTACGCCTTTGCCAGCGGGCTCGGTCCAATGCTGGGTGGCATAGTGACGCAATCGCTGGGTTGGCGGGCTGCTTTTTTTGTGACTCCGCTTGCTGCCGTGCTGGCTTTTGCCCTCACCTGGAAATACTTCCCACGCATTCGACCAGAGCGGGCCTCTGGAAAGCGTATCGACTGGCTCGGCTCGATTCTCTTGACCCTCGCAGTGGGCTGTCCGCTCGCGGGCCTGGAAATGCTGATCGCTGAGGGGGCCGAGGCTTATCGCTGGTGGTCGCTCGGTTTGATCGCTGTGGGCTTGATTGCAGGTGCGGTGCTCATCCCGGTCGAACGGCGCGTGGAGCTGCCGATTTTTCCGCTGCGGATCCTTAAAACCCGTGAGTCGCGCCTGCTGAATCTGGCGGGTCTGCTGACCGGCGCAATCATGTATGTACTGATTTTTTATATTCCTTTGCTTCTGCAGGATGTCTTTGGCTATCTGCCAAGTCATGCGGGGTTGCTAATGACGCCGCTGGTTGCTGCGATGCCTGTGGGGAGCATTTTGAATGCACGCCTGATGCCGCGTCAGTCGAATCCGGAGCGGTTAATGATCCTGGGCAGTATTTTCCTGGGGGTGGGGACGCTACTGATCTTGACCTTTGTAGCAAGTAGCCCAACCTGGTGGGTGCTGTCCGTGTTGTCGATCGCGGGACTAGGGCTCGGATTCCTGTTGCCGAATTTCACATTATTTATGCAGATGCTGGCTGATCTGCGTGATGTGGGTGCGGCCTCGGCGTTGATTCAGACAATGCGTGCGTTAGGCAGCGCACTGGGTACGGCTGTCGTTGGGATCGTGATCGCAAGAATATCGATCGCGATGGGTTTAAAGATTGGTCTGATTATTTGTGTGATGCTGTGCGTAGTGGTGGGCTGGCTGTGCACGCAGATCAAAATGAAGAATGTGGAAAAGTAGGGTTTTATGAAGTGGTTAACTGCTTGTGATTTACTTAATCACTGTTGCAGCACCTAACCGCTATCAGCACTTAATCACCATTACGCGGCAAGTCTCTGACCAGGAACGGTCGCACAATCGTCGTATCCCATATCCGCATCAGTCTGTCGAATAATGTTTTTCTTTCACGACGACGTGCACGACGATCTGGGGCAATGTCGGAGACGAGACTCAATTCTGATTCCCATACGGCATTCGGTGTAAGCGCATAAAGCGTTAAGAGGCCTTCGCGCTCGAAGCGCCGCCAGTGATCGGCAACCATCCAGACGGGATACATTTCGCGCAGTAAATTTTTTGCGGCCGCCAGCGTAATGAAATATCCTGAAGTCAGCCAGACACCGCCATGTGGTCGTACGATTTCACGTTGCCCGAGCTTGATCGCTCCCTGACGATAGGCGCGCATGACGTGCGTCATCTGAATCATGACCGCCTGATCGGGGGTAAAGACTGAGGACAAAGATTGCGGTCCGGTTGTTTGCAGCAGCGCGCCGAAATCCTCTGCAAGCAAAATATCGTCTTCCAGAATCGCTGCACAGGGAATATTGTTTTCAACCATCTGGCGATAGATGCCCAGATGCGACAGTGTCGTACCAATCTCCGCACGCACCATCGGGCCATAGGCAATTTCTGCCTTCGCCGCATTGAAATGACTGGCGATGACTTGCTCAGACATAATGCGTCCATCTACCGCATCAAACCAGGTCGGTGTGATGTGATGCTGCTCAAGCAGAACCTGCATGGCTGCACGTCGCTTGGTAGCGGTCGCAAGATTCACAACGAAGCAAGGGATTTGTGATGCGCTAGGAGTTTGTGACGCGCTTGGAATTTGTGACACGATCAGGCGCCTGTATTGGTATGCTGCTGAAAGCGCCAACTGCTCTCGCACATATCTTTTAAATCACGTTTTGCGCTCCAGCCTAATTCTCTGGTTGCAAGTGCCGTGCTCGCATAGCAACTGGCTATATCGCCTGCGCGTCTGGGCGCGATGTGAAAGGGCACGGATTTACCACTGGCAGCCTCAAAAGCCTGGACCATTTCCATCACGCTGTAACCACGACCCGTACCCAGGTTGAAGGTATGCATCCCCTGATGCGCCTGCACCGCATCATTCAGATAACTGACTGCCGCCAGGTGGCCTTCAGCAAGATCCATCACATGGATATAGTCACGTACACCAGTTCCGTCAGGTGTCTCGTAATCATTGCCGAATACATTGAGCTCCTTGAGCTTACCCACTGCAACTTGAGCGACGAACGGCATCAGATTGTTAGGCAAGCCATTTGGGTTCTCACCAATCAGACCAGAAGGATGGGCACCGACAGGGTTGAAATACCGCAGACAAGCGATGCGCCAGGAGGCATCTGCTTTCGAAAGATCCGTAAGGATCTCCTCGATATGCAATTTGGTACGGCCATAAGGATTAGTCGCTGCGGTCGGGTGAGACTCATCGATCGGGAGGTATTGCGGATCACCATAGACTGTCGCGCTTGAGCTGAACACCAGCGTTTTAGGTTGATGGCTGGCTGCTTGCATCGCCTGTAAAAGACTGATCGTGCCCTGCACATTATTCGCGTAGTAGTCGATCGGGATGATGGCGGACTCGCCAACAGCCTTGAGACCAGCAAAATGAATCACCGCATCGATTGCATTCTCGCCCAAGGTTTGCTGCAACAAGGCGGTATCGCGCACATCGCCTTCAATGACGGTAAAGGGATGACCGGTAATCGCTTGTAATGTATGACCAACCGCGGGATCGCTATTGCAGAAATTGTCGTAAATGAAAACGCGATGGCCCGCCTGCTGCAGCACCACTGCGGTATGACTGCCGATATAACCTGACCCGCCTGTCAGCAGAATATTCAAGGACGCTGGACTCATGTGTTTTACAGTAAATAGCCATCTGAAAGATGTCTGATTGTAGAGGTTTAAAGGTAGTCTGAGGGGAGGGTGTTGGAGGCGTTATAGTGCTCGGGTTATTTAACAATTGCCCCCTCTCGCAGCACAAGCCTCATGCGTCGCAACGATCTCTACATTATGCTTATTCTCGCCGCAGTCTGGGGCGGGTCTTTTTTATTCATGCGACTGGCGGTCGGCGAGCTCGGACCGTTGCCTATGATGGGGCTGCGTACGCTCTGCGCGGGATTGCTGTTACTGCCCTTGCTGATCATTCAGAAAAAAATTCCCTTGCTTCTCGCGCGTTGGCGCCAGATCGCAATCGTCGGGGTTTTTAATTCTGCCCTGCCTTTTGTTTTCTTTGCCTATGCGACGCAATCAATCCCGTCCGGCACGATGTCAGTCATCAATGCGGTGACGCCTCTCTGGGGGGCGGCCATTGCTTGGGTCTGGCTCAAAGACGTATTGCCGCCGATGCGCATGCTGGGGTTGTTTGTAGGTTTTGCCGGGATCGTCGTGCTGGTCTGGGACAAGCTGACGTTCGGTGCCTCGGGCTCGGCTCTTGCAGTCGCGGCGGGTGTCGCTGCACCGATTTTTTATGGCATTGCCGCGAGCTTCACTAAAAAGTATCTCAAGGGTGCGGATCCCGTCGCGACCGCAACGGGTTCGCTGATTTCTTCCGGATTATTGCTGCTGCCTTTCAGTATTTGGTTTTGGCCCGAAACGCCCGTGAGTATCGGTGCGTGGGGAGCGGTGCTGGCACTCACCGTCCTCTGCACTTCGATTGCTTATACGCTTTATTACAAACTGCTGATCAGTATTGGCCCATCCAAGGCGATGACGGTAACCTTCCTTGTACCGGTTTTTGGAGTGTTCTGGGGGTGGCTATGCCTGGATGAGGCGGTGACTTTGCATGTCCTGCTGGGTGGCCTGGTTATTTTATTGGGGACGGCGCTTGCTACTGGATTGGTTGGGGGTAGAAGATAGTTGTTTGACTATCCATAACAAACGCGTTTATTATGTTTTAAAGATCTGTTCAGAGCGAGTGAAAAAGTCAGTGCCGCCCTTAGGGTTCCACCTGGAGTGGAAATTTACAGAAATGTAATAGAGAACCTCGCATGCAAAGGCCACCAATTGGTGGCCTTTGTCTTTTAAGCCCGGATGGGTCGACACTCGTACACAGACCTTATCAACGTATAAAACCCTACTTTCTTAGCCTTCTGCTGACGAAAAGAAAACTTTTCTAATAAGTATGCGGACTGTACGCGTAGCAAAATTCTCTTTTTTTTACGCACATCTTTTTTAACGTCAAAGAATACTGCATACTTTTCCTCTTCATTTTTTCTGTGCATTTCAATCGTTAAGAAATTTGCTGTAGGTAGCACCTGAATTTTTCTATCGATTAACTCACGCATTATTCGAGGAAGAAATTTTCTTGAAAGAAGGTATCTAGATTCGTCAAGAATGCGTATCTCCCTTCCATCATCATACAAACATTGGCTGAAAATCATCTGCTCCTTGGATTCATGAACCGTGAGCGCTCGGGAAAAACAATGACAAGAAAAAAGTACAACAACAGACACGTCAAATCCAAGCCCCGGGTCAACATGCATAGCAAATGAATTTAAATGACTTAAATCCCATATAACTCCTTTATATTGGACATGCTGGTATCTATGATGAGATTCAATCGCATCCTGATGTATCTCATCAGAAATTAAATTATGCAAAATTTGTATTTCATAAACTTAGGTTCCTGAATATTTATAGATCATGTGTTTAAATTTAATAGCACATGGTCTTTCCTAGTCAATCCTCCAGAAAGATTCAGTTGCAATTTAGTGGGTGTGGTTTTTGTACGGCATGACCAGTCAAACCGTTGAATCAGGTGACTGCTTACTTCAGACTGATCAAACTGCAATGGTGCAGATTGAGTCGAGAAATGTATGTTGCCTGATAAGAATGCTGCTGAAGAAATGACTTATTCTCCACACGTCCACTGGAAATCCGGCAACGCCATCACCCTACTCGAAAACGGCGTGCAGTTATTCCCTGCTCTCTGTGACGCCTTTGATCGGGCGACTACCAGCATTCACCTCGAAACCTATATCTTTCGCCTTGACATGGCGGGTCAAAAAATCCTGGACCATCTCACGCAAGCAGCACAGCGGGGTATCAAAGTACGCGTCGTACTGGATGGGTTTGGCTCAGCTGAGCAGGCTCAGGATATACAAGAAAAACTTCAGGCTGCAGGCGCACTCTGCCTGATA